>NZ_JBIASO010000024.1:0-119772 GCF_042890865.1 Streptomyces sp. NPDC002018
GAACTGCAGATACTCCTCGCGATCTGGACCGGCGCCTGCCCCACCTGTCACCGCGACATGCCAGACCTCGCACCAACATGACCAAGCACTACTAGGAGCTGTCCGGTCGGTCCGCGCCGGGGCCCGCGACGCCCGGCACAGCACTGCTCATACGTACCGATCAGCACCGGGTCCGGCCACGTTCCTGGGAATGACAGGGCCAGGCACAGGGCTTTTCCGGTCGTTACCGTTGCGGTCATGGACAGCAGCGACAACCGGATCGGTGAGTATCTCCGCGCCCGGCGCAATCTGGTGCGGCCGCAGGACGTGGGGCTGCCGGGCGGCGGACTGCGTCGCGTGCCCGGACTGCGTCGCGAGGAGGTGGCGATGCTGGCCGGTATCAGCGCCGACTACTACCTCCGACTGGAACAAGGGCGCGATCACCGCCCCTCGCCGGAAATCCTCAACGCGCTGGCCCGGGTCCTGCGACTCGACGCCGAAGCGGCTGCCCATCTGCACCGGCTGGCGCAGCCGCTGCCCCGCAAGCGGACGGCACCGAAGCCGGAGCGGGTGCCGACGAGCATTCGCCAGCTGATCGACGGCTGGCCGGACAATCCCGCGTATGTGCAGAACAGGTTTCTGGATGTCCTGGCCGTGAACGCACTGGCGGCGTCCCTGTCTCCGAACTACGCCCCCGGAATCAATCTTCTGCGGGCCGTCTTCCTCGATCCCGCGGAGCGTGAATTGCGCAGGGACTGGGAGGAGGTGACGGCGGAGGGAGTCGCCAGTCTGCGGACCCTCGTCGGGCCCGATGTCGACAATCCTCGGCTGGTGGAGCTCGTCGGAGAGCTTTCGGTCCGGAGCGAAAGATTTCGGCGATTGTGGGGCCGCTATGACGTGCAGCCGAAGAGGGGGCGGGTCAGCCGGCTTTCCCATCCCCAGGTCGGCGATATGGATCTCCACTCCAACAAACTCGCCATTGGCGGTACCGACGGCCTGATTCTGGTGGTTTTCCATGCCGAACCCGGCAGCAGGAGCGCCGAACTGCTGGCGATACTGGGAAGCCTGACCGCGTCCGGCGGCACGGCGGCGCGGGAGCGGGAGCGGGAAGATCCGGTCACCGATCCGTCGACGAGCGGCGAAAAGGAATAATCCGCTCCGCGGGGCGTCGTACGGTGGTCAGCCGGTGGACGGCGATCGCTGGGCGGAGGGGGCGGTGGTGAGCGCGGTCACGATCACGTCGAGTGCCTTCTCCCTCCGGTCCGGTGTGTCGGCGACCTCGACCATGCGTACGAACATCGCGAGGTCGTCGTCCGTGATGTCGGGGCGCAGCCCGTCGGCCTCGCGCAGGCGCGCCGCGACCGGCGAGACCACACTGATGATCAGGCGCTGTGCGTGCCTGCCGGCCCCGGGACTGAACGCGGCGAGCTGAGCGAACAGTGCGATCTCCTGCGGGGTCATGCCGCAACTGTGCGTGAAGACGTACCGGAACGCCTCGCGCGCGTCCTCGATCCGGTCGGCGCGCTCGGCGTTTCGGCGGACGTCCGCGATCAGCTCGTCGAGCATCGCCTCCACCAGGTCCTCCTTGCGGGGGAAGTGCCGGTACAGGGTGCTGGCGCCGAGGTCCGCCCGGACCCGGGCAGGCCCGTCGACGCCGACGAACTGCGCACGGCCCTCGCGGCAGCCCGCCGTCCCGCCCGGTAGGCGCCCCCGTCGTCCCGCCCGGTAGGCGCCGGGCAAAGGGCACCCGGGTACGGCCACCCGGGCCTGTCGTAAACACACCGTGCGGGCTGGAATACGCGGTGTCCCGCCGCGGGTTGGGGTCGGTATGGCAGACACACACTTCGACCCGCACGCGCTGCTCGCGCGAAGTCAGCTCGGCGTGCTCGCGACGATCAAGTCCGACGGCCGTCCTCAGCTTTCCCCCGTCATGCCGTCATACGATCAGGCCGCCGGTGTCGTCCGGGTGTCGACGACCGCGGGGACCGCGAAGATCGCCAACCTGCGCCGGGACCCACGAGCCGCGCTGGAGGTGACCAGCGCGGACGGCTGGGCATGGGCCACCGCCGAGGGCACGGCCACTCTCGTCGGGCCGGGGACCGACCCGCACGGTCCCGAGGTGGAGGCCCTGGTGGAGTACTACCGCGCCGCGGCCGGCGAGCACCCGGACTGGGACGAGTACCGGTCGGTCATGGTGTCCGACCGGAGAGTGCTGATCACGATGACGGTCGACAACGTGTACGGCACCAAGCTCCGTTGACGTCCCGCCAAGCTCCGTCGACAGCCGGCTGACCGCCCGAACCTCCGGTCGCGGAGGACCGGAACGCCCTTCCTGCCGCACGCCCGTCCCGCCGAACGCCCTCCCTGCCGCACGCCCCTCCCGCCGCACGCCCGCCCCCTGTCGCGAAGCCTTCGGATCCACCCGGTCCGGCCGGCCAGGTGGTGCGGGCGTGCCGCCTCCCGGAGTAATACACCGCCTCGCCGGCGCCGGGGCCACCGACCGGCCGTCTCCGCCGCTCACCTCGCCACAGCAGCGACGGGCGGTGCTCTCCTCTGTCACTGTCGCCTGTTCGGAAGGCGCGTCGGACGGGCTGAAGCCCGGTACCGGCGGCAACGTGTATGCCACCGCCCACGAGCACGGCGCCGTCCACGGCACACGCGCCCGACCGGGACAGCCGCGAGAGCACACAGAGGAGCACACCATGACGACGACCACGATGCGGGCGATCGCCTCCTACAAGGGACTGCCGGTCGACGACCCGGAGAGCCTCCAGGACGTCGAGGTCCCCTCGCCGACGCCACGGCCCCGCGATGTCCTGGTCCGGGTCCAGGCGGTGTCGGTGAACCCGGCGGACGTCAAGAGCAGGAGCGCGCTCGCACCGACCGACGACCCGAGGATCCTGGGGTTCGACGCGGCAGGCGTGGTGGAGGCCGTCGGCCCGGAGGTGAGCACGCTGTCGGTCGGGGACGAGGTCTGGTACGCGGGCGATATCACCCGTACGGGCGCCAACGCGGACCTGCACGCCGTGGACGAGCGGATCACCGCCCGCAAGCCCGCGTCCCTGAGCTTCGCCGAGGCGGCCGCCATGCCGCTGACCACGATCACCGCGTGGGAGGCGCTCTTCGAGCGTTTCGGGCTGACCGCCGGCTCCACCGGGACCCTGCTGGCGCTGGGCGGGGCCGGCGGCGTCGGGTCGATCATGATCCAGCTCGCCAAGGAACTCACCGGGCTCCGGGTGCTGGCCTCCGCCACCCGGCCGGAGTCACAGAAGTGGGTGAGGCAGCTCGGCGCCGACGGGATCGTCGACCACCACCGTCTCGTGGAGTCCGTCGGCGAGACGGCCCCCGAAGGACTCGACTACCTCTTCAGCCCGCACTCACGCGGGAACATCGAGGCGTTCGCGCGGATCGTACGGCCCTTCGGCCATATCACCGCCATCGACGAGCCCGAGGGACTGGACCTGCTTCCGCTCAAGCCCAAGAGCATCGCCTGGCACTGGGAGCTGATGTTCACCCGGTCCATGTACCGGACCGAGGACATGAGCGAGCAGGGAAGGCTTCTGGAGACCGTCGCCGGACTGGTCGACGGCAAGCGGATCCGCACGACCCTCACCACGACCATCGACGACTTCTCCGCCGCCGGCCTGCGCGAGGCTCACCGCCTGGTCGAGTCCGGCCGCACCACCGGCAAAGTCGTCGTCACCCGCTGAGCCGGCCCGGTCGGAGCCGACGGAGGGCGAAGGCGCGGGCCGCCTCGGGTCCACCATGAAGCGGAAACCGAACGGCTCACCCGGTGCCGACGCACGAAGGGCCGATTCGGCTTCCGCGTCACCGATACCCGGGCGCCGATAAAAACCGGCGGCACGTGCCGCTGTCACGTAATTGCCGAAGCGCGCCGATCGTCTTCGAAGAACACCCCCGAAAGGCGGAGCCCCACCCTCCGCGGTTTACCGCCCTTTCCTTGTCTACCGGTTGTGCATCGTCGCCGCTCGGGACACCTCCTCCCCTTCCGGCAGCGGTTATTCTCGCAACTCACCAGTGGTGAACGGGGGGTTGCTTTGACAAAGCGGAACCGGCGTGGCCCTGCGGAGTGCGGGCGGGAACACCTGCGGATGTCTTCCCAGGCGGGGATCGATGTCCAGGCCCATATCGAGACACTGATCCATGACTTCCGCACCAGCGATCCTTTGATGCCCGTGATCGTTCTGCACGCCGAGGAGTCCAGCCAGGACGAACGGGTGGGCAGGCTCGTCGAGGAATTACGCGCCGGGCAGGAGGCGCACGGCACCCGATTCGCCGTTCCGCCCAGGGCGTCGGAGGAAGCGGCCGAGCCCGTACGGGCCGCGCATCTCGTACAGAAACTGGGCGAGCCACGGCGCTGGGACTCACCGGGGGCGCTGTACCGGCGCTATGCCTTCCCCCGGCTGCGGCTGGTGCGCGCCATCGAGGAGGCCGTACGGGAACTGGACCGCGACGGACCGCCGCCCTCGCCCACCACACCCGACGCGGAACGCGAGCAGGAGCAGCGGCTGCTCGACCAGCTCGCCAAGCAGCGCTGGCGGCCCAGGACGGGGTCCCGCTGGCGGGCCGGCCCCTCCCTCTTCGACACCGCCCATGTGCTCCCGGCCAGTGTGGTCGCAGGCCTCGCGGTGCTGCTGGCCAGTGTGGATCTGTGGGTGGCACTGGCCGCGGTACTCGGCATCCTGGCGCTGCTCACGGCCCTGAACTACTGGCTGCCGGGGCGCGCGCCGATCTTTCTCTGGCTGCGCCGCGAGAGCCGCTGGTTCCTGACCACGACCTTCCTCCTGCCCGTCTCCGGTCAGCAGCCCTCCGAGGTGCGGCTGCTGCATCCGCTCCGTTCCTGGAGGGCCATCGCGGCGCGCGCCAACGATGTGGCGGACAGCCTGCGCGAGGGCGGGCAGGCGCAGCTCCAGCTCCATGTCCTGGCCCTTCTCGAAGATCTGCGGGACAACCACCGCCGCCGTAGCTGGGACCTGCGCGGTCTCAAACGCATCCGGCCCCCGATGCTGTTCCTGCCCGGCGCCGATGAACAGGGCGGGGGTTTCGCGCTGATCAAGGCGGTCAGTGATGTGCGCAGCGTCCGCAGTGAACTCGACCCGCTGCTGCTCGTGGCCTCGGTGGCCAAGGACGAGGTGCGCCTGCTCGACCAGAGTCACTCCGCCCACCCGGCCCACCCGGCCGCCCAGGTCTCCGACGGGCTGCGGGACAGCATCAGACGGGCCCACCAGGAGTGGGAGCACGGGCTGCGGGCCGGCCAGTCGCCCAGCAGGTCAGGGGCGGTGCCGTGGGAACTGCGCATCGCGCTGCCCACCGAGGAACTGCGGCGCCTGGAGGAGCAGCGACGCTGGTGCACCCGTGCTCCGTCGCGGCCGGCCCTCGCCCGTCTCGTCTGGTCGCTGCCCGTCGTCTCCCTCGCCGGACTGCTGATCGTGGGCTCACTCGGCTACTCCTGGTGGAATCTTCAGGACCGCTACTGCTCCGCCGGAGTACTGACCGCGAACCACGACACGGAGCTGGTCAAGGGAGTGGGCGGCACGGACGAGTGCATCGGGATCGCCACCGGCGGCGTACGGTTCGCCCACGAGGGGGAGGCCGGTGACACGGGCACGGCCGACGACGCGGTCCCATGGACTCTCGGGCAGATGGAGGACCGGATCCACGCCGAGAACGCGAGGATCGAGAAGGAGCACAAGGGCTCCTACGTCACCGTGGTGTACGCCGGACCGCTGAGCACGTCCCCGGAGGCCGGGCGGCCCCCCGTGAAGGGGACCGAGGAACTGGCCGGGGTCTATCTGGCCCAGGCGGCGATCAACAGGAAGAACAGCGTCAAACTCCGTGTCCTGCCGGCCAACGGCGGGCTCGACATGAGCCGGCAGAGGACGATGGCCGACAGGATCGCCGCCTACGCGGAGAAGGATCCCACCGTGGTGGGTGTGGTCGGGCTGGGGCGCGATCTGAAGACCAGCCTGGCCACCGTGGAGCGGCTGGTCGAGGCGGGCCTGCCCGTGGTGTCGGGCACCAACTCGGCCGCCTATCTGCCGCGCCAGATGCCCAACTGGTTCAGCCTCGCCGCACCCGACAACTGGCAGGCCGACCAGCTCGGGATCCTCGTCCGCCAGCTCCGTACCGAGGGGAGGCCGCAGTCCGCCGCCGTCCTCGCCCGCGACACCAGAGGCAGCGACGACCTCTATACCGACGAACAGGCGTACTACGGCCGGAGGATGCTGACGAGGGAGGGTTTCACCACGAGGGAACTGCGTTACCAGGTGAGCGTCGAAACGGCGTCGCTGGAGAACCAGGTCGAGAAGCTCTGCGAACAGGGCGATCCTCCTTCCGTCATCTATTTCGCGGGCAGGACCGAGGACGTCGGCCCGCTGATGACGGAGCTGAGTTCGAGGTGCGGCGACCGGGAGATCGCCGTCATCACGGGCGACGACCTGTCGAAGGCGAATTTCGAACGGGGTGAACCCATGGCCCAGAAGGTGACGCTTTACCACGCTTCCCTGGCCGATCTCGAAACGCCCGCCGGGGGCACGCTCTTCTACACGGACGCCGAGGAGTACCTTCCCGGCCTCGACGGCGAGGACGTCTCGTACACGAGCCCCTTTCTCCGCAACGGCCAGACCGCCCTGTCGCACGACGCGACCCGGGCGCTGTACGAGGCCGCGAGCCGCAGCCGCAGTCAGAAGCCGCAGCGGCCCCTGACCGAAGGCGCGAGCCGCGGCCCGAGCCGAGAACCGCAGAACCGCGCCACCACCTGGGTGAACCTCAGAACGGTCAGCCTCAAGAACATGGCCACCGGCACGATCGACTTCACCAGGGCCCCCGTGTACGGCGACCGCGAGGGCCACGGCATCGCGCTGGTCCGTGTGCGCAAGGGCGACGACGGTGCCGTCGTGTCCACGAAGCTGTGCGCCAGACCGGCGGGCAACCTCGCCGCCCTGACGGAGGAGGGCTGCGCCATCGACGCACCGGACACCCCGGGCTCCTGACCCCCCGGGATGAGCCTCGCCGCGGCGAGGGCGCCGCGGCGGGCGGCGAACGGGGGCCGACTGTGCGAAACCGCTGGTCACCCTCGGTCGCCGGGCGATGGCAGAGCGTTTGCCGTCGGGGAGCCGGTGTCCTATCGTCGGATCCAGTCGACGGGTGGCACCGGGGCGGGAGAGGGTCCGGCATCCGGCATCCGGCATCCGGCATCCGGCATCCGGCATCCGGGGCACCGGCGTACCGGCCACCGGGGCCCCGCGAGGGACGGCCACCCGAGGACCGCTCGGCCGACGCGTTTCCGGCAGGAGACAAGCATCCAGATCGCCTTCTCACAGAATGGCGGAGACATGCTTCTACGACGTCGCACCCTGGTCGCACGCCGTGCCCTCGTCTCGGCGGCGACCCCCGTGGCCCTGACTCTGCTGCTGTCCGGCTGCACCCTCGACGCGGGCGCCGCGCCCCGGGCCGTCTCCACGGCGTTCGGTGGCGGCGCGGCCGGTGGGCGGCTGGAGCCCGTCGCCTCGTTCGACGGTGCCATGCCGACCGGGGTGACCGTCTCCCGTACCGGCAGGATCTTCGTGAACTTTCCGCACTGGGGGGACAAGGTCCCCTACTCGGTCGCCGAGATCCGCGACGGGAAACCCGTCCCCTACCCGGACCAGGCGATCAACGTCGCCGACACCGGTGACCCCGTCCGGCATTTCCTCGGCGTCCAGAGCGTCGTGGTCGACGCCTCCGACCGGCTGTGGGTCGTGGACACGGGACGTATCGAATGGGCCGACGCCCCCGTCGGGGGCCCGAAGCTGGTCGCGGTGGACCTGCGGACGAACAAGGTGGTCCGCACCATCGTGTTCCCCGCCACGGTGGCCGGGCCCCGCAGCTTCATCAACGATGTCCGCTTCGACCTCACCCGGGGCAAGGCCGGCACCGCGTATCTCACGGACGCGTCGACGGACGGCCCGAACGCCCTCATCGTGGTCGACCTCGCCACCGGTGAATCCCGGCGCCGGCTGAACAACGACCCGTCCACCCGCCCGGTTCCCGACTTCGTCCCCACGGTGGAGGGGCAGCCCCTGCTCAACCGGCCGGCGAACGGGCCCACCAGCCCCATCAACGTCGGGGCCGACGGCATCGCGCTGAGCCCCGACGGAAAGTGGCTGTACTACTGCCCGCTGTCCAGCCGCACCCTGTACGCCGTGAGCACGGAGGCGCTCACCGACTTCCGCCGGACCGACGCGCAGGTCGCGTCGACCATCCGCGATCTCGGCACGAAGGGCATGTCCGACGGTCTGGAGACGGACAGCGCGGGGCGTGTCTACGGGGGTGACATCGAGCGGAACGCGCTCGTCCGCCGCGAGACCGACGGGCAGTACCGCGTCCTCGTCCGTGACGACCGGCTGATCTGGCCGGACACCCTGTCGGTCGCCTACGACCACTATCTCTACGTCATGGCCAACCAGCTCAACCGTCAGGCGGTCTACCACGGAGGCGTCGATCTCCGGCGCAAGCCGTACACGCTCTTCCGCCTCCGGATCGACAGCGGTCCCGCCCGACGCTGAAACCGGCCGCGCCTCCCGGCGTCCGATCGCCGCAGGCCGTGCCGGGCACGGCCTACGAGCGGGGCAGCAGGGAGAGCGCGGTCTCGGCGATCGCGCGCAGGGAGTCGGGGCTGCCGCCGCCCTTGCCGAGTGCCTCGATGCCGCGGAGGACGGCGAGGAGGAGTGCGGCCAGCCGGGCGGGGTCCGCGTCCTGGCTGATGTCGCCCGCCCGCTGGGCCGCGGCCACGCAGGAGGTGAGCAGTTCCTCGATGGCCCGGAACGTACGGCGGGCGGTCGCCGTGACCTCCGGATCGTGCTCGGAGAGCTCCGCGGTGCCCTTGGCGAGCAGGCAGCCGCGCAGGCAGACGTCGGCGGCGGTGGCGTTCGCCACGGCCAGCACCTGGGCGCGCAGCCGCTCGAAGGCGCCGTCGTCAGGACCGTCGAGCGACCGGCGCACGGCCTCGACCAGCGCGGCGCAGTAGCCGTCGAAGGTGCGCAGGAACAGCTTGTGCTTGTCGCCGAAGGCGCCGTAGAAGCTGCCCTTGCCCAGACCGGTGGCCGTGAGGATGTCGTCCACGCTCGTCGCCGTGTAACCGGTCGACCAGAACCGGTCCCTGGCGATGCGCAGGACCTCGTCCTCGTCAAAGCTTCGGGGTCTCGCCATGCGCTCATCCTAACGATTCTTGACCGCATCGTCCAGAACGGGCTACGTTATGGACGAAGCAGTCAAGAACCCCGTCGACGGAGGTCGACGGAGTTACGGGCGCGCCCCGGAACACCCGGCGGCGGCCCGGCCCGGCTCACGCGTTCATCCCGTGACTCGCGCACCAGACGCACACGCACGCGGCCCCCGTGACCGCGCACCCTCGGAAGGACATCTGTCATGCACCCCATGGACGGCAAGACGGCCCTGGTCACCGGCGCCTCCAGCGGCATCGGGCGGGCGGTCGCCAAGCGCTTCGCCGACGACGGCGCACGCGTCTACCTGACCGGCCGGCGCAAGGACGAACTCGAAGCCGCCGCGGAGGAGGCGGGCCCCGGCGCGGTCGCCGTGCCGTGCGACGTCTCGCGGGCCGCCGACCTCGACCACGTCATGGACGTCATCCGCGGTGACGGGCGGCGGTTGGACGCCGTCGTGGCCAACGCCGGCCTGGGGAGCCTGGCCGGCCTCGCGGACGCCACGGAGGAGGAGTTCGACCTCACCTTCGGGGTGAACACCAAGGGCACCCTGCTGACCGTGCAGAAGTCGCTGCCCCTGCTCACCGGGACCGCGTCGGTGATCCTGCTCGGCTCGACCACCATCTACCAGGGTGTCGAAGGGATGGGCCTCTACGCCGCGTCCAAGGCCGCGATACGCAGTCTCGGCCGCACCTGGGCGGCCGAACTGGCCCCGCGCGGCATACGCGTCAACGTCATCACGCCGGGCCCCATCGCCACCCCCGCGATCGCGAGGCTGGCGGAGATGAACGGACAGAGCACCGAGGCCTTCCACGGGGCACTCGGGGCCCAGACCCCGCTGAACCGGATGGGCCGCCCCGAGGAGGTCGCGGCACTGGCCGCGTTCCTCGCCGGGCCGGAGAGCTCGTTCATCACCGGTGCCGAGTACTTCGTCGACGGCGGGCAGCTCCAGGTCTGAGCCGCCCCCGGGGCGAAAGGGCTCCGCCGGTGGGGGCCGGGCCGACCCGCCGCCGGAGGCCGCCGGTCACCGGCCGGCGGCCGGCGCGGGACCTATCCGGCGGCCCGTCATCCGGGCGGGGAAGATCGCGAGCCAGAGCCGGCGGTCGTCGCCCGCCCAGGGGGCGGTGTACGCCTGCTGGTCCAGCCCACGGGCGGCCGCGTCCCCAGTCACGGCGTGCGCGGTACCGATGACATTGACACTCCATCCCTGGCGCACCGCGTCGTCGACCTGGTCGACCTCGAAGACGACCTCCTGGTCGGCGGCGGCCGCCGCGGCCGTGCCCGGGGCCGTTCTGTACGCCACCGAACCGTCGTCCGCCATCACATAGTTGACGGGGACGACAGCGGGACCGTTGCGTGTGGACACGGCTACCCGGCCGACGCCGTGCGTGGAGAGCAGGGCACGGCACTCTTCCGTGCTCAGCATCGCGAACTCGGGCCCGTGCGACTGCTTCTGGGTTCGGCTCGTCATGGTCGACCACATCCCTCGCTCTGCTCCGGCTTCTTCGTCTGCCGTCTGCCGTCTGCCGTCTGCCGTCTGCCGTCTGCCGTCCGCCGTCCGCTCAGTTCAGGTCCGGGACGACCGCGACCGGGCAGGCGGCGTGATGCAGCACCGTGTGATTGACCCGGCCGAGCTGGAGACCGACGGAGATGTGCCGCCGCTTCGCCCCGACGACCAGCAGATCGGCGCTCGCCGTCTCGTCGAGGAGCGCCTGGTGGGCCGTGCCCTGTACGAGCTTTCGCCCTACGGCCACGTCGGAGTACTCGTCATCGACCACCCCGAGCACCTGGTCCACATACTCGTCCGCCTCCCGCTGGTCGGCCCCCGCCCGCTCTCCATCGGCCGACGGGTACGTCACGCTCTCGTAGGCCGGGCGGCGCCAGGCCCGTACGGCGAGGAGTTCGCAGCCCCTCAGTCGCGCCTCCCGGAGGGCGAACCGCGCCGCCGCCGCGCTTCCGGCGGAATGCCCGACGCCGAGGACCACGCGGTGGTGGACCGACCGCCGGTCGGGTTGGTCGCCACGGACCACGACCACGGGACAGTGGGCCCTGGCCGCGACGGCCAGGCTCACGGAGCCCAGGAGCATGGCCCTGATCGGGCCGTGTCCGCGCGGTCCCAGCACCACCAGGGCCGCTTCCGGCGCTTCTCTCAGCAGCGCCGTCACTGGGTCCTCCGGCTGTATGTCGGTGGACACCTTCACATCGGGGGTGATCCGGTGCACACGCTCCTCGGCGGTGGCGACGAGATTCTCCGCGAACACCTGCTCGGAGGGGCGGTCGGCGCCGAGCCTCGGCCGTACTCCTTCGTAGTGCTCCCACAGGGAGGCGTGGACCAGTCGCACCGGCAGCCCGGAGCGCTCCGCCTCGGCCGCCGCCCAGTCGACCGCCCGCAGGCTGCCCTCCGATCCGTCCACTCCCACGACCACGGGAAGCTCCATCGCGCTCACCGTCCTTCCTGCTCTCGCGTGTTCTCACGGGTCCACGTGTGTTCTCGTGTCTCCGTGTGACTCCTCGTGTCTCGTCGCCGCGTATGCCGTGGAACGCCGGTCAGTTCCCGACCGTCAGTACGTCCCGCAACGGGCGGCGCGGTGTGCCGGGGCCGCCGGGCCCGTATCCCAGGCGCAGGACCATCTGGACATGGCCGGAGCCCGAGACCGGGTCGCGCAACAGCCATCGCAGTTCGGACCGTTCCAGGGCCTGGGTGGCGGGTGAACCGGTCACTCCGTGCAAGGTGGCGAGGAGCAGGACGCGTTCCATGGCCTGTCCCGCACGCAGCCAGTCGGCCGGTCCGTCTCCCGAGGTGCTCAGCAGGGCCAGTTGGGGCCGTTTCTCGAAGTCCGCCACGGGTCTGCCGGGCACCGCGCCCGTGCCCGCGAGGTCACGGGCCGGAGCGGCGCCGGCCCGCTCGCGCGGTCCGAAGGCGTAGTCGGGGACTCCGTCGGAGGGTGAGTCCGACGCGGCGTTCCAGGTCCACCGGTTCAGCTCGGCGTCGCGCTCGGGTTCCATCCGGCTGTAGGCCTCGGCGTCCCGGATCAGTTCCAGAACGGCTTCGAGGTGGGGGCCGGTGGGAAAGGTGAGTTCGGCGCCCTCCTGCCGGGCGGCCTCGCCGAGCGCGCGCCGTACCTCCGGTGGGATCTCGCGGTCCGTGAAGGGGTAGCGGCTGGTGTGCCGGTCGTGGATCGCCGGGTACAGCGTGGAGAGCCCGTGCTCCGCTGCCTCCCGTGCCTCCCGTGCCTCCCGTGCCTCCCGTGCCTCCTGTGCCTCCGCTGCCTCCCGTGCCTCCCGTGCCTCCTGTGCCTCCTCTGAGTCCCGGGTGTCCTGTGCCTCCCGCGCCTCCTCCCGCGCTTTCTGCGTTTGCGTGCCGGTCGCCGCGGAGTCGAGCCGTACGGTCGCCAGCAGCGTCGGGGTGTGCGGGTCGGGCAGCAGTGCCGTCACCGGGCGGAGGCCTTGGTGGACGGCCGCGACCCGCAGATTCAGCAGCGCGGCACCGCACCCCAGGTGCAGGCCGGATGTGGTGGGGTCGGAGTACGGCATGGCGCGACCGAGGTCCGCGGAGAGCGTGAGGGTACGGCCGGCCCGGGTGTAGTGGAAGCGCCAGGGCTGAGCGTTGTGCATGGAGGGTGCGGCGGTGGCGTCGAGGACGAGACCGCTCACCGTTGTGACATCGAGTGCTGGTGACAACACGGCTGCTCCCGGATAGATGACGCTCCTTGCCTCCAGCGTGCTGCCGCCGCCCGGTTCACGGCAGGGGCCGTAAGGCCCTGTCCGGAGACCTGTCGGCCTGACACGGGTGGCTCTGACACGGAAGGTTCTGACGCGGGAGGTTCTCGTCCGTGAGGAAGGGCTCTTCTCCATGGCGAAGGGCCGAGTGGCTCCTGTCGTCCGGCGGCGACGGCGGAGAGCCTGGAGGTGTGGCCGCGTCCGGCGGTCATGGCCGGAGATCACGGTCATGAAGGGCCATGGAGGGAGTGAGGGACATGGATCACCGCAGGATCGGTGAACTGATGACCCGCGACGTCGTGAGCGTGCGGCTCGATACACCGTTCAAGGAGATCGCCAGAACACTGGCCGACCATGACATCAGCGCCGTACCCGTACTCGATGACACGGGCCGGCCCGTCGGCCTCGTGTCGGAGGCCGATCTGCTGCGCAAGGCGGCCGACCGGTCGGATCTGTCGGGCAGGACACCGCCGCCGGACCTGGAGGCATGGGAGCGCGCCAGGGCGGAGGGAAGCACCGCGGAGGAGGTCATGTCCGCCCCCGTGGTCTGTGCGCACCCCCACTGGACCGTGGTGGAGGCCGCCCGCCTCATGGCGGTGCGGAACGTCAAGCGTCTGCCCGTCGTGGACGAGACGGACACCCTGTCGGGCATCGTCAGCCGCACCGACCTGCTCCGGGTGTTCCTGCGGCAGGACCGTGCCATCCGGGACGAGATCACCCACGATGTCCTGGCCGGAACGCTCGGCCTCGCGCCGATGGCCGTGACGGCCGATGTCAAGGAGGGCGAGGTCATGCTGCACGGCACGGTGGAGGACAGCCGACTGATCCCCGTCCTGGTACGGCTGTGCGAGAGCGTGGACGGCGTCGTCTCCGTCTCCGAGGACCTGAGGCACCCGGTGTACGACATCGGCCCCACCCCGGGCCCGCGCCGCGGGGCGCCGTCATGACAGCGGTCGTCACCGTCGGCCTGGACGGCACCCCCGAGTCCCTCTCCGCCGCCCGCTGGGCGGCCAGGGAGGCGGAACTGCGCCATGCGACGCTGCGCATGACGCACGCGTGGATCCTGCTGTCGGCCGAGCCGACGGGGTCGGCCCCGGAGAGCGAGCAGAACTACTGGCCCAAGCGGATCATGAAGGAAGCCCTCGGCGCCGTCACCTCGGCCCATCCGGATCTGCCGGTGATCGAGGACCTGGTCGCCCAGGACCCGGTGAGCGCCTTGCTGGACGCCGCGGGGGAGTCGCGGATGCTGGTCCTCGGCTCACGGGACATGGCACCCATGGCCAGCTACTTCCTCGGTGATGTGGGTCTGCATGTGGTGGCGAGGGCCGACAGCCCCTCGGTCCTCGTGCGCGCCAGGGAGGAGCGGGACGCCGCCGCGTCCGTGGCGGACGACGGGGACGTGGTGGTGGGGCTGAGCCTGCACGGTCCGTGCGAGTCCCTGCTCGCGTTCGCCTTCGACAGCGCCGCCCGGCGCGGTGTCACGCTGCGGGCCGTCCACGGCAGAAGTCTTCCGGCGCCCGCCTACACCCGTGGTGGCCTCGATCCGTACGACTCCGGAACGGCGGCCCAGGACGCGCGGCGGGAGCTCCACGACGTGCTGAGCCCCTGGCGTGAGAAGTTCCCGGACGTGCGCGTGGCCGGCACCGTATCGACGGAGAGCGCGGCACGAGCGGTCGTCCGGGGCGCGGCGGGCGCCGGACTGCTGGTCGTCGGGCGCCGCAAGACCCGGCCCGTACTCTCCCCCCGGGTCGGACATGTCCTCTCGGCGGCCGTGCACCACGCACCGTGCCCCGTGGCCGTCGTCCCGCACGACTGACCTTCCCGTGCGGCCCTTCCCGTGCGGCCCGTACGACTCGTACCGGACGGGCCGGAGGGGCTACCGGCCCTCGCGCGGGAACCGCTCGGCCCATGCGCCGAGCGGGCACGCCGCCGCACTCTGGGCGTAAGGAGATCGCCGGCGAAGGGTCGCCACGGACCCGGAGGAGATGCGCGACATGAAAGCATTCGTCTTTCACGGGCCGGGGCAGGCCTCATGGGACGAGGTCCCCGAACCCTCCCTCAAGGACGGGGCGGACGTGATCGTCCGCGTCGACTCCGTCACCATCTGCGGCACCGATCTGCACATCCTCAAGGGGGACGTCCCGGAGGTCGTCCCCGGGACCGTTCTGGGCCATGAGGCCGTCGGCGAGGTCGTGGAGACGGGCGGCGACGTGCGTACCGTACGGCCCGGCGACCGGGTTCTGGTGTCCTGCATCTCGGCGTGCGGGCGCTGCCGCTTCTGCCGCGAGGCCCGCTACGGCCAGTGCCGCGGCGGCGGAGGCTGGGTCCTGGGACATCTGATCGACGGGACACAGGCCGAGTACGTCCGGGTGCCCTTCGCCGATCTCTCGGTCCATCCGCTGCCCGGCGCCCTGGACAGCCAGGACGCGGTCCTGCTCGCCGACATCCTCCCCACCGCGTACGAGGTGGGGGTGCTCAACGGCCGGGTCGGGCCCGGCGACACGGTGGTCGTGGTCGGGGCGGGGCCCATCGGTCTGGCCGCCATCGCCACGGCCCGGCTGTTCGCACCGGGCCGTATCGTCGCGGTCGACCTGGATCCGTCCCGCCTCGAAGTGGCACGCAGGCTCGGCGCCGACGCGGTGGTCAACGCGGCGGAGGACCCCGCGCGTCTGGTCGAGGACCTGACCGACGGGCTCGGGGCCGATGTGGCGATCGAGGCGGTCGGCGTCCCGGAGACCTTCGAGCTGTGCACGCGAGTCGTACGGCCGGGCGGTCATGTCGCCAATGTCGGGGTGCACGGCAAACCCGCCGTCCTCCATCTCGAAGACCTGTGGATCAAGGACGTGACCATCACCACCGGGCTGGTGGACACCTTCTCCACCCCGATGCTGATGGGGATGACGGCCGCCCGCCGTCTGCCCACCTCGTCGCTGGTCACCCACAGTTTCGAACTCGACCGGATGGAAGAGGCGTACGGGGTGTTCTCCGCCGCCGGGAGCGGAGCGCTCAAAGTCGTTCTGGAGAGGCCCACGGCATGAGTTCCGGAGAGGCCCACGGCATGAGGGAGGCGAGCGGGATGCGGGAGGACGCGGGAGGTGACGGTCCGCGGCCGGAGGGCGGCCCGACGCACCAGGCCGACCTGGGCCGACGCGCCGAGGCGCGGCGCCGGGAGCTGGGGCTGACGCGTGCGGACGTGGCGCTGCGGTCGGGCGCGGCGCCCGAATACATCCGGTACGTGGAGGAGCGGTCGGCGACGCCGGGCATCGGTTTTCTGCTCCGTCTCGCGTACGCCCTGGACACCACGGTCGCGGAACTGACCGGTGCCACGGCGGACCTTCCGGCCGGTACGGGCGAGGCGGCGCACGCCCCCGAGCTGGTCACGCTCGACGCCGAGGAGTGCCGGGAGCTCCTGTCCACCCACGGCGTGGGCAGGGTGACGGTGACCCTCGACGACGAGCCGGCGGTCTTTCCGGTGAACTACACCGTCGACGGTGACCTCGTGGCGTTCAGGACCGCCGCGGACGCCGCTCCGGCGGCAGCGGCGGGCTGTCGCACCGCCTTCGAGGTGGATCACATCGACGACGCTCTCAGCCAGGGCTGGAGCGTCCTCCTCGTCGGCACCGCACAGCGGGTCACCGACCCGCGGCGGGTGCGCGGCCTGGAGGAACGGGCGCACACGGCGCCCTGGGCGGGCGGCGACCGCGGCCTGTGGATCGCGGTCACTCCCGCGCGTATCACCGGACGCCGCATCCTCACGCACCACGGCCGGCCCGCCGGCGCCCCGCCCCCGCACGCTCCCTGACCCGTACGGCAGGCCGGACCGGGACCGGGCGTCCTCGGTGTCCTCGGCGGCCTTGCGAAGCCCGGCCCCTGGGGGTGTTTCGTGTGCTCGGGATGCCCCGGCACCGTCAGCCGTTACGGTGGAAGTGCGGTCGGCGGTGGGTTCGAGGCGTCGGGCGTGCCGGAGGATCCGTGGGTGACGACGGGAACACGGGGGCGGAGAACGCCCCGAGGCGGCCGGATGCCCTCCCGGCGGAGGTGCAGGCCCATCTGGACGCGGTGCGGCGTGATGCCCCGGAGTCGTTGCACGGGCTGCTCCGCGCCGTGCTGTCCGTGGGGCGTGAGCTGGATCTTCCCCAGGTGCTGCGGCACATCGTGGAGGCGGCGGTCGTGCTCGTGGACGCCGAGTACGGCGCTCTCGGAGTCATCGGCGAGAAGCCGCGGCTCGCGCAGTTCCTGCCGGTCGGCCTCACGAAGGAGCAGGCCGACGCCATCGGCCACCTGCCCGAGGGCCACGGAATCCTGGGCGAGCTGATCCGCCACCCCGAGTCCCTGCGGCTGTCCGAACTGTCGGATCATCCGGCGTCGTACGGTTTTCCGTCCCGCCATCCGCCGATGCACTCGTTTCTCGGGGTACCGATCCGGGTCCGGGACGAGGTGTTCGGCAATCTCTATCTCACCGAGAAGAGGGGCGACAAGGACTTCGACGACGAGGACGAGGCGGTGCTGTCCACTCTCGCGGTGGCGGCCGGTGTGGCCATCGACAACGCGCGGCTGTACGAACGGGCCCGGGACCGCCAGCGCTGGCTGGAGGCCAACGCGGAGATCGTCGCCAGTCTGCTGTCAGGAGCGGACGAGACCCAGGTCATCCCGCTGATCGTGGACCACGCGCGCCGTATCCTCACCGCGGACCTGGGGGCGCTGGCCCTGCCCGACGAGGGACAGGACAGGCTGCGCGTCGCGCTCGCCGAGGGGGTCGACGCGGAGGCACACCAGGATCTGGTGCTTCCCCGGGAAGGCTCGTTCGTCGGGGCGGCGCTCCACGCGGGAGAGCCGCTTCTGAGCCCTGACGTCCAGAGCGATCCGAGGATCACCGCGGGCCCCCCGCGATGGAGGGGACTGGGTCCCGCCGTCGCGGTGCCGATGATCGCCGGCGACGGGGTGCGCGGTGTGCTGCTGCTGGCCCGGGTCCATGGGAGCAACCCCTTCACCCCGGCCGAGACGGCCCCTCTGCTGGCCTTCGCGGGACAGGCGGCCCTCGCCATGGAACTCGCCGCCCGGCGGCGCTCCGCCGAACAGCTCACGCTTCTGGAGGACCGTGACCGGATCGCACGCGATCTGCACGACCTGGCCATCCAGCGGCTCTTCGCGACGGGGATGACCCTCCAGAGCACCGTCAGATTCGTCGAGCATCCGGCGGCGCGGGAGAGGCTGCTGCGTGCCGTGGACGACCTGGACGAGACCATCAAGATCATCCGTTCGACGATCTTCGGTCTGCGCGCCCATGACACCGGACGTGCCCGCCAGGGGCTGCGGGTCCGGGCGACCGTGGTGGTGGAGCAGGCCGTACGGGCCCTCGGCTTCACCCCGTCGCTGCGTATGGAGGGGCTGATCGACACGGATGTGCCACCCGCCGTCGCCGAGCATGTGGTCGCGGTCCTGGGGGAGGCGCTGAGCAATGTCGCACGGCACGCGCACGCGGGCGGGGCGGAGGTGTCCCTCGTGGTGCGCAAGCGCCGGCTCACGCTGACGGTCGCGGACAACGGGACCGGTATGCCGCCGGACCGCCACCGGAGCGGTCTGGACAATCTCGCCAAGCGAGCGGAGGGCCTGGGCGGCACGATGACGGTCGAAGCCCCTGCTCAGGGTGGTACGCGCGTCGTATGGACGGTACCGATCGGCCCGGAGTGACCGGTACCGATCGGCCCGGAGTGACCGGTACCGATCGGCCCGGAGTGAACGGTACGGGCAGGCCCGGTCCGGTCGGCACGGACCGAACCACGAGGCCCGGTCCGCCCGGGTGGTGCTGTTCCGTCGGTGCTGCTCCACCGGTCCCACGGGCCCAACCGGTCCTACGGGCCTACTCCGCCGTGTGACCGTGGCCGACGGGATACGGGTCGGCCTGTGTGGCGAGGACGGCGGCCTGGATGCGGCGTTCCACGCCGAGCTTGGCCAGCAGGCGCGAGATGTGGTTCTTGATCGTCTTCTCGGAGAGATAGAGCCGCCTGCCGATCTGACGGTTCGTCAGGCCCTCGCCGACCAGGGCGAGGATCTCCCGCTCCCGGGGGGAGAGTTCGGACAGGGCGTCGGATTGCCGCTCCCGCGTGGTGTCCTCGCCGCGCAGACTGCTCATCAACCGGGTGGTGGTCGCCGGGTCGAGCATGGACCGGCCGGAGGCCACCGTACGCACGGCCGTCACCAGATCCGCTCCCTTGATCTCCTTGAGCACGTATCCGGCCGCTCCGGCCATGATCGCGTCGAGCAGGGCATCGTCGTCGTCGAACGAGGTGAGCATCAGACAGGCCAGGCCGGGCATGCGCGAGCGCAGTTCCCGGCAGACCGTGATCCCGTCGCCGTCGGGCAGCCGTACATCGAGAATGGCGACATCCGGCCGCAGGGCCGGGCCGCGGGCCAGGGCCTGGTCGATCGACCCCGCGTCACCGGCCACCTCGATATCGGGCTCCGCGTCGAGCAGATCCTGCACACCACGCCGTACGACCTCGTGGTCATCGAGCAGGAACACCCGGATCGGCCTCTCGGGGGAGAAGTTCCGCACCTCGTCCATGTCGTTCCTCCGCGCTGTGTGCTGTGCGCTGTCGCGGTCCTGTCGCCGTCGCGGTCCTGCCGCCGACGGGGAACCACCGCTCCTCCATCCTGACTCGCGTCCCAGGGGCGGACCAGGGCCGAACGGGTCCCGCGTCGCAGCGTGTGGCCTGCCGTGTCCCGGCTCGTGTGCCGTACCGCGTGCGGGAACGGATCAGGACCGGGCCCCCGCCGCGCGGGACGCCATCGGCTCGACGCCCGGACCCACGAGCGCGCACTCGACGTCCACGACCCCTTCGACCGCGCGCGCCAGACGGGCCGCGAGCGGGACGAGAGCGGTGTCATGGATCCGGCCGCTCAGTGTGACCACTCCGTCCACGACGGTGACCTCCACGCTCTCCCGGGACACCAGGAAGAGGCGCTCGACGACCTCCGCGCGTACCTCCTTCGCGAGATCCTCGTCCGGCCTCAGGAACACCTTAAGCAGATCGCACCGGCTGACGATCCCCTGGAGCCTGCCCGAGGAGTCGACCACGGGGAGCCGTTTCAGGGAGCCCCGCGCCATGGTCCGTGCCGCCTGGGCGAGGGTGGCCTCCTTCCCGACCGTGAGGGCGGGAGCGCTCATCAGGTCCCCGGCGGTCGCCCCTCCGGCCTTGCGCAGATCGTCGAGGCGCCGCATCTGTTCCCCACGGCTCGGGTCCGCGTCCCGGAACTCCTCCTTGGGCAGCAGATCCGCCTCGGAGACCACTCCGACCACCCGGCCGTCGCCCTCCAGGACCGGCAGGGCGCTCACGTTCCACCGCTCCATGGTCCCGACGATCTCCTTGAAACCGGCCTTCGGGCCCACCGCTACGACGGTCCGCGTCATCACATCGCCCACGATGTGCGGTGTGTGGTGCATGGTTCCTCCTCGACGGGTCGACCGGCGTCCGTGACACGACCGTGCCGCGCCGGCACCACAAGCCTCGGTCCGCCGAACCTCCCGGCCCAGGGGCTGACCGGCTCTGCCGCCGGTCCGAACGGCTCAACCGGCCGGCCAGCCGGCTGAGCCGGACGCCGCACGCGCGGCGTCGGCGGGTCAGAGGCCGAAGGCGCCGCCCTCGACGAGGATGAGCAGCCCGATGGCGATCAGGACCAGGGGCAGCAGGATGTGTCCCCATCCGCTGAGGGCCTTGGCGATGACGGGCCGGGTGGCGAAGAACATGCCCGCAAGGCACCACACCCCGACCAGGATCAGGAAGACGACGGCGTACACGCTCATGGCGCCGACGCCGGCGGTGGCGAGGACGGGCACGTACACGCCGATGTTGTCGCCGCCGTTGGCGAAGGTGACAGCCGCGACCTCCCACGGGCCGGGCCCGCCGCCCCCGGTGCCGCTCTCCTCCTCCACACCGCCGTTCCTGTGACTCCGCCACGCCCGCCAGGCGGCCTTGAGGCCCAGGGCCAGCGGCAGCAGACCGAGGTAGGGGACGGCGGACCCGGGCAGGAAGGTCGCGCCGAACGCCGCCGCGACGGCGACGGCGAGGATGGCCGCGAAGCCGAGATACTGCCCGGCCACGACGCGCCTCGTCGCCCCGGAGTGCCCGGCGCCCTGGGCGAAGAACAGCGACAGAATCAGAATGTCGTCGATGTTGGTCACGGCGAACAGACCGACCGCCTGTCCGATGATCCCCAGCTCCACTGCCCGCGCCCCGCTCCCGCTCGTCCTTCGCGACCCGGCGACTCTACGGGGGCCGCGCGCCCCGACGCCGGGGGAGGCCGAACGGGGCTCGTTCCGGCCGGGGTTCGGGCTTCCGCGGTGGTGTCGCTGCTGCGGGACACGGGACACGGGACACGGGACACGGGACACGGGACACGGGGGGCGGGACACGGGACACGGGACACGGGGGCGGGGCGGCCCAGGTCGCCCCGGAGGAAGCGGCTGGTCAGGTGGCGGCCCAGCCGTCGTCGACGGGCAGAACGGCGCCGTTGACGAAGGCCGCGGCGTCGGAGGCGAGGAAGACGATGGCGGCGGCCTGCTCCTCGGCGCTGCCGATACGGCCGATGGTGGTGCTGATGAGCGGCCCGATGGTCGCCGGGCCATGGGCCCCGGGGCCGGCGTCGACCCGGATGTTCGTCGCGGTCGGGCCGGGCGCGATGGCATTGGCGCGGATTCCCTGCTTCCGGTACATGACCGCGAGGTTCTTGACGAGGCCAATGACCCCGTGTTTCGACGCGGTGTACGCGGCGCCCGCCGCGCCGCCGCGCAGACCGGCTTCGGAGGCGGTGAAGACGAGGGAGCCGTGCCCCGCCGCCAGCATGTGCGGCAGGACCGCCCGGGTGAGCAGGAACGGCGCGGTCAGGTTGATGCGCAGGGTGCGCTGCCACTCGTCGTCGTCGGTCTCGCCGAGGGCCGACATACGGTCCATGACGCCCGCGTTGTTCACCAGGACATGGATACCGCCGAAGGTCCCGACGGCCGTGTCCACGACCCGGTCGACCACCCGCTGGTCGCTGAGATCACCGACGACGGCCACGGCGGTGCCCTTCGCCCGCCCGATCTCCTCGACGGTCGCCTCGGCGCCCTCCCGGTCGAGGTCGGCGACGAGAACGCGGGCGCCTTCGTCCGCGAACCTGAGGGCGGCGGCCCGGCCGATACCGGACGCCGCCCCGGTGACGATGACACCGCGTCCCGCTGGATCGGTGGTGTTCATGGTGTGTTCCTTTCCGGCCCGCTGACGACCGGGGCCACGGCCGGCCTCGGTGGGAGTGCTGAGCTGCCGCCTCACCGCTGGAGAGGCGGAAGCGTCAGTGCGGCGTGGTGCTCCCTTCACCGGCGGGGGCGCCGTGAGCCCCGGGCGGCGACAGCCGCAGTACGGTGCCCTCGCCGTCGGCCGACAGGAGGAGGGAGCCGTCGGGCGAGGCGGCGAGACCGGCGAACCGGCGGGGCGAGCCGGGCAGGCCGTGCGCGAAGAGCGCCGGTTGGGTGCGCGGGGTGAGGCCGGGGGGCGGTCCTACCGCCAGGTCCTCGGCGTCGATCCTGGTCTCGCCCGTCGTGAGGGAGATGGCCCGCAGCCGCCGCGTCCCGGTCTCCACCGTGAACAGCTCCTCACCCAGGACGGCCAGTCCCTGCGGCGCGCCAAGCCCCTCCGCGACGGCCGCCGTCTCCCCGCCGTCGATCCGGAACACGGCACCGGCCCGGTCGTCACTGACGTAGCAGCGCCCCTCGCCGTCGAAGGCCACGTCCACGGGGTGTTCCAGCCCCTCGGCGAGGACGGTGACGCTGTCGTTCCCGTCGATGGCCAGGACCCGGCCCGCGCCCGTCTCCGCGACGACGAGCCGGCCGTCGGGGGCGACCGTGATTCCCGTGGGCCGGTCCAGTCCGCTCGCCCGTACCCGTGTCGTCCGCTGTTCCGGGTCATGCGTGCGGACCTCGCCGTACTGCGAGGTGAGATGGAGGAGCCCGCCCTCGGCGGTGATCCCGTGGGCGAAGGGCATGAGGGCGTGAGTCGTCACCCCGTCCCCCTCGCCCTCGCCCTCCACGGGCCCGTCGGGGGTGGCCAGACGGTAGTGGTCGGCCGCGTAGACCCTGCCCGCCAGGTCGACCGTCACCCCGAAGGGACCGTCGAGTCCGCGGGGAACGATGTCCCGTGTCCGCCCGTCGGGGTGCATCTCCGTGACACCGCCACTCGCGTAGCTGGAGACGAACATGCGGTTCTCCGCGTCGAACGCCGCGTTGTCCAGCCCCGCGACCCCACTGGTGACGAGCGAACGGGAGCCGGTTCCGTGCAGGTCGAGGCGGGTGACGATACCGGCCGCGCCACGTGACAGGACGGTCAGGACGCCGCCCCGGTCGAAGCGGACGGCGACCGGTTCGTGCACGTCCTCCGCGACCAGCTCCGGCGTACCGCCGTCCGGGGGTATCCGCCAGACCTGACCGCTGACCATGTGCGGGTAGTACAGACAGCCGTCCGGGCCGAGCTGCATCGCGTTGCCCAGGGCCAGCCCCTCGGTCAGCACCGCCGGGTCACGGCCGTCCGGGAACAGCTCCATCAGCCGGCCGTTCATCTTCATCTCGTTGACGAAGAGCCGGTCGCCGACGCAGGTGATGCCGTTGGGCATCTTCACCTGATCGGACACGAGGGTGTACTCCCCGCCAGGACCGCGCCGCCACACCCTGCCGGGCACCAGGTCGGCGATGTACATCGACCCGTCCGCCCCGAAGGCGAGGTCGTCGGGCGACTGGACCGGACCGTCCATCGGCACCACCACCTCGATGTCCCCGTCGGCGGGATCCACGGCGCTGATCTGTCCGGCGAGGAACTGGGCCACGTAAAGACGCCCGTCGGGCCCGAACGCGACACCGTTGGAACCCCACAGCCGGTTCGGGGGATTGAGCCTCCTCACCTTCCAGCGGTCGCTCACCGCCCGCCGGCGGCCGGTCCCGTCGTATCGGCTGGGACATACGGTTTCCGATTCCGTCATCTCCGCGCCCCGTCTCACTCGGCCTCGACGAGCACGTCTCGCATGCCGCCCTCGGCGCGCCATCGCCTGAGCAGGTCATGGAACGCGACGGGCCCGTCTCCGTAGGAGTGGCTGCGCTCCCGGGGCATGCCTTCGTTGTTGTAGTAGCCAGGAGTGCACTCGGCCTGGAACGTGTACAGGTCGGCCGCCTTCTGACGGATCGTGTCCACCCAGGCCGCCTCCGCCTCGCCGGAAGGCTCCACATAACGGGCCCGGCTCCTGCGCGCCTCGGCGACGACCTCGGCCACATGCGTCGCCTGCTCGTCGAGGACATGGGCGAAGTTGACGGCACTGGCGTTCTGGAGCGGACCGAGCTGGAAGAGGTTGGGGAAGCCGTTGCTGTAGAACCCGTGCAGGGTCTTCGGGCCCTTCTTCCACGCCTCGGCCAGGGTGACGCCTCCCCGGCCCCGTACCGGCAGAAGACCGGAGAGGATTCCCGAGACGCCGACCTCGAAGCCGGTCGCGAAGATGACGCAGTCGACCTCGTAGGCGGTCCCGCCGACCACGACGGAGTCCTCGGTGAGGCGTTCCACGCCGTGGCTGTCGGCCGTGTCGACCAGCGTGACATCGGGCCGGTTGAACGTCTGGAGATATGTGTCGCTGAAGGTGGGCCGCTTGCACATGTAGCGGTACCAGGGCTTGAGCGCCTCGGCCGCCGCCGGGTCCTCCACGAGGGCGTCGACCCGGGCGCGGATCTCGTTCATCCTCTGGAAGTCGGCGATCTCGTACGCCCGCTCCCGCTCCTCCGGCGGAACGTCCGCGTAGCTGTCGCTCGGGATCAGTTTCTGCTGGAGCCGGGCGCTGCTGGTCCAGCCGTCGTCGACCAGGTCCTCGTCCACCCGGCCGCCGGTGACGAGCCTGAGGAAGTTGTCCATGCGGCGCCGCTGCCAGCCGGGGGTCAGCGAAGCGGCCCAGTCCCCGTCCGTGGGGCGGTTGCCGCGCGCGTCGACCGAGGAGGGCGTGCGCTGGAACACGTACAGATGCCGGGCGCCGGCCCCGAGGTGGGGCACGCACTGGATGGCGGTCGCGCCGGTGCCGATCAGGGCCACGCGCTTGTCGGCGAGCCGGTCCAGATTCCCGTCGGCGTCACCGCCGGTGTACGCGAAGTCCCAGCGGCTGGTGTGGAACGTATGTCCCTTGAAGGTCTCGATACCGGGGATGCCGGGGAGCTTCGCCTGGCTGAGCGTGCCGCTGGCCACCACCACGTAGCGGGCCCGTATCCGGTCGCCGCGGTCGGTGCTGACGATCCATTCCGAGTCGTTCTCGTCCCACCGTAATCCGGTCGCCCGGGTCTGGAAACAGGCGTCGCGGTACAGGTCGAAGGAGCGTCCGATGGCCTGCGCGTGCTGCCGGATCTCTTCCCCGGGCGCGTACTTCCACTTCGGGATGTAGCCGACCTCTTCGAGCAGCGGCATATAGATGTACGACTCGATGTCGCAGTGGATGCCGGGGTACCGGTTCCAGTACCAGGTCCCGCCGAAGTCCCCGCCCTTCTCGATGACCCGGATCGAGTCCACGCCCGCCTGGCGCAGGCGCGCACCGGCGAGCAGCCCGCCGAGCCCGCCGCCGACGATGAGTGCTTCGACCCGGTCGTGCAGCGGGTCACGGGAGAACGAGGGATCGGCGTGCGGGTCGTCGGCGTAGTAGCCGAACTCCCCGTCCGTGGGCCGGTACTGGCGGCTGCCCTCCGGCCGGATCCTGCGTTCCCGTTCGGCGCGGTAGCGGGCGCGCAGGGCCTCGGGGTCGAAGCCGAGATCCTGGGGGCCGGTGGGGGTGGTGGGGGTGGGGGAGGTGTGGGGGGCGGACATATTTGTCCTGTTCCTCTCTGTAGTCCGTGGTGGTGAGCCACTGGAGCGCCCCCGTAGCCTACAAAATTTTGCCCAGTGCGCAAGATTGCCCTGTGTGCATCTTCAGGGCGGCGGTATGCTCGCCGGGTGATGTCTGCCGGCGGCCTGCGTGAACGGAAGAAGGCGGCGACCCGTCAGGCACTCCATGACGCGGCCGTACGTCTGGCCATGGAGCACGGAGTGGAGAACCTCACGGTCGAGGCGATCGCCGACGCGGCGTTCGTCTCCCGGCGGACCTTCTCCAACTACTTCCCCTCCAAGGAACGGGCACTGCTCCACCGCGACCGGACCCATATGGCGCGACTGGTGGAACTCGTCCGGGCGCGTCCCGAGGGGGAGGCCCCGCTGGAGGCCCTGACCCGCGCCGCCGAGCAGTTGGGCGGCGAACGCCCCGAGAGCGCCGCCGAGGAGCAGAGCTACCGCACCCTGCTTCTGCATCCCGCGCTGCTCACCGAACTGGTGGCCACCTACACCGCGCTCGAACGGGATCTGGCCGCCGCGGTGGAGCAGCGCTTCCGGGCAGGACCGGACACCGCCCTCCAGGCCCGGGTGCTCGCCGCGGCCTTTCTGGCGGTGCTCCGCGTCGTCGGCCAGGCGGCCCTCGAACAGCCCGACCGGAACGTCGCGGACTTCATCCGGATGGCGACCCCCGCGACCTGGCAGAACCTTCGCTGAGAGGGCCTGCGGGGAGCGAGTTCCGGGGGCACGGCCCGGTGCGCCGGTACGGGCCGGGCGCCGGAGCCGCTACGGTCACCCTTCCGGCAGCGGCACTTCTTCGAGCGGCCGGACGGCGGGCCCGTGGAGAACCGCTCCGTCGACACCGAAGCGTGAGCCGTGGCACGGGCATTCCCAGGCCGTTTCGGCCTCGTTGAAGGCGACCAGACATCCCAGATGCGTACAGCGGGCGGACACGGCCGTGGCCGTCCCGTCCTGATCGCGGTAGACGGCGCAGCGCCGTCCTCCCACGCGTACCACGGCGCCGGTGCCCGGCGGGATCTCCGTCACCGAGTCCACGTGCGTGGTGCGCAGCCGGTCACCGACGAAGTGCCGTGCCACGTCCGCCTGTTGTCTGATCATGGTGGGGGCTTCGCGCAGGGTACTCAGCAGCCGGCGGGGGTCGTACAGCCCCGCCCACTCCGGCTCGTCGCCCTCGATGAGCCGGGTGAGCAGCGAGCCGGCCATCACCCCGCCGCTCATGCCCCAGCCGCCGAAGCCGGTGGCGACATAGGTGTGGCGGGCGCCGGGGTGGAACGGGCCGACCAGCGGCACGGTGTCGGTGGAGTCGTTGTCCTGGGCGGCCCACCGGTAGGCCGTGGCTCCCACGGGGAACCGCTCGCGCATCCAGGCGTCGAGGCGCCGGAACCTCTCACGGGTGTCGCCGGTGCCGGGCGTGAAGCTCTCGCCGGTCACGATGAGCAGCCGCCGGCCGTCGGAGAGGGGCGCCGAACGTACGGAGCGTTTCCCCTCCTCCTCGGTGATGTACATGCCCATGGGTGCCTTGTCGGTCGGCAGGGGCGCGGCCACGACCAGTTCGCGGCGCGGCGACAGCCGGGTGAAGAGCAGGGCCCGGTCGAAGAGCGGGTAGTGGGTGGCGACGACGATGTCCCTGGCCGTCACGGTGCGCCCCGACTCGGTGGTGAGCCGGCCGGGGCCGCCTTCCGACAGTCCGGTCACGCGGGTGCGCTCGAAGACCAGGCCGTCGTGGGCCCGGATGTCCTCGGCCACGGCGAGCAGATACACGCGCGGATGGAACTGCGCCTGGTCGTCGACCCGGACCGCGCCGCTGATCCCGAACGGCAGCTCGCTCTCCGTCACATACGCCGCCGGCAGGCCCGCCTCCGAGGCCGCCCGCGCCTCCGCCTCCAGAGCGGGGACCCCCGCGGCGTCCGTGGCGTAGGTGTAGGCGGGGACCCGTTCGAGGTCGCACGCGACACCCAGCTCGGTGACCACCCCGGCCAGGTGCTCCACGGCGCCCTGCTGCGAAGCCGCGTACCACCGGGCGGCCTCCCGCCCCCGGGTCCGGCGCAGCCGGTCGTACACCAGCGTGTGCAGCGCGGACACCTTCGCGGTGGTGTAGCCGGACACTCCGGTGGCGATACGGTCGGCCTCCAGCACGGCGACCCTCCGGCCGGTCCTGGCCAGTTCCCGGGCCGTGCTCAAGCCCGCGATGCCACCGCCCACCACCGCCACATCGACCTCGATGTCCTCGTCCAGGGACGGGTACGAGGTGGAATCGCTGGTGTCCATCCAGAAGGACTCGTCGTATCCCGGCAACTGCGTGGGATGGGTCATCGTCTCGGCCTTTCGGTGCGCGGGCGGGGAGGTGCCGGACCGTCGGCCGGGCGGCATCCCCGTGAGGCCACCGGTACCCCGTCGTCCGGCCCCACAGGCGTTCGATGGTCCGATCATCGCCCCGCGCGCCCGCCGGCCGGGGAGCGCCGGGCACACGTACCGCCGCAGAACCCCTCCAACGGCGGACAGGGGCGGGGCGGCGCCTGTACGGCCCCGCCCGGGTCGCGCGAGGTCGGCCGGCGACGTCCAGTGGACATGAGGGAAGTGGACATGAGGGCGCGGTCCGCGGGCCGATGTGAGACGCGTGGCTCAGCGGGTACGCGCCCGGAACGGAAGCGTTCGGTCCATGACCGGGCCGGTACCGCATGCGAGGAGGAGGAGCGTCATGCCGCGTGGTTCGAGTCCCAAGCGGGAGCGTCAGTACGAGCACATCAAGGAGGGCGCGGAGAAGCGGGGGGAGTCCGAGGGCCGGGCGAAGGAGATCGCGGCGCGCACCGTGAACAAGGAGCGTGCCCGGTCGGGTGAGTCGAAAACGGCGAGCCGTACCTCGACCCGGGACCCCAAGTCCGCCTCCCAGCGCGGGGGACAGCGCTCCCACAGCGGTGCCCAGGGGCCGACCAAGGACCAGCTCTACGCCGAGGCGCGCAAGCGCCATATCGAGGGCCGCTCGACGATGACGAAGGAACAGCTCGCCAGGGCCCTGGGCCGCTGAGAGCCCCACCGGGCCGGGTCCGTACCCGCGTGCGTCGCGGATATGGCCCGGCCCGGCCCGTACTCCCCGTCCGGCCGGGCGGGTGGCCCGGGGACGCGGGCGGGGACGGGGGCGGGGCGGAAGAATGGCGGGGCGCAGGAGTGCGGTGCGCCGCCGCGCAGGAGTGCCGTGCGCCGCCTCCGCCCCGCCGGAACACCTCGGACACCGATCAGATGCCGACCGGGAATCGCTCCCATACGCGGTGACGGCCGAGCAGCCGGGTGATCTGTTCCAGGGTGGCGCCGCCGTCGGCGCCCCTCACCACACCCGGGGCGTCCGCCGGGATCCCCGCCATGTCGAGGACCGGCTCCGCGCCGCCCCAGCCGCCGAGGGCCTTCCCGTGGCGGAAGGCCTCCGCGAGCATCAGCAGGACCCGGGGATCGGTCGCGGTGCCCGAGGCGGGTGTGCCGTTGCCCGCCTTGGCGTCCCGGGCGCCGTAGGCGTCGGCGCCGGGACCGGGCGCGCCGGCCAGCAGGAGAGCGTCGTACTCGACGGAGCGGGCGGTGGCGTAGGTGCGCTGGACGGCGATCGGCTCGCCCTCAGAGTCGAGCTTTCCGCCCGCCGGCGCGATCACCAGCGGAACCATCCCCGCGGCCAGCACCGCCCGGCGGACGGCGCGTACACCGTCGAGATCCCCGCTCTCGTCGGTCACGATGCCGACGACCCGCCCGTCCAGCGGCCAGGTCCGGCCGAGCTGGGACAGGGCGGGGCTGGGGTCGGGCGTCAGGAGCGGCACGGAGGCCTCCGGGGCGGGCAGGCCGAGTCCCGCGGCGACCTGCTCGCACAGTTCCGGGTCGATGTTGGCGAGGACCTTCAGGGCCCGCTCCTTGATCGCCTGCTCGTAGCACTTGTTCAGTTCGAAGGTGTAGGCCGCGATGATGTGTTCGCGTTCGACCGGCGTCATGCTGAGCCAGAACAGCCGGGGCTGGCCGAAATGGTCGTCGAAGGAGGCCGGCGCGTCACGGACCTTCTTGGCCGGGGGGAGTTCGAGGGGCACCTCGATGTACGCGCCCGTCCCGGGCCCCGCCTGGAACGGGCAGCCGCCGTCGAGGGAGTTCGGACGGTACGGCGCGGCTCCGCGGTGCACGGCCGTCTGGTGCATGCCGTCGCGGAGCATGTCGTTGACCGGCGCGTGGGTGCGGTTGACCGGGATCTGGCCGAAGTTCGGTCCGCCGAGCCGGCTGATCTGGGTGTCCAGATAGGAGAACAGCCGTCCGGTGAGCAGCGGGTCGTCCGTGATGTCGATGCCGGGTACGAGATGGCCGGGGTGGAAGGCGACCTGCTCGGTCTCGGCGAAGTAGTTGGACGGATTCGCGTCGAGGGTCAGCAGCCCGACCGGCCGGACGGGAGCCAGTTCCTCGGGAACGATGTTCGTCGGGTCGAGGAGATCGATGCCCTCGAAGGTCTGCTCGGCGTTGTCGGGGAAGGTCTGGACGGCCAGTTCCCACTGGGGATGGGCACCGGCCTCGATCGCGTCGGCGAGGTCGCGGCGGTGGAAGTCCGGGTCCATGCCGTTGATGATCTGGGCCTCTTCCCACACCAGTGAGTGCACACCGAGCCGGGGCTTCCAGTGGAACTTCACCAGTGTGGTCGCGCCCTCGGCGTTGACCAGCCGGAACGTATGGATGCCGAAGCCCTCCATCATCCGGAAGGAGCGCGGGATGCCCCGGTCGGACATGTTCCACAGCGTGTGATGGGTGGCCTCCGTGTGCAGGGTGACGAAGTCCCAGAACGTGTCGTGCGCGCTCTGCGCCTGCGGGATCTCCCGGTCCGGGTGGGGCTTTCCTGCGTGGATGACATCGGGGAACTTGATGGCGTCCTGGATGAAGAACACCGGGATGTTGTTGCCGACCAGATCGAAGGTCCCCTCGGCGGTGTAGAACTTCGTCGCGAAGCCGCGCGTGTCACGCACGGTGTCCGACGACCCACGGGAGCCCAGCACCGTCGAGAACCGTACGAAGACCGGTGTCTCGACGCCCTCGGCGAGAAAGGCCGCCTTGGTGATCCCCGCCGCCGTGCCGTAGCCCTGGAAGACGCCGTGCGCGGCGGCCCCCCGGGCGTGGACCACCCGCTCGGGGATGCGTTCGTGGTCGAAATGGGTGATCTTCTCCCGCAGATGATGGTCCTGAAGGAGGACGGGGCCGCGGGGGCCCGCCTTGAGCGAGTGGTCGGTGTCGTACAGCCGGGCGCCCTGGGCCGTGGTGAGGAACGCGCCTGCCTGGGCCACGGCCGCCTGGTCGATGCCGGTGGTCTGTCCCGTCGGGCCGACCGTCGCGGGGCCGCTCTGATCCGGCTTGGGCGGCAGCGGCTCCCGTGGCTCGACCGGCTCCGCGACCGGGGGCGACTCGGGCCCCGGCTTGCCCGGGATGCCGTCCGCGGGGCCGGTGTCACGGCGCAGGGCACCGGCCGCCGTCCTGGCGGCGGCCTTGAACGGGTTCTTCTCAGTCATGGTTTCTCCAACCGTGGGGGCGGTGTCACAGCCATGACCTGCGAGGCGGTCTCCGAAACGGGCCGTCAGCACATCGGAAGGGCGGCGAATCCGCCGCATGGGCCGGGTACGCGGGGGCCAGGGAGGTTCCTGAGCCGTGCGGCGGGTGGGCCATCCGGCCGTCATCCGGGGTGACCGCCGACCCCGATCCGCCGGCCCTGGCCCGCCGGCCCCGCCGGCCCTGCCCCGGCGGCCCCGATCCTCCGTCCCCGACCGCCGGCCCTGGCCCGCCCCGCCATCTCCGATCCGCTTGGCCCCTGGCCCCATGGGCCCTTCCGGCTCCCCGGTCTCGGCCCCGGCCCCTGGCCGACGGGCATGCGGCCGAGGGGCTCCCACGTGACCGGCCGGTCATGACCGGGAACGACGGTCACGAGGTCAGGGGCGCGGTCCCGTCCCGACCAGGTGGGTCCCGAAGAAGTCGGTCAGCTTCGCGACCGCTGTCGGCACGTGTTCCTCCCTGTCGTACAGGTCGACGTGGGTGGCGCCGTCGATCCGGAAGAGTTCCCTGGGCTCCCGGGCCTTCTCGGTCGCCTCACGGGAGAAGTAGTCGGTGACGGCCTCGGATCCAACGATCATCAGCAGCGGGCGGGGCGCGATGAGGTGGACCAGGTCGAAGGCGTCGAACTGCGCGAGCAGATCGATGCTGCGCAGCGCGAAGAAGTTCGCCGACCGCGGGTGCCGACCGCGCGGAGTGCGGTAGTACTCCCAGCCGTCGTAGGTGTGCCGCACCAGGCTCCTGGCCCGCTCGCCGCGCTCCGGCGGGGTGTCCGGGTGGATCTGCTGCGCGGGCGCGGGCTCGCCCCGGCCCTCCTCGGTGCGCGCGGCGGCGGACGCGTCCAGCATGGCCTGGAGGATCTCCGGCTCCTGCCCTCGGCCGACGCCCTCGCGGAACGAGCTGCCGGTGCATACGGCGCTGATGGTCGCGACGGCCCTGATCCGGTGGTCGGTGGCCGTGGCCGGTACGACATAGCCGCCCGAGGCGCAGATCCCGAGCGCGCCGATGCGCCCGGCATCCACCTCGTCCCGTCCGGTCAGGAAGGTGACGGCGGCCTTGATGTCCTCGACGCGGTGGAAGGGGTCCTCGAGAAGACGGGGCTCACCCTCGCTCTCGCCCTGGTGGGCCGCGTCGAAGGCCAGGGTGACGAAGCCCGCGCGCGCCAGGCGCTCCGCGTAGAGGGCCGCCGTCTGTTCCTTCACCCCGCTCATCGGGTGGCCCACGACGATCGCGGGACGGCCCCCGCCTTCCCGTCCGCCGGTCCGGTCGGTCCCGTCGGTCTGTTCGGTCGGGTCGGTCCCGTCGGGGGTGTAGAGATGTCCGGCGATCTTCAGACCGGCGCTGGGAAAAGTGACGTCTGTCCTCACGGTGTTGCTCTCCAGCCGTACGAGAAAAAGGGTGGCGGGGCTCGCGGGGTGCGAGCGTCGGCGGCCCCGAAGCCGGTCGGCCACGTCCCTCACCGTCGCGCCGCCCGCCACGGGGCGCCAGGGAGGGATCTGCCTATGCGGACCAGTACCAGGCACATGGCCGCGGCCCGACGGAGACTGGACCCATGGAGCACCATGGCGACTCGTCCGGTGGGAACCGGCTGGGCGACTTCCTGCGCGCGCGCCGCGCCGCGCTCGACCCGCGACGGGCGGGCATGCCGGACGACGGCAGAGCGCGCCGGGTGCCGGGCCTGCGCCGTGAGGAACTGGCCCAGCTCGCGCATGTGAGCACCGACTACGTCGTACGGCTGGAGCAGGGCCGGACCCGCCGTGTGTCACGCCCGGTCCTCGACGCGCTCGCGGACGCGCTGCGGCTGGCGGCGGACGAGCGCGCGTATCTTTTCGCCGTGGCCGATGTCACCCAGGCCACGCCCGCACGGCGGCCCGCGGAGCAGCGCGTCGATCCGCAGTTGCTCCGGCTGCTCGACGGCATGCCCGACATCCCGGCCCTGGTACTGGGCCGCCGCCAGGACGTGCTGGCCTGGAACTCGGCGGCGGTGGCCCTGCTGACCGACTTCGGGGCGCTGCCCCCGCACGAGCGCAACCTGTTCCGGCTGACGTTCCTCCACGACGCGTTCCGTTCCCTGTACGACGACTGGCCGCGCGTCGCGCGCGAGTGCGTGGCGGTGCTGCGGATGGAGGCGGGCCGTCACCCCGACGACCCCGTCCTGACCGCACTGGTCGACGAACTCGGCGCCCGGGACGCGGACTTCAGGACCTGGTGGGACGACCACCAGGTCCGGGGCCCCCGAGAGCTGACCAAGACCTATCGCCACCCGGTGGTGGGCACCCTCACCCTCGACGTCCAGCAACTGTCCGTCGAGACCCGGCCCGACCAGCGTCTGGTCGCCTACACCGCACCACCCGGTACCCCCGCCGAGGAAGCACTCCGCTTCCTCCTCCAGTGGTCCGCCCACACCACCGACCGCCGGCACGACCCCACCGACCCGAACACGCCCTAGGCGCGGTCCGGTCGCTGTACTTCGCGTGGCGTTCGGCGGGGGCGGTTAGTCTGGCTCCCCACGTCGGGAGACCGGAGGTTACGGGGTGGGCGAACGGGATCCGTTCTCGCAGATACCGAAGATGCGGCTGGACGAGCTGCTGGAGGAGCTCCAGGCGCGTATCGACGCGGCCCGGGGAACGAGGGACCGGATCCACAGTCTGCTGGAGGCGGTCGTCTCCGTGGGGCGGGAGCTGGACCTCGCCCAGGTCCTGCGCCGGATCGTGGAGGCCGCCGCCGTACTGGTCGAGGCGCGGTACGCGGCTCTGGGCGTCATCGGCCCGGACGGCCGGACCCTGTCGCAGTTCCTGACGGTCGGTCTCACGGAGGAGGAGATCGAGGCCATCGGACCGCTGCCGGCCGGACACGGTCTGCTCGGTGAGCTGATACGCAAGCCGGAGTCGCTCCGGATCGAGGATCTGGGCGCGCACACGGCGTCCTTCGGCTTCCCGGCCCACCACCCGCCGATGCGTACGTTTCTCGGCGTCCCCATCCGCGTACGCGACGAGGTCTTCGGAAATCTGTACCTGACCGACAAACAGGGCGGCCAGGACTTCGACGCGGAGGACGAAGGCGTCATCTCCACCCTCTCGGTGGCGGCGGGCGTCGCCATCGACAACGCCCGGCTGTACGAGGGAGTGCGGCGCCAGCAGCGGTGGCTGCGGGCGAACGCGGAGATCACCAACAGCCTTTTCTCGGGCAGTCCACGGCTGGAGGTCCTGGGTCTCATCGCCGACCGCGCGAGGGAGATCACCGGTGCCCGGCTCGCGGACGTGTCGCTCCCCGTGCCCGGCACCGACAGCCTTGTCGTCGAACTCGCCGTCGGGACGGAGGGCGAGGAACACCCGGGTCTGGTCGTACCGGTCGACGGCACACTCGCCGGCGCCGCCCACCGCTCCGGCGCGCCGGTCACCACGGCCTGCCTGGCGGACGACGACCGTTACGCCGGCGGCCCCCACGATCTCACCGGGCTGGGGCCCGCCGTCGCCGTCCCGCTCGGGGCAGGGGAACAGCGGCTCGGCGTGCTGCTGCTGGCGCGGGCCGCCGGCGAACCGGTTTTCACCGCCGGTGAGATCGACCCGCTGCTCGTCTTCGCCGGGCAGGCGGCGGTCGCCCTGGAACTGGCCGAACGCCGTCGCGACGCCGAGCAGTTGACGCTGCTGGAGGACCGCGACCGCATCGCGCGGGACCTGCACGACCTGGCCATCCAGCGGCTGTTCGCCACCGGGATGACCTTGCAGAGCGCGGCGCGCTTCGTGGAGCACGCGGGCGCCGCCGAGCGGGTCGCCCGCGCCGTCGGTGATCTGGACGAGACCATCAAGATCATTCGAAGTACGATCTTCGGCCTGCGTGTCAGGGACGAGACGACCGGGCACAGCCTGCGGGCCCGTGCCGCCCGCGCGGCGGGCGAGGCCGCCTCGGCCCTGGGGTATCCGCCGCGCCTGAGCATGGAAGGGCTGCTGGACACGGACGTGCCGTTGCCGGTCGCCGACCATGTGCTGGCCGCGCTGGGGGAGGCGCTGAGCAATGCCGCACGGCACGCGCACGCCACCCGGGTGGAGGTGGACCTCCAGGCGACCGACGGAGAGGTCGTCCTCACCGTCACCGACAACGGCCGGGGCTTTTCCGCCGACGGCCGGCGCAGCGGGCTGGAGAACCTCTCCGAGCGCGCCCGGAGCGTGGGGGGAACCTTCACGATCGAGACCCCCGCGGACGGCGGCAGCCGGCTCGTCTGGCGCGCCCCGCTGCCCCGGTGAGGCGTCGGCCGGCCCGCCGGGCGACTGTCGCCCGCGGCGCGAGGCGGGCCTTGGGGGCGGGGCCTGGGGGGGCAGGGCCGTAGGGGTGAGGACCGGGGCGGAGGGACGGGGCGGAGGGACGGGGCCGCCGCTGTACGACGACGGACGCTATGCGGCTCCGGTGGGCGAGGCCCCCGTGGACGCCGTGCCGGTGGTCGCTGAACCGGCGGGCGCCGTACCGGCGGGCGCCGTCCCCAGTGGGACCGCGTCGACCGGAGCGGAGACGAGCCGGAATCCGGTGACCAGTTCCGGCCGGATTCGCAGCGCGTCCGTCATGGCGCGGGAGACCCAGGGCCGGAGCAGGCTCTCGTAACGCCGCAGATCGGCCGGGTCCTCCACGACACGCGCGTACCCCGTGACGACCACGCTCCAGCCCAGATGCCGCTCGGGATCGATGGCGTCCGCCTCGTACGCCACGACGGCACCTGGCCGGCCGTCGGCCGGGTCCGTCAGCGACGCGAGTGCCGCACCGTCACCGAGCCGGATGATGATGTCCTCCCCGTCCAGGAGGTGGTTCACCGGACGGACCGCAGGCAGGGCCTGCCGGGTGAAGACGATGCGGCCCAGGGAGACACTGCGCAGCAGACGCAGTGCCTCCCCGCGGTCCAGCGGCTTCATGTGCCGCGGCGCCGACGGCTCCGGAACGCCCGGCCACGGCCGCGTGGTTGGGTCACTCATCATGCACACCCCTTGCTCCCGCCCTGTCCGGTCACGCACACGCTGCCGGACAGTCAGCGTCCCCTTCGACCTGCCACCTACGACAGGGCCGAACGGACCATGCCGCGCGGGGACGGCGCCCCGGCCGGGTCCGGACGCGCCGCCCCGGACCCGGCCGGGGCGCGCGGAAGGGCCGAACGGCCCTGGCCTTCCGGCCCGTTTCCGGGGACGATGCGGGATGCCGGTCGCCGAGGGCGGGGCCCAGGAACGTACGGGAGTGCGCCATGACTGACAGCGGGAGCGGTCCGGACGCGAAGACGCCGGTGAGCGTCTTCCTCCTCGACGACCACGAGGTGGTCCGCCGGGGCGTGCGCGACCTGCTGGACGCCGAACCCGATCTGTCCGTCGTGGGGGAGGCCTCCACGGCAGAGCAGGCGCTCGTCCGCATTCCCGCGCTGCGCCCGCGGGTGGCCGTGCTCGATGTGCGGCTGACGGACGGTGACGGCGTCGCCGTGTGCCGGGAACTGCGCTCACGCATGCCCGAACTGGCCTGCCTGATGCTCACCTCCTTCGACGACGAGGAAGCGCTGCTCGACGCGGTCATGGCGGGGGCGTCCGGCTATGTGCTGAAGCAGATCACCGGCACGGATCTGGTCACCGCCGTACGGACCGTCGCCTCGGGACAGTCCATGCTCGATCCCGGTGCCACCACCCGCCTGATGGCACGGTTGCGCGGTGGGCCCGCGCCGCAGGCGCCGGAGCACGCGCTGCCCGATCTGACCGAGCGCGAGTGGGACATCCTCGCCCTGGTGGGGGAGGGACTGACCAACCGTGAGATCGGAGAACGCCTCTACCTCGCCGAGAAGACGGTGAAGAACAACATCTCGCGGCTGCTGGCCAAACTCGGGGTCGAACGCCGTGTGCAGGCGGCGGTGCTGGCCACCGAGGCGCTCGCCGCGCAGGAGCGCCAGGGCGCGGGACAGCCGCCGCGGCCCGAAGGCCGTACGCACCGCTGAGTCTTCACGGGCCGCTTCCGGCCGCCTCGTTGCCCGGTTGTCCGGTCGCCTCGTTGTCCGGTTGCCCTGCCGCCCCGATGCCTGTCGCCCGTTACCCGTCGCGTGCGTCGTGCCGTCGTGCCGTCGTGCCGTCGCGCCCTCGCACATCGCTCAGTCTTCGGCGGGCCGTTCCGGCTGTCCCCGCAGGCCCGTGCCCGCCCGTATGTCTCCGGTACCGCCCTCTCCCGTAGAAGCGGCTCAACAGCCCTCCGTAGAGGGGCCGTTCGGCCCGCGGGTCAGGGCCACCTGCCAGCAGCGCGCGAGGGACGGCCGGCTCGATAGTGAACACGTAAGCGACACCGGGCGTTCAGCCCCGCTGAGAGGATCACCATCATGGCACTTCACGAGGGTTCGCACCGGCCGCTCATCTCGTGGTCCCGGCCCAAGGACCAGGGCGCGACCGCCGTGGACGCCGCAGAGGCCGTCTCGGCCACGGTCCTCGCCAGGACGTTCGCGGTGGTGCGGCTGGCCCTGGGCGGCGTCTTCCTGTGGGCGTTCGCGGACAAGGCCTTCGGCTGGGGGTACGCGACTCCCGCCGGGCGGGGCTGGATCGACGGCGGTTCGCCGGCCAAGGGCTTCCTGAGCGGTGTCTCCGCGGGGCCGCTGGAGGCCACCTTCCACGCGTGGGCCGGCCAGGCATGGGTCGACTGGCTGTTCATGCTCGGTCTTCTCTCGATCGGCGTGGCCCTGGTGGCCGGCGTCGCGCTGCGGCTCACCGCGGCGGCGGGCACGGTGATGATGGCGTTCATGTGGGCGGCGGAGTGGCCGCCGGCCAGGCACCTCTCCGACGGCGCGCCCAGCATGTCGAGCAATCCGCTCATCGACTACCACCTCGTGTACGCGGCGGTCCTGATCACTCTCGCCGTCGCCTACGCCGGTCGTACCTGGGGTCTGGGCCGGCTGTGGGAACGGCTTCCGATCGTCAGCCGCAGCCGCTGGCTCCACTGACCGACCGACAGCCGAGGGGCCGGGACACGCGGTTACGTGTCCCGGCCCCTCGGCATGTCCGACGGAGCCCGGCAGCCACCCGCATGTCATCGCCTCCCGCCTCCCGCCGCCTGCCACCGGCCGAGGGCCGTTCGCCCCGTCCACGGGCCGTTCGGACCTCGGGCCGGGGGACCGGCGGCCCTGCTGCCGGCCACTGCCGCGGCGGGACGATACGAGCGAACGAACGGCCCCTCCCCGTACGGCTGTTCCGCCCGACAACCCAGGAGTGCGCATCATGCTTCGACCGGTCACCGCAGGAGTCGACGGGTCCCCCGAGAGCCTTGCCGCCGCGCGCTGGGCGGCGGCGGAATCGGTACGCCGCGGCGCGCCGTTAGGGCTCGTCCACGCATGGGAGTGGTCCTCGCACCCGTCGGTCTCGGTGCCGACCGACACCGGCCAGCGCCACTGGGCCCTTCGCATCGTGCGAAAGGCCACGGACCATGTCCAGAGCCGGTACCCGGAGCTGAACATCGAAGGCCGGCAGGTTCCCGTCCCCGCCGTCACCGCGTTGCGGGTGGCGGCCCGGGAGTCACAGCTCCTGGTCCTCGGCAGCCGGGGGATCAGCGGTTTCGCCGGCTACTTCCTGGGGTCGGTCACCCTGCGCGTGGTCGCGCGGGCCGACTGTCCCGTCGTGCTCGTCCGTGCCGGACAGCGGAGTGAGGACGAGCATCTCCCGGACGCGGACGGCGGTCCCTCGGCCAGGACCCCCTACCGGGAGGTGGTCGTCGGGGTCGACCTCGGTCACCCCTGCGACGAACTGATCGAGTTCGGCTACGAGGCCGCGCGTCTGCGGGGGACCGGCGTACGGTTCGTCCACGCCTTCAGCCCGTCCCCCTTTCACCGGGCGGGAACCGGGACGACCGGCGGGCCGGGGCCGACGGCGGAACGCCGGCAGCTCCTCGAAGCGGTCGTGGGGCGGTGGCAGGACAAGTATCCGGACACCGCCGCCACGGTGATTGCCACACCGGGCCGGGCGGCGCCTCATCTGCTCCACGCCGCGACGGAGGCCGGGCTGCTCGTCCTCGGCCGTCACCGCCGTCCCGAGCACACCGGCCCGTACAGCGGTCCGGTCACGCAGGCGGCCCTGCACCACGCGCCCTGCCCCGTGGCCGTGGTCCCGCACGACTGACCGGCCATCGACCGGACCGGCCATCGACCGGACCGGCCATCGACCGGACCGGCCATCGACCGGACCGGCCATCGACCGGACCGGCCATCGACCGGAACAGCCATCGACCGGAACGGCCGAAGCCCGCGAGGCGGAAGGCCGTTGCCGGTCCTTACGCCTCGCGGGCTTCGGCCCGCCTCCAGGTGCCCGCTGTCGGGCGCCCGGCCGATCAGGGCGGATCAGTCCGCCCTGACGATGACCACCGGGCACTGGGCGTGGTGCACGCAGTGCTGGCTCACGGATCCGAGCAGTGCCTGGGTGAACCCTCCGTGCCCACGGTTCCCCACCACCAGCAACCGCGCCCCGCGAGCCGTGTCGAGCAGTGCCTGACTCGCGTCGCCGGACAGCACATGCCGGCGGACCTCCACCGAACTGTTCGGATCCAGCGCGCGGGAGAGGCTGTCATTCAGTGTCTTGCCGGCCCACTCCGAGAGATCGGCCTCCGCCGGCATCACGGGCCAGCCGTAGGCCGCCGGATACTGCCAGGCGATGACCGCGTCGACCACACCCCCCACCAGTTCCGCCTGGGAGACGGCCCACCGGAGAGCCGCCTCCGACGACGGTGAACCGTCCACACCGACGACGATGCGACCTGATGCGGATTCCTGCGTGTCCATGGTGTGCGTCCATTCGTGAGAGTTCGACCGCTGCGGATTCGACCACTGCGGATTCGATGTCTCCAGCGTGCTCGCGCCGACGGGCCCGGGGACAGGGCCGCCCGTCCCGAGCCGAGGGACCACCAGCCCTGTCCCGGCGCGGAGGATGTCCTCAGGGTGCCGCGGGGCCGTCGGCTCCTCCCGCTCACCGGTCCACGGGGACGACCAGCACCTGGCAGCGGGCGTGATGGAGCAGGGCGTGCAGGGTGTGTCCCGGGCGCAGCCCCGTACCGCCGTGGCGATGGCGGGCGACCACGATGACATCGGCCTCGGCGCCCGCGGCGATCAGGTCACGCACGGAGACCCGGGAGACGACCTGTGCCTCCTCATGCCGAGGGCCGTCGAACGAGCGGCCCGCTTCCCGCGCGGCCGTCGCGTCCACGGTCTCGGCCGTCTCGGCCGTGCCCGCTGTCTCGGCCGTGCCCGCCGCTTCCGTCGTGCCCGTTCCGCTCGTCGTGCCGGCCGCTTCCGTGGTGCCCGCCGCTTCCGTTCGCCCGTGCCCCGTGCTCCGCAGCCGGCTGTCCGTCTCGGCACACGGGACCTCGGGGAGCGGCCCGTCGTTCCCGGTGTGCAGGAAGCGCACGCGCGCTCCCCTGCGTGCGGCCTCCTCGAAGGCGACCGCCGCCGCTTCGATGTCGGCGTCGCTCTCGACGACCAGCAGAACGCCGCCGGTCCCGCCCGTCCCGCCCGTCCTGCCGGTCCCGCCCGTCCCGCCCGTCCCGCCCGACCGGCCCGCGCGGGCACCGGCGCCCACGATCAGCAGGGGGCAGCGGGTACGTTCGACCAGCCGACGGGCCACGGAGCGCGAGGCCAGCGAGGCGAAACCGCCGAGGGCACGGGTACCGACCACCGTGAGAGCCGCGTGCTCGCCCCGTGCCACCAGCGCTTCCACCGGATCTCCGGCCACGGGTGTGACCCGGACGGAGAGGTGGGGCGAACGTTCCCGGACCCGTGCCACGGCGGCGGCGAGGATCGGCCCCGCCACATCCAGGTCCGGCACGGCGTACACGATCTCCAGGGGGAGCGAGCGGCGCGTCGCCTCCTCGGCGGCCGCGTCCTGCGCGCGAGTCGAGACCATCGAGCCGTCGACACCCACGACCACATGGCGTTGGAGCATGTCCACCCTCACTTCCGGCGGTGTTCCCGATGTACGGTCGCTCCTCAGCGTCGGGTGCCGGGTGGTCCGGCCGGCAGGGGCCGACCGGCCGTCGGACGGCGCGGACCGGCCCTCACCTCCACGCCGGGAGGCCCTGCGGAACACCGGTCGTACGGAATGCCGGTCTCACGGAACACCGGCCGCACGGAACGCCGGTCTCACGGAACCACCGGCCGCACGGAACACCGCTCCTCACGCAACGCCGAAACGGGCGTGGGCACGCGGCCCGCCCGCGCCGTGTGCCCACGCCCGATGTCCTCCGCCGTGTGTCAGGGCGCGTCGACCGCCGCCGAGAAGCTCCTCGTACGGCGCTCCGCCAGCAGGGCGTCGCGTATCTCCCCCGCCCGTACCGCCGTGTTGGACAGCAGGGTCGAGGTGATCCCATGCGTGTGCTCGGTGCCGCCCTGGAGATAGACGCCCGCCGTCACGTTCGGGGCGGTCACGACCTGGTGGTCCCGGTCGACCAGGAGCGCGTCCTCCTCGTCGCGCAGGCAGAGCTTGCCGATCCCGCCGAGGCGCTCGCCGAGGTCCTGCGGCCGGTAGCCGGTGGCGTGGACCAGGATGTCGGCGGCGAGTACCTCCCGTTCACCGGTGGGCAGATACTCCACGGTGACGTCGAGCCCGTCGTCGTGCGCCTCGACCTCGCGGATGCGGGAGACGTTGAGCATCCGCAGCCGCCGGTTCCCCTGAACCTTCTCCTGGTACATCGTCCGGGACAGGGACTCGATCAGGTCCATGTCCACCACGGAGTAGTTGGTGGAGCGGTGGTAGTCGAAGAGCGCCTGCTTCACCCCGCGCGGCGCGTTGTAGTAGACGTCGACGGCCTCGGGATCGAAGATCCGGTTGGCCATGGGGCTGTCATCGGCCGGGGTGTACCCGTACTTGGCGAAGACGGAGCATATCTCCGCGTCCGGGAAGCTGCGGTGGAGGTAGTCGACCGCTTCCGCCGCGCTCTGCCCGGCACCGAGCACCACGGCCCGCCGCACCGGAGTGCGCCGGCCGGTCAGCTCGGTCACCCTGGGCAGCAGTTCGCTGTTGTGCCAGATACGGTCCGACAGGACGGTCCCCGGCGGCAGATGGGGCTCCATACCGGTGGCGACGACGATGTTGCGGGCCCGGCGCACGGTCAGCCGCTCCGGGTCGCCCGCCTCGCGGACGGTGATGTCCAGCCAGCGCACCTCGCCCTCGACCGTCACCGGGTCCACCGAGACGACCTCCGAGCCGTACTCCACGAGATCGTCGACCCGGGCGGCGGCCCACTCGAAATAGTCGTGGAACTCGATGCGCAGCGGGAACAGGGTCTTCTGGTTGAGGAAGTCCACCAGTCTGCCCCGGGCGCTCAGATACGACAGGAAGCTGAAGTCGCTCGTGGGGTCCCGCATCGTGACCAGGTCCTTGAGGAAAGAGACCTGCATCGTGGCGTCGTCGATGAGCATGCCCCGGTGCCAGCCGAAACGGGGTTGCTTCTCCAGGAATCCAGCGCTTATTCGTTCATTGTCCGGAACTTTCGCATTGTGCTCCTGGACTGCTATCGCGAGAGCCAGGTTCGACGGCCCGAAGCCGATACCGAGTACGTCATGGATGAAGTCCGGCCCGCTCTGCAGTGGGTTCACCGCGTCATCGCCTCCCTAAGTGACTACATATTAGGTAAGGTAAGGCTAACCTTGCAATGTTTGAGGAAGGATTCACCATGCGGGTCGTCATGTTCGGCTACCAGACCTGGGGTCACCGAACGCTCCAAGCGCTGCTGGACTCCGAGCACGAAGTGGTCCTGGTCGTCACCCACCCCAAGAGCGACCATGTCTACGAGAAGATCTGGGACGACTCGGTGGCCGAACTCGCCGAGAAGCACGGCGTGCCGGTGCTCCTGCGCAACAGGCCCGACGACGAGGAGCTGCTGCGGACTCTGCGCGAGGCGGCGCCGGACATCATCGTGGCGAACAACTGGCGTACCTGGCTGCCCCCGGAGATCTTCGACCTCCCCCCGCACGGCACCCTCAATGTCCACGATTCGCTGCTGCCCGCCTACGCCGGCTTCTCCCCGCTGATCTGGGCGCTGATCAACGGCGAGCCGGAGGTCGGGGTGACCGCGCACCGCATGGACGCGGAACTCGACGCGGGGGACATCGTGTTCCAGCGGTCCGTGCCGGTCGGGGCCACCGACACCGCCACGGACCTCTTCCACCGGACGGTCGACCTCATCGGGCCGATCGTGACCGACTCCCTGGACGCCATCGCCTCCGGCACCGCCCGCTGGGTCCCGCAGGACCGCTCCCGGGCCAGCTTCTTCCACAAGCGCGCCATCGAGGACAGCCGGATCGACTGGTCCTGGCCCGCGGAGGACCTGGAGCGGCTGATCCGCGCCCAGTCGGACCCGTATCCCAACGCCTTCACCCACCACCGCGGACGGCCCATACGGATCGTCTCGGCGGCGGTCTCGGAGGCCCGTTACGGCGGCACCCCGGGCCGGATCTTCATCCGTGAGGGCGACGGCGTGGTCATCGTCGCCGGTCCCGACGCCCGTACGGGCCGTGGCCGGGGCCTGGTCATCAGGCGCCTGCGGACCGAGGACGGCACCGAACACGCCGCCACGGACTACTTCCGCACGATGGGCGGCTACCTGACCTCCCGCCCGTGAACGGATTCCTCACCCGGACGGTGCCGGAACGACTGCGCGGCCGGACCGTCGTCGTCAAGTTCGGCGGCCACGCGATGGTGAACGAGGAGCTGACGCGCGCCTTCGCCGAGGATGTCGTCGAGCTGCGGCGGGCCGGGGTGCGCACCGTCGTCGTGCACGGCGGCGGGCCCCAGATCAGCGCCCAGCTCAGCCGGCAGGGAATCGGTTCGCGGTTCGCGGCCGGCCTCCGGGTGACCACCCCGGAGACGATGGACGTCGTCCGGATGGTGCTCGCCGGCAAGGTACAGCGTGAACTCGTCGGCCTGCTCAACGAGCACGGGCCGTACGCGGTCGGGCTCACCGGCGAGGACGCGCACACCCTCGTCGCCCGGCGGCGCTACGGCGAGGCCGGTGGCGTGGCCGTCGACATCGGCCTGGTCGGGGACATCATCAAGGTCGAGACCACCCTCGTACGGATGCTGCTGGACCACGGCCATATCCCGGTCGTCTCCCCGGTCGCCCGCGGGGAGGCGGGGGAGATCTACAACATCAACGCCGATACGGCGGCGGGCGCGATCGCGGCCGCCCTGGAGGCCGAGACGCTGGTGGTCCTCACCGATGTCGCCGGTCTCTACGCGGACTGGCCCGCGAGCGACCGGGTCGTCGAACGGCTCACCGCGGGGGACCTGGACCTGCTGCTGCCCCGGCTGGACGGGGGCATGCGGCCGAAGATGGAGGCGTGCGGGCAGGCCGTCCGGGCCGGAGTCCGTACGGCGCGCGTGCTCGACGGCAGGGCCGCCCATGCCCTGCTGAGCGGTCTGCTCCATCCGGAGCGTGGCGGTACGACGGTGCTTCCGGACGCGGCCCGGGAGGAGCCGGAGACCGTTCCGCCGCTCCTGCGGACGGCTGCCGTGCCCAGCGCCTGATCCCGTCCGCCTCCTCCCCGTTCGTCCGTCCCCTCCCTGTCCGTACGGCCGTCGGCACGGCCGTACGGGCCCCGGGCCGCCGTCTCAGCCGAGTGACGCGGGGGCGGCGGGCTGGACCGGTGTGTCGTGGTGACGGCTCACCGGGATGACCATCGGCGTCCCGCTGACGGGATCGGTGGCGACCTGACAGCGCAGGCCGAAGACGTCCTCGACCGTCTGGGCGGTGATCACCTCGGCCGGGGCGCCCTCCGCCGCGATCGCGCCCGCCTTCATCGCGATCACATGATCGGCGTAACGGCACGCCTGGTTGAGATCGTGCAGCACCATGACGACCGTGCGCCGCTCATGCCGGTTGAGGTCCTTGACCAGGTCGAGGACATCGATCTGGTGGGCCAGGTCGAGATAGGTCGTCGGCTCGTCGAGCAGCAGTACGGGCGTGCCCTGGGCGACCGCCATCGCGATCCACGCGCGCTGCCGCTGCCCGCCGGAGAGTTCGTCCACGGGCCGCTCGGCGAGGTCCGTCATGGCGGTGGCGCGCAGGGCGTCGTGGACGGCCTGTTCGTCGCTCTTCGACCACTGACGCCACCAGGTCTGATGGGGCGAACGGCCGCGGCCGACCAGGTCGATGACCGTCAGCCCTTCCGGTGCGACCGGGCTCTGCGGCAGTATGCCGAGCCGCTGGGCCAGCTCCCGGGTCGGGATGGAGTGCAGGGCGAGGCCGTCGAGCTGTACGGTGCCGGCGCGCGGCGACAGGAGCCGGGCGAGCGCGCGCAGCAGGGTGGACTTGCCGCACGCGTTGGCCCCGACGATCGCGGTGATCCGGCCCGGCGGTATCGCGACGTCGAGGCCGTCCACGACCACACGGTTGTCGTACGCCAGCCGCAGGCCCTCGGCCCGCAGGTCCGGGTCGGCGGGATGCACGGGTTTCGATGACACGGTTCAGCCTCCTGAGCCGACACGGTTGGCACGGACGAGCAGCCAGAGCAGGACCGGAGCGCCGAGCACTCCGGTGACGACGCCGACCGGGAGTTCGGTGCCGGGGATCACCTCGCGTGCGAGCAGATCGGCGGCCAGCACCATCAGCGCGCCGGTCAGCCCCGCCGCGACCGGCGGGGGCCAGGCGGTACGGGCCAGCCGCTGGGCGACCTGGGGCGCGGCGAGCGCCACGAACGCGACCGGGCCCGCCGCTGCGGTGCCGAACGCGACCAGTCCGACCCCGGTGAGCAGCGTGGCGAGGCGGACCGGCTGCACGGGTGTCCCCAGCCCCTTCGCCACGTCGTCGCCGAGCTGGAGCGTCCGCATCCAGCGGCCGAGCAGCAGCGCGACGGGTACGAGGACGGCCAGGGCGATCGCCAGCGGGCCGACGGCGTTCCAGTCACGTCCGTTGAGGTTGCCGACGAGCCAGCCGAGCGACGCCTGTGCCTCGAACTGGCCGCCGTGCGCCATCAGATAGTCCGTGACGCTGGTGCAGATCCAGGAGATGCCGATGCCGACGAGCACGATGCGGTAGCCGGTCGTACCGCGCTTCCAGGCCAGCATGTACACCAGCAGCGCGGTGACCAGCGCGCCGAGCAGCCCCAGCGACTGGGTGCTCAGGCCCGCGTCCCAGCCGAGGACGATACCGGCCACGACGGCGGCGCCGGCGCCCTGGGTGATGCCGATCATGTCCGGGCTGGCGAGCGGATTGAGCGTCACGGTCTGGAAGAGGGCGCCGGAGACGCCGAAGGCGATGCCGACGAGCAGCCCGGTCAGGGCCCTCGGCAGCCGCAGTTCCCGGACGATGAGATCGGTGGCCGGATCGCCCGCCCCGGCCAGGGAGCGCATCACATCGGTCAGTCCGAGCGGGACCTCGCCCACGGACAGCCCCAGACAGAACACCAGGAAGGCGGCGAGCGCCAGCCCTGCGCCGACGGCGATCAGCCGGGGCCGCACCACACCGGAGACCGGCGGGCGGGCCAGCCGGAACGCGACCCGGGCGGGGATGCGGGAGGGGCCGCGGGAAGGCGTACGGGGAGAGAGCAGACCGGTCATGTTCACAGCTCCGCGAGTCGGCGGCGGCGGACCATCGCGATGAAGAACGGGCCGCCGATGAAGGCGACGAGGACACCGGCCTGGATCTCGACCGGGCGGGCGACCAGGCGTCCCGCGATGTCGGCCAGAAGCAGCAGACAGGGGGCGAGTACGGCCGACAGCGGAAGGAGCCACCGGTGATCGGGGCCGATCCCCGCCGCCTGGGTGAGGATACGCGCGACGTGCGGGACGACGAGACCGACGAACACCACGGGCCCGATGACGGCCACCGCCCCGCCGGTGAGCAGGGTGACGGAGAGCACACCCAGGATCCGGATCAGCCCCAGCCGCGTCCCCAGTGAGGCCGCCACATCGTCACCGAGGGCAAGGCTGTTGAGCGCGGGAGCCAGGAACAGGGCGAGCAGCGCGCCGACGGCGAGGAACGGCAGCACCTGGGCGAGGCTGTCGCCGTTCTGGCCGGCGAGCGAGCCGGCCTCCCAGAAGCGGAACCGGTTCAGGGCGTCGGGATCGGTGAGGACGACGGCACTGGTGAGCGAGGAGAGCAGCGAGGTGATGGCGACACCGGCCAGCGCCAGCTTCACCGGCGTCGTACCGGACCGTCCGAGCCCGCCCAGGAGATACACCAGCACACTCGCGAACAGCGCGCCGGCGAACGCGAACCAGATGTACCCGTAGACCGTGCTCAGTCCGAACACCCCGACGGAGACGGCGATGGCGAAGGCCGCGCCCGCGCTGACGCCCAGTACGCCCGGGTCCGCCAGCGGATTGCGCGTCAGGGCCTGCATGAGACAGCCGGACAGCCCGAGGGCCGCCCCCGCCGCCAGTCCGAGCGCGGTACGCGGTATTCGGACCGACCAGACGACATTGTCGATCCGGCTGTTCGGGGCGTTCCCGAAGAGTGTCGACACGACCTCGTCGAGCGGCACGCTCAGGGCGCCGAACGCGAGGGACAGCAGGCACAGGGCGACCAGGGCCGCTCCGGGCAGTGCCACCAGAAGCACCGCGCGAGGGGCTTTCCCCCCGGTCACCGAGCTCTCTCCACGTCAACATCCTCACGTCGCGTCCGGGCCCTCACTGTAGTCAGCGCTCCGGCCACCCGAAGAGAAGAGCCCCTATGTGATTAGGTAACCCTTACCTTAGTATGACGGCGACTCGGGCTCGACCCGGGGACCGATCTGCTTGGGGAGGCGCGGCCAACGTGTCCGGTATCGAAGAACTCATCGGCTACTGGCGTGACTTGCTGACGGAGTCCGCAGCCGAAACGGCGCTGCCGGCCGATCGCCCCTATCCACCGGTGTCCTCGCAGGACCGGGCGGTACGGACCCGGAGTGTGGCCGCACAGGCGACGAGCGAGACCTCGCTGGCCGCTTTCTTCGCACTGCTGCACCGCTACAGCGGCGCGGCCGACATCACCGTCGGACATGAGGCGCTGCCGGTCCGCGTCCACCTCGGCGACGGCCCGTCGTTCCACGAACTGGTGGCGCGGGTGGCCGGGGCGCGGGCGGCCGCCAGGGAGCACCGGCTCCCGCTGTCCACGCTCGCCGACGAGCTGCGGCCCGAGCCGACCCGTGCCGGCGGACGCTTCTTCAACACCGCCTTCGACACCGACACCGACACCGCTCCGGAGCCCGGCACTCGGGCCGGCACCGGCACCAACACCGGCACCGGCACCGCCTTCGGCACCGGCACCGGCGTCGCGGAGGATCTGAGCGGTGTCCTCGATCTGTCGCTGAGCGTCGTACGGGGGACGGTCCGGGCGACATACCGTCAGGACCTCTTCGACGACGCGACGGTCGACCGGCTGCTCGGCCACTACGAGACCCTGCTGACGGACGGAATCGCCCGCCCCGGCACGGCGGTCGCCGATCTGGCCCTGACCACCCCGCGGGAGCTGCACCGGCTGCTCGTGGAGCGGAACGCCACCGAACACACCGTGCCGGCCACCACCTGGCCCGCCCTGTTCGCCGAGCAGGTCGCGCGGCACCCCGACACGACCGCGCTCGTCTTCGAGGACACGCGGTACACCTACGCCGAACTGGACGAGCGGGCCAACCGGCTCGCCCACGCGCTGATCGCCCGGGGAGCGGGCCCCGAGCGGGTCGTGGCCCTCGCCCTGCCCCGCTCGGCCGAACTGATCGTCGCCGAGGTCGCCGTACTGAAGTCCGGCGCCGCGTATCTGCCCGTCGACCTCGACTACCCGGCCGACCGGATCGCGTACATGCTCGCCGACGCCGAGCCCGTCTGCCTGGTGACCACGGCCGGCTCCGCCGACGACCTCCCGTCTCAGGACGGCGTCGCCCGGTTCTTCCTGGACCTGCCGGAGACCGTCGCCGAGCTGGCGGGGCGCCCCGCGCACGACCCCACCGACGCCGACCGCGGCGGCGCGCTGTCCGTGCTGAACGCCGCGTACGTCATCTACACCTCCGGATCCACCGGCCGGCCCAAGGGCGTCGTCCTCTCCCACAGCGGCGTCGCCAAACTCGTCGCCACCCAGAGCGAGCGGTTCGGCATCGGGCCGCACAGCCGCGTCCTGCAATTCGCCTCGCCGAGCTTCGACGTGGCCTTCTGGGACCTGTGCCTCGGTCTGCTCTCCGGGGGACGCCTCGTCGTCGTACCGAGCGAGCTGCGCGTGCCCGGTGTGCCGCTCGCGGACTACGCGAACGCGCACGGGATCACCTTCATGATCCTGCCCCCCGCCCTGCTGGCCGCGATGCCCGAGGAAGCCGTCCTGCCGGCCACCGCGACCCTGCTGGCCGGGACCGAGCGCGTCTCGCCCGAGCTGGTGGGCCGCTACGCGCGCACCCGGATGATGTTCAACGCCTACGGTCCGACCGAGGCCACCACCAACTCCACCCTCGGGCTGTGCGACCCGGACACTCCGGCCGGCACGGTCGTCCCCATCGGTGTCCCGGACCCCGGCACCCGCGCCTATGTCCTCGACGCGCGGCTGCGGCCCGTCCCCGACGGCGTGCCCGGCGAGCTGTACCTCGGCGGCGCGGGACTCGCCCGCGGCTACCTCGGCAGGCCAGGACTCACCGCCGAGCGGTTCGTCGCCGATCCCTTCGGCGCGCCGGGCGAGCGGCTCTACCGCACGGGCGACCTGGTGCGCTGGAAGGCCGACGGACGGCTGGAGTTCCTCGGCAGGACCGACACCCAGATCAAGATCCGCGGCTTCCGCATCGAACCGGGCGAGATCGAGTCCGTGCTGCGCGGCCACCCCGCCGTCGAACAGGTCACGGTCGTCGCCCGCGAGGACCGCCCGGGAGAGCGCAGGCTCGCCGCGTACATCGTCCCCTCGCTCGACACCGGGTCCGGCGACGAGACCGGCCGGGTCGAGGAGTGGAAGGATCTCCACGACCTCTTCTACAGCGCCGCCGGATCCGAGGGCCGGACCGAGGGCGGGCCCGTCCGTGAGAACTTCGCGGGCTGGAACAGCATGTACGACGGCACCCCCATCCCCGTCGAGGAGATGCGGGAGTGGCGCGACGCGACCATCGACCGCATCCGCGAACTGGGCACCCCCGGCAGGGTGCTGGAGATCGGCGTCGGCAGCGGACTGATCCTGTCCCGTCTCGCGCCGGACAGCGAGGCGTACTGGGGCACGGACCTCTCGCACGAAGCGCTGCGGGCGCTGCGCGCCCAGGTGGACGCGGTGCCAGGACTGGCCTCGCGCGTGGAACTGCGGGCCCGGCCGGCCCATGAGACCGACGGACTGCCCCGGGGCTTCTTCGACACGGTCGTCATCAACTCGGTGGCCCAGTACTTCCCGAGCGCGGACTACCTGTCCCGCGTGCTGCGGGAGATCGCGACACTGCTGGCCCCCGGCGGCAGGATCTTCCTGGGCGACATCCGCAACCTCCGGCTGCTGCGCACCCTGCGCGCCGCTGTGGAGAGCCGTCGGCCCGCCGTGTCCGACGACCCGGACAAGACGGCCCTGCGGACGGCCGTGGAGCGCTCGGTGAGCTGGGAGGGCGAACTGCTCCTGGACCCGGACTACTTCACCGACCTGCCGGATCTGCCGGGCTTCGAGGCGGACGTGCTCGTCAAGCGGGCCACGCACCACAACGAACTGAGCCGCTACCGGTACGACGTGGTGCTGCGGGCGCCCGGGACGGCACCCGCCGGCGAGAGCGTGCCCTCCACCCGGGACGAGGACTCCGTACCGGCCGGCTCCCGCCCCTCCGCACCGGCCACCACCCCGCGGGACGTGCGCTGGTCCGCGATCGACGGCCTCGCCGGGCTGGAGGAACTGCTCCTGACCCGGCCCGCCCGGATCCGTGTCACCGGTGTGCCCAACGGGCGTCTCGGGGAGGATCTCGCGGCGCTGCGGCTCCTGGAGGACAGCAGCACCCCCGCCCCCGACGGGGTCGACCCCGAGGCGTTCCACCAGCTCGCGGGCCGCCACGGCTACCGCTGCGCGGTCACCTGGAACGGGCACGCCGAGGACGGCCGCCTCGATGTCGTCCTGGTCGAGGGCCACGCGCCCGTCGGCCCGGTGTACCGGCCGGGCGGCGCCTTCCCGTACGCCAACCGGCCCGCGCCCTTCCGCGACATCACCGCGCTGATGAGGACCCTGCGCGCCCACGCCGCCGACCGGCTTCCCGAGTACATGGTGCCGTCGGCCTTCGTCCCGCTCGACCGGCTGCCCGTCACGCCCAGCGGAAAGCTCGACGAGAAGGCCCTGCCCGCACCGGACTACGGCTCCCTCAGCTCGGGCCGGGCCCCGCGCGACGCCCGCGAGGAACTGCTCTGCCGGCTGTACGCCGAGGTGCTCGGGCTGCGGTCGGTCACCATCGACGACGACTTCCTCGCGGTCGGCGGCGACAGCATCAACGCCATCCACCTGCTGATCCGGGCCCGCGCGGCGGGTGTCCGGCTCACCACCCAGGACGTGTTCCGGCACCGTACGGTCGCCGCTCTCGCGGCCGTCACCGCCGATCGCGCGGAGCCGGGCCCCGCCGCCTCCGACGGCCCGCTCCTCGCCCTCACCCCGGACGAGATCGCCGGACTCCAGGGCACCGACCCCCTGCTCATCGAGGACCTGCTGCCCCTGGCCCCGCTCCAGCAGGGCTTCTTCTACCACTCCCTCGCCGGTGGCTCCGACGCCGACGCGTACACCGTCCAGCAGATCATCGAGCTGGCCGGACCGGTGGACGGCGAAGCCCTGCGCGCCGCCGCGCAGGGTCTGCTCGACCGTCATGCCCCGCTGCGCGCGGCCTTCCGCCAGCACGGCACCGACGGCGGCGCCGTGCAGATCATCGCGGGCGGTGTCACACTGCCGTGGCGCGAGGTCGACCTGTCGAACCAGGACGCGTCCGTCAGGGAATCACTCGCCGCGGCCGTCGCCGCCGACGAACGGGCCCACCGCTTCGACCTGGCCCGGCCACCGCTGCTGCGGTGCGCTCTCGTACGGTACGGACCCGAACGCGGCGCGCTCGTCCTGACCTTCCATCACATCGTCGCGGACGGCTGGTCGCTGCCGGTGCTGCACCGCGAGCTGATGGCCTCCTACGGCCGCGGTGTCCCGGACCTGCCCGAGGTGGCCCCGTACCGCTCCTACCTCCGCCATGTCGCCTCCCTCGACCGTGAGGCCGCCCGCGCGGCCTGGCGCACCGCCCTGGCCGGTCTCGACGAACCGACCCGGCTGGTCCCGGTCCCGGCCGGCGCCGGGCCGATCGATCCCGGTCAGATCCGTCTCGAACTCTCCGAGCGGACCACCGGGCGGCTGGCGGCGCGGGCCCGCGAACTCGGCGTCACCCTCGGTACCGTCGTCCAGGGCGCGTGGGGCCTGCTGCTCGGCCGGCTCACCGGCCGGCAGGACGTGGTGTTCGGCACGACCGTCTCCGGCCGGGACGGCGCGGTCGACGGCATCGAGTCGATGGTCGGCCTGTTCATCAACACCCTGCCGACCCGGTTCGTCTGGCAGCCGGCCGACACGCTCGCGGCGCTGCTCGGCCGTCTCCAGGACGAGCAGGCCCGGCTCCTGGACCACCAGCACCTCGGGCTGGCGGAGATCCAGCGGATCGCGGGCCTCGCGGGCAGCGGTGAACTCTTCGACACCCTGCTCGTGTTCGAGAACTATCCGGCCGACACCGGCCCGCGCGACCCGTCGGACACGATCCGTATCACCGGCCACGAGTTCCACGACGCCGTCCACTACCCCCTGGCCCTGATCGTCAAGCCCGGCCGACGGCTCGACCTGCGCCTCAAGCACCACACCGGGCGGCTGGACGGCGAGGCCGTACGGGCCGTCGCCGAGCGGCTCTCCCTGATCCTGGAGACACTCGCGGACGACCCCGCGCGGCCGGTCGCGCGGATCGGTCTGCTCTCCCCACGGGAACTGGCCGAAACGGAGAACCTCCTCACCGGGGCCACGCGCGAGGTCCGCCCGGACACGCTGTCCGCCGCCTTCGAGGACCAGAGGGCGCGTACACCGGACGCGACGGCCGTCGTCTTCGGCGAGGAGCGCCTGACCTACGCCGAACTGGACACCCGTGCCGAGTCCCTGGCGCGGCGGCTGCGCGCCCGGGGCGCCGGCCCGGACGGGATCGTCGGCGTCGCCGTCCCGCGCTCCACCGAACTGATGGTGGCGCTCCTCGGTGTCCTCAAGTCGGGCGCCGCCTATCTCCCGGTGGACCTGGACTACCCCGCCGACCGGGTGGCCCACATGCTGGCCGACTCGGGCGCCCGCACCGTCGTCACCGTCGCGGACTCGGCCGCCCGGCTGCCGGGGATCGACGGCCTCACGGCACTCGTCCTGGACGCACCGGAGGACGGCTCCGCCGAGGTGGCTCCCGGGCCCGCTCCCGAGGCGACTCCCGAGCCCGCTCCCGGCACCTCCCCGGACGGCCACCGCGCCGCCGGCCCCGACGACCCGGCATACCTCATCTACACCTCCGGTTCCACGGGCCGCCCCAAGGGCGTCGTCGTCACCCACCGCGCGGTCCGCAACCGACTGGCCTGGATGCAGGGGCAGTACGGCCTGCGGGCCGACGACCGGGTCCTCCAGAAGACACCGTCCAGCTTCGACGTGTCCGTATGGGAGTTCTTCTGGCCGCTGACCGAGGGCGCGGCCGTCGTCCTCGCCAAGCCCGACGGACACCGCGACCCGTCCTATCTCGCCGCACTCGTCCGCGAACAGGGCGTCACCACCCTCCACTTCGTGCCGTCGATGCTCGAGGCGTTCCTCGGCTCTGAGGACGTCACCGGCGATCCCGGCTGGGCCGCGACCCTGCGCCGCGCCTTCAGCAGCGGCGAGGCCCTGGCCGCCTCCGCCGCGAGCCGCTGGCACACACTCACCGGTGTGCCGCTGCACAACCTGTACGGCCCGACCGAGGCGGCCGTCGATGTCACGCATCACACCTACCGCCCCGAAGGGACCCAGGACAGCACCACCGTCCCCATCGGGCGGCCCGTCTGGAACACCGGCCTGCGGGTGCTCGACAGCTGCCTGCGGCCGGTCCCGGCCGGTGTCCCCGGCGAGCTGTACCTCACCGGTGTCCAGCTCGCCCGGGGCTACCACGCCCGGCCCTCGCTGACCGCCGAACGTTTCACCGCGGACCCGTACGGCCCGCCCGGCAGCCGGATGTACCGCACCGGCGACCTGGTACGGCGCCGCGCCGACGGCACGGTCGACTACCTCGGCCGCACCGACCGGCAGATCAAACTCCGCGGCAACCGCATCGAACTCGGTGAGATCGAGGCCGCTCTCGTCCGTCAGCCGTCCGTCGGCCAGGCGGCCGTCACCGTCCGCGAGAACGCCCTCGTGGCCTATGTCGTCGGTACGGGTGACCAGGTGCCGGACGGCGCCGGACTCCAGGCCGCGCTCGCCGGCCTCCTGCCCGCCCCCGCCGTGCCCACCGCCTATGTCGTCCTCGACGCCCTGCCCCTCACCCCGAGCGGCAAGCTGGACCGGGCCGCCCTGCCCGCCCCGCGGGCCGTACGGGCCGGGGCCCGCGCCCCCCGCGACGCCCGGGAACGGATCCTCACCGAGATCTTCGCGGCCGTGCTGAAGCTGACGGACGTCTCCGTGGACGACGACTTCTTCCTGCTCGGCGGCGACAGCATCAGCTCCATCGGGGTCTCGGGACGGGCCCGCCGCGCGGGTCTGGACATCGGACCCCGGGACATCTTCGAACACCGCACCCCGGCCGCCCTCGCCGCCACCGCGACCCTCACCGCCGCCCCCGCACCGGACCGGACGGCCGCGGCCCCGTTCACCCTCACCGCCGAGGAGACCGCGCGGGTGGAGCGGCTCGCGCCGGGCGGGGTCGAGGACATCTGGCCCCTCGCGCCCCTCCAGGAAGGACTGTTCTTCCACTCCACGTACGACGAGAACGCCCTGGACGTGTACACCGTCCACGAGTCGTTCGACTTCGCGGACCGGATCGACACCGGCCGGCTGCGCGCCGCCGTACGGACGCTGCTCGCCCGCAACCCCGCCCTGCGCGCCGGATTCACCAGCGAGGGGCTGCGCCAGCCGGTGCAGTTCATCGTCCGCGATCCCGCGATCCCGCTCGAAGAGGTCGACCTCACGGGCCTCCCCGCCGCCGAACAGGACGAGCGGCTGCGCGCGCTGATGGACGAGGAGCGGCTGCGCCGCTTCGACCTCACCGAGCCGCTGCTCTTCCGGCTGCTGCTGATCCGGCTCGGCGAGGAGCGCGGCGACCGCCTGGTCATCGGCCGCCATCTCATCCTCTGGGACGGCTGGTCGGCCTGGCTCTTCCTCGACGAACTCTTCGCCCTGTACGAGAGCGGCGGTGACCCGGAGGGCCTGCCGCGCCCCGGTTCGTACCGCGATTACCTGTCCTGGCTGGAGCGGCAGGACACCGACGAGGCCACCCGGGCCTGGCACACCGCTCTCGACGGGCTGGAGGAGCCGACCCTGCTCGTACCGGCCGTCTCCGACCGCGGGCTGGAACCCGTCGTCCCGGAGAGCCTCGACTCCCTCCTGACGCCCGGGGCGAGCGAGCGGCTGGGCGACACCGCACGCCGCCACGGTCTGACCCTCAACACCGTTCTCAACGCGGCCTGGGGACTGACCCTCGGGAGCGCCACCGGCCGCACCGACGTGGTCTTCGGCACGACCGTCGCGGGCCGGCCGAGCGATGTGCCCGATGTCGCGAACGTCATCGGGATGTTCCTCAACACCGTGCCCGCGCGGATCGCGTTCGACCCGGCGGAACCGGTGCTCGACCTGCTGCGGCGCGTGCAGTCCGAGCGCCTGGAACTGCTGCCGTACGAGTATCTGGGCCTGGGGGTCCTCCAGGCGGAGACCGGCCACCGCCGCCTCTTCGACACGCTGTTCGTCCTGCGCAACGCCGACACCGAGGACCGGCTCGCAGAACTGCGCGACCACCACGGCGCCACCGCCGTCGCCAATGTGGACGCCACCCACTACCCGGTGAACCTCGTCGTCACCCCGGGCCGGCGGATCCGCATCACCCTCTCCTACCGTCCCGACCTGATCGAGGCCACCGACGCACAGGACCTGCTCACCCGGTTCACGCTCCTGCTGGACGCGCTGACGGCCGACCTCGCCGCTCCCGTCGGCGGCCTCGACCCGCTGCTGCCCGCCGAACGGGAGGCCCTGGCACGGGAGAACACCGCCACCAGGGAACCCGTCCCGGACGAGACGGTCGCCGATCTGCTCGCCGCCCAGGCCGTCCGCACCCCCGACGCGACCGCCCTCGTCTTCGGCGCCCGGACGCTCACCTACGCCGAACTCGACGCGCGGTGCGACGACCTGGCCCGGCTGCTGATCGCACGCGGGGCCGCGCCCGAACAGGTGATCGCGCTCGGGCTGCCGCGCTCCCTCGACATGGTCGTCGCGCTCTTCGCCGTCCTGCGCACCGGCGCCGCCTATCTGCCGCTGGAACTGGACTACCCCGCCGACCGCCTCGCTCTCATGCTCGCCGACGCGAAGCCGCTGCTCCTGCTCTCCACCACCGAGGTCTCGGCCACCCTCGAAGGGGAGGTGCCGCGCGTCCTGCTGGACGACCCGGCCGTCGACGCCGAACTCGCCGCGCTCTCGGCGCGGGACCCGGGGCCGGTGCGTGTCCGCTTCAGCCTGGAGCACCCCGCCTACGTCATCTACACCTCGGGCTCCACCGGCCGCCCCAAGGGCGTCGTCACGCCGTACCGGGGTCTGACCAACATGCAGCTCAACCACCAGAAGGAGATCTTCGGCCCGGCCATCGCCTCGGCGGGCGGCAGGCGCCTGCGCGTCGCGCACACCGTCTCCTTCGCCTTCGACATGTCGTGGGAGGAGCTGCTCTGGCTCGTCGAGGGCCATCAGGTGCACATCTGCGACGAGGAGCTGCGCCGCGACGCCGAGGCACTGGTGGCGTACTGCGAGACCCACCGGATCGACGTCGTCAACGTCACGCCCACCTACGCCCATCTCCTCATCGAGGAAGGGCTGCTGGAGGGCCACCGGCCCCCGCTCGTCCTGCTCGGCGGCGAGGCCGTCACCGAGACCGTCTGGAACCGGCTGCGGGACACCGAGGGCACCTACGGCTACAACCTCTACGGGCCCACCGAATACACCATCAACACCCTCGGCGGCGGCACCGACGACAGCCCGACCCCGACCGTCGGCCGCCCCATCCGCGCCACCCGGGCACACCTCCTGGACGCCTGGCTCCGGCCGGTCCCGGACGGGGTTCCCGGCGAGCTGTACATCGCGGGTGTCGGTCTGGCCCGGGGCTATCTCGGCCGGCCGGGGCTGACCGCCGAGCGCTTCGTGGCCGACCCGTTCGGCGCGCCCGGCGAGCGGATGTACCGCACCGGCGACCTCGTACGGCGGCGCCCCGACGGCAACCTGGACTTCCTCGGCCGTACCGACGACCAGGTCAAGGTGCGCGGATACCGGGTCGAACTCGGTGAGATCGAGACCGCCCTGACCCAGCACCCGCAGGTCGCCCAGGCCGCCGTGATCGCGCGTGAGGACCCGTCCGCGCCCGGCACCCAGCGTCTGGTCGGCTATGTCGTCCCGGCCGAACTCGGCGCCGAGCGGCGCGAGGAGGCCGAGCGCGAGCAGATCGGCGAGTGGCAGGAGATCTACTCCGCCGAGTACACCGAGATCAGCACCGCCGTCTTCACGGAGGACTTCGCGGGCTGGGACAGCTCGTACGACGGCACGCCCATCCCGCTGGAGCACATGCGCGAGTGGCGGGCCGCCACGGTCGAGCGCATCACCGAACTGCGGCCGCGCCGGATCCTGGAGATCGGCGTCGGATCCGGTCTGCTGCTCTCCCAGCTCGCCCCGGCGGCCGAGGCGTACTGGGCCACCGACTTCGCCGAACCCGTCATCCGCAAGATCGGCGAGGACCTGCGGCAGGACCCCGCGCTCGCCGCCAAGGTCGAGCTGCGTGCCCGGCCCGCCCACGACCTCGACGGGCTCCCCACCGGATTCTTCGACACCGTCGTGATCAACTCGGTGATCCAGTACTTCCCGAGCGTCGGCTATCTGACCGATGTCATCACCCGCGCGATGGCGCTGCTCGCCCCGGGCGGGGCGCTGTTCGTGGGCGATGTGCGAAACCTCCGGCTGGCGCGTGCCTTCCAGTCCGCCATCCAGCTCACCAAGGCCGAGGAGGGCACCGACCCGCTGACCGTACGGCGGGCCGTGGACCGGGGCATGGCGCTGGAGAAGGAACTCCTCGTCGACCCGGACTACTTCACCACCCTGGGCTTCTCCGTCGACCTGCGGACCAAGGCGGGACGCCACCAGAACGAACTGACCCGGCACCGCTACGACGTCGTCCTCCACCACGGCCACGGCGACGCCCTGGAGCTCGCCGACGCCCCGGTGACCGCGTGGACGGGGCAGGACGCCCTGGCCGCGCTGCTCGAAGAGCGGCGCCCCGAGCGGCTGCGTGTCGTCGACGTGCCCGACGCCCGTACGGCGGGCGAACTGGCCGCCGCGCGCGCCCTGGACGAGGGCCGCCCGCACGGTGTCGTGGAGGAGGGCGTCGAGCCCGACGCGCTGCGCGAGCTGGGCGCCCGCCTCGGCTACCGCGTCCTCACCACCTGGTCCGCACGGCTCGGCAGCTACGAAGCCGTGCTGGTGCGGGAGGGCGACGCCGGATTCCGGGTGACCACCGGTCTCTACCGCCCGGCGGAGGGTGTCGCCCCGTACGCCAACGAGCCCACCACCGCGCGCGGTGCGAACGGCCTCGTACGGCGGCTCCGGGAGGACCTCAAGCAGCGGCTGCCCGACTACATGGTGCCGGCCGCCTTCACCGTGCTGCCCCGGCTGCCGATGAACGACAACGGAAAACTCGACGTGCGGGCGCTGCCCGAGCCCGAGCCGGCCGTCGCACAGGGCTCGGGACGCGGTCCGCGCACCCCCCGGGAGGAGATCCTGTGCCGGCTGTTCGCCGAGGTGCTCGGCCTGCCAGGGGTCGGCGCGGAGGACAACTTCTTCGATCTCGGCGGCCATTCCCTGCTCGCCACCCGGCTCATCAGCCGCGCCCGCAACGAGCTGGGCGCCGAACTCGCCATCCGTGATCTCTTCGAGGCCCCGACCCCGGAACTGCTCGCGGACCGGACCGGCGGCGCACAGCCCGTGCGCCCGGCCCTGGAGCCGGCGGCGGCGCGGCCCGAGCGCCTTCCGCTGTCGGCCGCGCAGCGGCGGCTGTGGCTGGTGCGGCGCATCAGCGAGGACGACGGCGTCGCGTACAACTTCCCGCTGGTCGTCCGGTTGCGCGGCACGCTCGACCTGGCCGCGCTCAGGGCCGCGCTGCGCGATGTGGCGGGGCGCCACGAGGCGCTGCGTACCCGGTTCGAGGAGCACGAGGGCGAGCCGTACCAGCGGATCGTCCCGGCCGACGAGGCCGAGCCCGCGTTCACCGTGACCGACTGCGCCGAACAGGACGTGGCCGCACGTGTCGAGGAGATCCAGCGGCGCCCGTTCGACCTCAGCGCCGAACTGCCCCTGCGGGCCGAGGTCCTGCGGCTCGGCCCCGCCGACCAGGTGGTGGCCCTGGTGCTGCACCACATCACCACCGACGAGTGGTCGGACCGCCCCTTCCTCGCCGATCTCGCCTTCGCCTACGCCGCACGGGCCGCCGGCCGGGCGCCGGAGTGGGAGCGGGACCTGCCCGCCCAGTACGCCGACTACACGCTCTGGCAGAACCGTCTGCTGGACGAGGTCGGGGAGCGGCAGCTCGCCTACTGGACCGAGACCCTGAGCGGTCTGCCCGAGCGACTGGAACTGCCGCTGGACCGCCGGCAGCCGGACCGGTTCACCGGCCGGGCGGGGACGGTACGGGTGGAGCTGCCCGCCGCCACCGGCACCGCCCTGCGTGAACTGTCCGGCGCCCAGGGCGTCAGCATGTTCATGCTGTTCCAGGCCGCGACCGCCGCTCTGCTGCACCGGCTCGGCGCCGGGGACGACATCCCCCTCGGGGCCCCCATCGCCGGCCGCACGGACTCCGCCCTGGACGATCTGGTCGGCTTCTTCGTCAACACACTGGTCCTGCGCACGGATCTGTCCGGCGACCCGACCTTCGTCGAACTGCTCTCCCGGGTCAGGGAATCCGCGCTGGCGGCCTTCGAGCACCAGGACATGCCCTTCGACCGGGTCGTCGAGGCCGTCAACCCGACCCGGGTGGCGGACCGCAACCCGCTGTTCCAGGTCATGATCGGCTACCACTACCGCCCCGACGGAGACCCGGACCTCTTCGGCCTGGACACCGAGTGGTTCGACATGGACACCGGCATGGCCAAGTTCGACCTGGACTTCACCTTCGTCGATCACGGCGGTGACCGTCCTCTGACCCTGCTCCTGGAGTACGCCGCCGACCTGGTCGATCCCGGCACCGCGGACCTGCTGGCCGAACGGCTGGTGGCCCTGCTGGAACAGATCGCGCGGACCCCCGAACGGCCCGTGGGGGCGCTGCGGGTCCTCACCGACGCCGAGGACCTGGCCGCACGGACCACCTGGAACGACACCGGGCGGCCGGTCGAGTCCCGTACGGTTCCCGAGCTCTTCGCCGAGACGGTACGCGCCAGGCCCGACGCCACCGCCCTGGTCACCTCCGGCGGCCGGCTGACCTTCGCCCAACTGGCCGCGAGGGCCGACGGCATCACCCGTGCGCTGCGGCGCCGGGGAGCCGCTCCCGAGACGGTCATCGGCCTGGCGCTGCCGCGCGACGAGATGGTGCCCGCGATCCTCGGCGTGCTCGCCTCGGGCGCCGCGTATCTGCCGCTCGATCCCGACTATCCCGCGCACCGGCTGGAGTTCATGCTGTCCGACGCGGCGCCCCGGTGCGTGCTCACGACCGCCGCCCTCGCGCGCAAACTGCCGGACGGGCAGGAACTCGTCCTGCTGGAGAGCCTCGGGGAGGACGAGCCCGACGGGACCGGAGGCGCAGCGGCGCCGGCGCCGCACCCCGCGTCGGCCGCGTACATCATCTTCACCTCCGGTTCCACCGGCACCCCCAAGGGCGTGGTCGGAACCCATCGCGGCCTCAGCAATCTCTACGGCTCGCACCACGAGGACCTGATCCTGCCCGCCGAACGGGCCACGGGCCGGTCCGCCCTGCGCGCGCTGCACGCCGCCTCGTTCAGCTTCGACGGCTCCTGGGAGCCGATGCTGTGGCTGCTCGCGGGCCATGAACTGCATGTCGTGGACGAGGCGACCATGACGGACCCGGCCGCGCTGCTCGGCCGTCTGACGGCCGACCGGATGGACTTCGTCGACTTCACCCCGACCTATCTGGGCGAGCTGACCCACCACGGATTCCTCGACCCCGGTGGGTATGTGCCCGCTGTCGTCGCGGTCGGCGGCGAAGCCACCCCGCCCCCGGTGTGGGACCGGCTGCGCGCGCTGCCCGGCACCACCGTCCACGATCTGTACGGGCCCACCGAGTGCGCCGTCGACTCCTACGGCTGGCACGGGGAGGCGGACGGCGGCACCTGGGCCGCGCCGCTCGCCAATATCCGCGCCCATGTGCTGGACGCGGCGCTCCGGCCCGTCCCGGCCGGAGTGGCCGGCGAGCTGTATCTCGCGGGGGAGGGCCTGGCACGTGGCTATCTCAACCGGCCCGCGCTGACCGCCGAACGCTTCACCGCCGACCCGTCCGGCCCTCCCGGCAGCAGGATGTACCGCACCGGTGACCTCGCCAGGCGCCGCGCCGACGGCACCCTGGAGTTCCTGGGCCGGGCGGACGACCAGGTCAAGCTGCGCGGGCTGCGTATCGAACTGGGCGAGATCGAGTCCCGCGTCGGAGCGCACCCCGGTGTGGCCACGGCGGCCGTGATCGTACGGGAGGACACCCCCGGCGCGCCCCGCCTGGTCGGGTACGCCGTCCCCGCGCCCGGACACACCCTGGACCCGGCCGAGCTGCGCGCCCACACCGCCGCCGCACTGCCGGCGCACATGGTCCCCGCCGCCTTCGTCACCGTGGCGGCACTGCCGCGGACCGTCAGCGGCAAGCTCGACCGGGCCGCCCTGCCCGCGCCCGACCTCACCGCGGCCCCGGCGGGCCGACGGCCGCGCACCCCGGCCGAGGAGATCCTCTGCGAGCAGTTCGCCGAGGTGCTCGGCGTCGAACGGGTGGGCATCGACGACAACTTCTTCGAACTCGGCGGCCATTCGCTGCTGGCGATGCGTCTGGTGGTCAAGGTCCGTGCCGCGCTCGGCGCGCACATCTCCCTGCGCACGGTCTTCGACGCCCCGACCGTGGCCCGGCTGGCCCTGGCCCTGGCCGAGGCGACCGGCGGGCAGCGGCCCGCGCTCACCGCGGGGGAGCGGCCCGAGCGGCTGCCCCTGTCGTCCGCGCAGCGGCGGCTCTGGGTGCTGTACCAGGTCGAGGGCGCGGGCCCCACGTACAACATCCCGTCCGCCTGGCGGCTGTCCGGCGCGCTCGACACCGACGCGCTGCGCGCCGCCGTGGGCGACCTGGCCGAGCGGCACGAGACACTGCGCACGGTCTTCCCCGAGGAGGCCGGCCAGGCGTACCAGCGGATCCTGCGCCAGGGCGAGTACGAGATCCCGGTGGAGGTCGTCCCCGCCGACGAGGGGAGCCTCGCCGGACTGCTGGCCGACGCGGCGGCGTACGGCTTCGCGCTGGACCGCGAACCGCCCCTGCGGGTGGGGGTGTTCCGGCTGGCCGAGGACGAACACGTCCTGCTGGTGCTGGTGCATCACATCGCGGGGGACGAGTGGTCCGAGCAGGCCCTGACCAGGGACCTGGCCACCGCCTACGCCGCCCGCGCGGCGGGCCACGCGCCGCAGTGGGCTCCCCTGCCCGTGCAGTACGCCGACTACACGCTGTGGCAGCGGGCCGTCCTGGGCGACGAGAAGGACCCGGACAGTCTCGTGTCCCGGCAGCTCGCGTACTGGAAGGAGACCCTGGCCGGTCTCCCCGAGGAACTGGCGCTGCCCACCGACCGGCCGCGCCCGGCGGAGAGCAGCTACCGGGGCGGCGCCGTCGACCTGTCGCTCTCCCCGGAGCTCGCCGGTTCGCTCCGTGAACTGGCGCGCGGCGCCGGGGTCAGCATGTTCATGCTGATGCAGGCCGCCGTGGCCGCCCTGCTGACCCGGCTCGGGGCCGGGACGACCATCCCCGTCGGCAGCCCGATCGCCGGACGCCAGGACGAGGCGCTGGAGGACCTGGTCGGGTTCTTCCTCAACACCCTGGTCCTGCGCACGGACACCTCCGGCGATCCGGGCTTCCGCGAGCTGCTGGCCCGCGTCAGGGACGCCGACCTCGCCGCGTACGACCACCAGGACGTGCCCTTCGAGCGCGTGGTGGAGGTGCTCAACCCGCCGCGCTCACTGGCCCGTCACCCGCTCTTCCAGGTGATGGTCGTCTATCTCGCGGCGGGCCCCGCGGGCCCGGCGCTGCCCGGACTCGACTCGCGCGAGGAGGAGGTGGGCCAGGGCACCGCGAAGTTCGACCTGTCCTTCGACTTCGTGGAGCACGCGGAGGGCGGCGGTGTCCACGGAGTGCTGGAGTACAGCGCCGATCTGTACGACCCGGCCACCGCGGAGGCGATCGCGGAGCGTCTGCACCGGGTGCTGCGCGCGGTCGCCGCGGAGCCGGACCTGTCCATCGGCCGGATCGACATCCTCGGCGGGGACGAGCGGGACCGGATACTGCGGCGGTGGAACGCCCGTGAGCTGACCGCCGCGCCGGCCACCGTGCCGGAGCTGTTCGAGCGGCAGGCGCGGCGCACCCCCGACGCCCCGGCCGTGGCCTCCGACGGGATCGAGCTGACCTACGCCGAACTCGACGCGGAGGCCAACCGGCTGGCCCGGCTGCTGATCGAGCGGGGAGCGGGGCCCGAGCGGATCGTCGCACTGGCGCTGCCCCGTTCCGCCCGTACGCTGCTCGCGATCCTGGCCGTGCAGAAGGCGGGGGCCGCGTATCTGCCGGTCGACCCCGATGTCCCGGCGGCGCGCACCGCAGGCATGCTGGCCGACGCGCGTCCCGTACTGGTCCTGACCACCCGGGCGCTCGCCCCGCTGCTGCCCGGATCCACGGTGCCGGTGCTGGCGGTGGACGATCCGGAAACCGTGGACGCGCTCGCCGCCCACGACCCCCGGGAGGTGACGGACGGGGACCGCACGAGCCCGCTGACCCCCGGCCATCCCGCCTACGTGATCTACACATCCGGCTCGACAGGCCGGCCGAAGGGGGTCGTCATCACCCATGAGACGGTCGGCAACCTCTTCCACAGCCACCGGGAGACCCTGTACGAACCGGCCGTCGCGGCCACCGGCAGGCGGCGGCTGCGAGCGGGGCACGCCTGGTCGTTCTCGTTCGACGCCTCCTGGCAGCCGCAGTTGTGGCTGCTCGACGGGCACTGTGTCCATGTCGTGTCCGAGGAGACGCGACGCGACCCCGAACTGCTCGCGGCGGCCGTCGTCGAGCACGGCTTCGACTTCCTCGAAGTGACACCGTCGTTCTTCGCGCAGATGGCCGACACGGGCCTCGTCTCGGACGGCGCCTGCCCCCTCGCCGTGATCGGCGTCGGCGGTGAGGCCGTACCGCAGGCGCTGTGGGAGAAGCTGCGCGGACTGCGCGGCACGGAGGCCTTCAATCTGTACGGGCCCACCGAGTCGACGGTCGACGCCCTGGTGGCGCGCGTACGCGACAGCGACCGGCCCCTGGTCGGCCGCCCGGTGGCGGGCACCCGGGCCTATGTGCTCGACGACTTCCTCCGGCCCGTACCGCCGGGAGTGCCCGGTGAGCTGTATCTCGCGGGAGGCGGTCTGGCCCGGGGCTATCTGAACCGGCCGGCACTGACCGCCGAACGCTTCGTGGCCGACCCGTTCGGTCCCCCCGGCTCCCGGCTCTACCGTACGGGCGACCTCGCCCGGTGGACGGCGGACGGGACGCTGGACTATCTGGGCCGGGCGGACGACCAGGTCAAGGTCCGTGGATTCCGGATCGAGCTGGCGGAGATCGAGGACGTACTGGCCGCTCACCCCGAGACCGGGGAAGTGGTGGTGACGGCCCGTCAGGACGGTTCGCGCACCCAGTTGGTGGCGTATGTGGTGGCGGCCGCCGGGCAGGCGCCCGACGCGGGCGCACTGCGCGCGCATGTGGCGCGGCATCTGCCGGACTACATGGTTCCGGCGGCGGTGGTCCCGCTGGACCGGCTGCCCACGCTCCCCAACGGCAAGCTCGACCGCAAGGCGCTGCCCGCGCCCGACTTCACCGCCGTCTCGTCGGGGCGCGCACCCCGCACGCCTCGGGAGAAGCTCCTGTGCGCCGTCTTCGCCGAGGTCCTGGGACTGGAGCGGGTGGGTGTGGACGACGACTTCTTCACGCTCGGCGGCGACAGCATCATGGCGATGCGACTCGTCAGCCGGGCACGCGCGGCCGGGGTGCGGATCACGCCCCGGCTGGTCTTCCGGCACCGCACCGTGGCGGGCCTGTGCGCCGTCGCCGCCGAACAGAGCGCCGTCACGAAGGACGCGGCGCGCACCCCGTACGACGGCACGGGCAGCGTCCCCCTGACCCCGGTCATGCACTGGCTGCGCGAGCTGGGCGGCCCCTTCGAGGGCTACCACCAGGCGGCGCTCGTGCAGACCCCGGCGGCGCTGGACCGCCCGAAGCTGGTGAGCGTGGTGCGGGCCCTGGCGGACCGGCACGACATGCTGCGGGCACGACTGGTGCGGACGGGCCGGGACGACTGGCATCTGGAGGTCCCGCCCGTGGGCACGGTCGACGCGGCCACCTGGATCGAACGGGTCGACGCGACCGCCATGGACGGGGACGCCCTGCGCGCGTCCGTCGCGGAGCGGGCCCGCGCGGCCAGGGAGTCGCTCGATCCGGAGGCCGGCGAGGGGGTCAGGGCGGTGTGGTTCGACGCGGGCGAGCGTCCTGGCCGACTTCTGCTGATGGCCCATCACCTGCTGGTCGACGGTGTCTCCTGGCGGGTGCTGCTGCCCGATCTGGCGGTCGCCTGGCAGGACGTGTCCCAGGGCCGGCCACCCGCGCTCGCCCCCGTCGAGACACCGTTCCGGCAGTGGGCGAACCACCTCACGGAACTCGCCGGGCAGCCGGACCGCGAGGCCGAACTGCCCTTCTGGACCGGTCTTCTCGACGGCGCGCAGCCGCTCCCGCTGGTCCGCCCGCTGGACCCCGGGCGGGACACGGCGGGCACCGTGCGGGAGCTGGAACTGCGGCTGGACCCGGAACGCACCGGGCCCCTGCTGTCCACCGTGCCCGCCGTCCTCGGCGGCAGCGTCAACGACGTCCTGCTGACGGGGCTCGGGCTCGCGCTGACCGACTGGCTGCGGCGCCGCGGCACCGGCGCCGAGAGCGGGGTGCTGGTCGATCTGGAGGGCCACGGCCGCGAGGAGGAGCTGGCCGAGGACGCCGATCTGTCCCGTACCGTCGGCTGGTTCACCAGTGTCTTCCCGGTCCGGCTCGACCCGGGCCCGGTCGACCTGGCCGACGCCCTCGCCGGCGGCCCCGCCGCCGACGAGGCACTGCGGCGCGTGAGGGAACACCTGGGCTCCCTGCCCGCCAACGGTGTCGGCTACGGCATGCTCCGCCATCTCAACCCGCGGACGGCACCGGTCCTCGCGGCACTGGAGGCACCGCGGATCGAGTTCAACTATCTGGGACGCTTCGACGTTCCCGAGGCGACCGACTGGTCCTACGCGCCCGAGGAGGACGCGGCGGACATCGGCTCGGAGCCGGCGATGAGGGAGGGCCACGCACTGGGCATCAATGTCGTCACGGAGGACCGCCCCGGCGGTCCGGTCCTGGCCGCCAACTGGTCCTGGCCGGCGGCCGTGCTGGAGGAGAAGGACGTCAGGGACCTCGCGCAGACCTGGTTCCGGGCACTGGAAGCGCTGGTGGCTCGCGCCACGGCACGTAACGAGGAGAAGTGAACATGAGCAGCAACCCGTTCGAGAACCCCGACGGCGTCTACTCGGTGCTGGTCAACGACGAGGGACAGCACAGTCTGTGGCCCGACTTCGTGGACGTCCCGGCCGGCTGGACCCGCGCCCACGGTCCCGCGCCGCGTCAGGAATGCCTGGACTACGTCGAGACCAACTGGACGGATCTGCGCCCCAGGAGCCTCCACCAGCAGTGAGATGAGGCGCGGTGCGCGCGCGGACGGGCCGGCGGGCCGGAGTGCACGGCCCGCCGGCCCGTCCGGCGTTCGGCGCTTCGCTTTCGGCCCCCGGCGTCCGGCGCTTGGAGACCGGGGTGGCGGAGCCCGGACGGCGGAGCCCCGGGCAGGACAGCGTGAAGGGCCCGGACCGAGGCGGTCCGGGCCCTTCACGCCGTGCGTGCCGTGCGCGCCATGGCTACGACGCCGGCTGCTCCACCTTGGTCGCCGGGTCGCCGTCCACCGCCGCCGCGAGCATCGGCGCCAGCCGGTCCATCGCGTACGGCAGGCTCAGCACCGTCCCCATGGACAGCGCGTTCCCGAAGTCGCTCGTCTCGGCGACGAAGACCTCACGGCCCTGCTTCACCACGTCGAGATCCCGGTACGTCGGGTCCTTGTGCAGCTTCTCCGCGTTCTTGGTGACGTCCTCCACGAACCACACCGCCACCTTCTGGTTCAGCAGATCGGTGCGCTCCTTGCTGATGTTCGCGCCGAACTTGTCACCGATCGCCTTGTCGAGCCCGGCCGGCAGTGTGAAGCCGTAGGACGTCAGCAGCCGTGAACGCGGGTCCTGGCTGCCGAAGACGAACATCCCCTCGTACGGGGTGGCCATCACACCGGAGGCCCCGGCGAACTCCGGATTCTCCTCGCGCGCCGCGGCGAACTTCGCCTCCACCCCGTCGACCAGCTTCTTCGCCTCGGCCTCCTTGCCGAGCGCCTTGCCTATCGTCTCCGTCTGGAGCTCCCAGGGAATGCCGTAGTCGTTGTACTGCTTGGGCTGCGCGAGGACCGGCGCGAACTTCGACAGCGTCGTGTACTGCTCCTTGGTGAGCCCGGAGTACAGCGCGATGATCAGATCCGGCTTGAGCGCGGCGATCCGCTCGGTCTGGGGTCCGGTACCGGTGTCCTTCAGCAGCGTGGGTGTCGCGCCGCCGTTCAGTTCGGCCGTGGCCCAGGGCCCCAGCGCGCCCTTGTACGCGCCCAGCCATTCGGTCGTCCCGACCGGGACCTTGCCCAGCGCCAGTACGGGGTCCTGGTCGGTGAGGCCGACCGTGACGATCCGCTTCGGCTCGGAGTCGACGGTCGTGCTGCCGAACTTGTGGGCGATGGTGACGGGGTACGATCCCGCCGCCGCCGAGTCCTTCCCCTGCGCCGCCGAATCCGGCTTCCCGTCCGGGTCCGAATCGGAACCGCACGCGGTGGCGGCGGCGAACAGCAGGAGTACGGACGCGGACGCGGCGGCGAGCCGGTCGGCGCGGAGAGTGCGGGCCATCAAGGGGTCCTTCGTGTCCGGTGCTTCTCTGGTGGATGGATGCGGGGGGTGGCGGTGTGCGGTTCGGGGGTCCTGGCTCGGGGGTCCTGGCTTGAGGGTCCTGGCTTGGGGTCATGGCGCGGTGTCGTGGCGGTACGACCACGCTTCCCACAGCGCCGCGTACGGGCCGTCGGCCGCGAGCAGTTCGTCGTGTGTGCCGGACTCGGCCATCCGCCCGGCGTCCATGACCACGATCCGGTCCGCGCTCGCGGCCTGTGTCAGACGGTGGGCGACGATCAGGGCCGTACGGCCGTCCACGGCGCGGGCGGCGGCCTTCTCCAGTGAGCGCGCCCCGGCGCTGCCCGCCTCCGCGGTGGCCTCGTCGAGAATCGCCACCGGCGGGTCGGCCAGCACCAGCCGCGCCAGGGCGAGTTGCTGCGACTGCGCGCCCGTGAGCCGGTGCCCGCCCTCGCCGACGACGGTCGCCAGACCGTCCGGCAGAAGAGCGGCCCAGCTCAGCGCGTCCACGCGGTCGAGCGCCGCGCGCAGTTCCGCGTCGGTGGCGTCGGGACGGGCGAGCCGCAGGTCGTCGGCGAGCGGGCCGGCGAAGACATGCACGTCCTGGGTGATGAGGGCGACGGTCCGGCGGACCGCGGCCCCGCCGAGCGCGTCCAGTTCCGCGCCGCCGATCCGTACCGTGCCCTCGGACGGCCGGTGGATACCGGCGGTGATCTTCGCCAGCGTGGTCTTCCCCGCCCCGCTCGCCCCGACCAGCGCGACCCGCTCCCGGGGCCGGACCGTCAGCTCCACCCCGTGGAGGACGGGATGCCCCGGCCGGTACGCGTGAGCGATCCCGTCGAGGGCGATCGACGCGTCGCGCGGCACGGCCGTCCCCTCCGCCCGCGCGGGGGGCAGATCGACCACCCCGACGAGCCTGGCCAGACCCGCCGTCGCCGACTGCGCGTCGTCGATCAGCATCAGCGCCGAGTTGACCGGGGTGAAGAGGCTGTGGAAGTAGAGGGCCGCGGCCGTCGCCGTACCGATCGTCACGGCGTCGGCGCGCACCAGCAGGAAGCCCGCCACCAGTACGGCCGCGAGACCCGTGAACTCGGCCAGATGCAGCCGGCTGTAGAAGCGCAGGACCAGCTGGACACCGCGCATGGTCAGTGCCACCACGGACCGGGACCGCTCGGTGACCCGCTCGGTGTGCTCCTTCTCCAGCCGGAAGGCCCGTACGGTCCGCGCCCCGCCGACACTGTCCAGAAGCTGCTGCTGCTGGGCCCCGTAGGCGATGCGCTGCTCGGCGTAGAGCGGTGCGGCGTTCCGCGTGTACCAGCGCGCGGTGTACGCCTGTACGGGGACGGCGAGCAGCGCGGCGAGAAGGAACCGCCAGTCGAGCAGGGCCAGCGCGCCCAGGGTGAGGACGATCGCCAGCGCCGAACGGGCCAGCTCGGGCAGTGCGTTGCGGACCGCGTCGGCGATCAGCGACACATCGCCGGTGACACGCGCCGTCAGATCCCCCGAGCCCGCGCCCTCCACCTGCTCCAGGGGAAGATTCAGGGCGCGGTCCACGAACCGCTCGCGCAACCGGGCGAGTACGGTCTCGCCGAGCCGGGAGACCAGCGAGAGCCCGAGGCCGGTGGTGGTGCCCTGGACGGCGGCGACGACGGCCAGCAGCACCACGGGTGCGACGAGCGCGTCGGCCGGCCGGCCCTCGGTGACCACGTCCACGATATGGCCGAGGACCGGCTGCACCACCAGTCCGACGGCCGTCGCGGCCACCATCGTGACCAGGGCGGCGAGCGCCAGCGGCCGGTGGGGACGCAGGAGTTCGCGTACCGCCGCGCGGGTGCGGCGGGCTGAGGCGGTGGGCAGCAGCGCCCGGCCGTCCGCTGCCCCGGTCCGGTCGTCCCCCGCCTTGGCCCGGTCGTCCGCTGCGGTGATCCGGTCCGCTGCCCCGGTGCGGTCCGCTGCCCCGGTCCGGTCGTCCGCCGGGGCGTGGGCGTCCGCCCTGGTGTGGTCGTCGTTCACGCGAAGACCGCCGTCCGGTAGCTCTCGTGGCGCTGTACGAGGTGGGCGTGGGACGCGGCGTCGGTGACGCGTCCGCCGTGCAGGAACACCACCCGGTCGGTCACCGCGAGCAGCGCCGGGCTCGTGGTGACCAGAATCGTGGTGCGTCCCCGCCGGAAGTCCCTGAGCGCGTCGGCCATCCGGGCCTCGGTGACGGTGTCGACCGCTGTCGTCGGGTCGTGCAGGACCAGCACCGGGGCCTCGGCGGCCAGCGCGCGGGCCAGGGCCACGCGCTGGCGCTGGCCGCCGGACAGGGACCGTCCGCGTTCGGTGACCGCCGTCGCGGCGCCATGGGGAAGAGCCTCGGCGACCTCGTCCGCGCCGGCCGCGGCCATCGCCGTCGCGATGATCCCGGGGGGACCTCCGGCGCCCTCGGGAGACCGCCCCACGGCGGCCGACACATTGCTGGCCAGCGTGCCCTCGAACAGGTCGGCGTCATGCCCGGCGACCAGCAGCACCCGCCGGATCTCCGCCGGGTCCAGGGCGGTCAGGGCCAGCCCGTCCAGCTCCACGGTCCCGGCGTCCGGATCGGCCACCCGCTCCAGACAGCCGAGCAGGGCCAGCGCGTCGGCCGGGTCGGCGGCCACCACTCCCAGCAGCTCACCGGGCGCGGCCTCCAGATCGACGTCACGCAGCGCCGCGTAGGAGACGCCGCGCAGCCGTACATGGCCACGGACCGGCACCGGCAGCGCGCTCGATCCCGGCGTCACCGCCGCGGGGGCGCCGAGCACCTTCGCGATACGCGCCGCGGACGAACGGCCCTGCGCCCACTCCGCGTTCACCCAGCCGACCACTTCGAGCGGCCCGAGCAGGAACAGCGCCAGCCCGACGGCCGAGACCAGCCCGCCCAGACTGATGTCGCCACCGACGGCCAGCCGGCCGCCGATCAGGGCGACCAGCGCGATGAACACACCCGTCAGCCCGAGCGTCATTCCCTTCTGCCAGGCCTGCGCCCGGGTCGCGCGGAGGGTGGCGCCCAGCGAGGCACGGCTGGCGGACCGGTAGCGGGCGACGGCCGCCGACTCGGCGCCGATGCCCTTGAGCACCCGCAGACCGGCCACGAGATCGGCGGCGACCGCGGACGCCTGCCCGGCCCGCTCCTGCTCGGCCTCGCTGCGCCGCTCCAGCGGCTTGCTCAGCAGATGGCCCAGCCACAGCAGCAGGGGCGTGCCCAGCAGCACGACGAGGCCCAGTGGTACGGAGATCCAGAGCAGGGCCGCCGCGCTGACGCCCAGCGCGGCCAGCGCGGCCGCCGCCTCCATCACCGCGACGTTCACGGCCCCGACCCGTTTGGCGTCCTCGGTCGCGGTGTTCACCAGGGCCCCGGGCAGTCCGAGCGCCTCGGTACCGCCCCCGGGATGCAGTACCCGGCCGACCAGCGCGATCCGCAGCTCGTGCGCGGCCGCGACGGCGGCACGCTCCGACAGCCGCGCACCGGTGCGGAAGCTGACGGAGAGTCCGACGTACACGGCGGCCAGCACACCGATCCACAGCCAGAGCGCGGTCCCGTCGCCCTCGGCGACGGCCTGGTCGATCACCAGGCCGATGAGCACCGGGATGAGCGCCTCTCCCGCCTGGTGCCCGGCCGCGAGGAGGGACGACAGGGCGACATCGCGCCGTTGCCCCTTCACCGCACGTCTCAGGACATCCCGCCCCGCTGGGCCTTGAGCCCCCACCGCACTCCTCCGGCTCCTGAGATCCCCGCCCATTGAGCAGGCACAAAAACTTAGGTAAGGCTATACTAAGTGGCTGTCGACTGGCCACCCGGCCGGCGGAGCACGGCACCGCTCACCGCCGCTCCGTGAGCGGTCGTACGCTGGAGACGTGGCTGTAGCGGCAGGCGAGTACGAGATCGGCCCGGAGACCGGCCGACTGCTCGTACGTGTCTTCCGCCGGGGCGTGGCCGCGAAGGTCGGACACGACCTGCTCATCGAGGCCACCCGGTGGGAGGGCCGTGTGAGCGTACCGGCCGACCCCGCCACCCCGCCGACGGTGACCGTACGGGCGGACCTGGGCGCGCTGGAGGTCCTGGAAGGCACGGGCGGCGTGAAGCCGCTCAGCGAGGGTGACAAACGGCAGATCCGGCAGAACGCGGACAAGGTGCTGCGTACGGACCACTACCCGCGGGCGGACTTCACCTCCACGGCCGTCGAACCCCATGACAGCGGCGCGACCGTCGAGGGCGATCTCACCCTGGCCGGGCAGACCCATCCGCTGCGCCTGGAGATCCAGCAGCGGGACGAGTCGACCCTCACCGGCTCCGCGAGCGTGGTCCAGTCCCGGTGGGGCATCAAGCCGTACTCCGGCTTCTTCGGCGCTCTCAAACTCCGCGACGCGGTCGACGTGGAGTTCACCGTCACCCTGCCGACGAGCTGACAGCCGACGAGCTGACACCGCCCCGGGCACGGCCCGTCGGCGCGCTCCAGGCCCCCTCGCCATATCGACGGGCGATCGACGAACGCGTGCCACCGAGCCCGTCCCGTCTCGTCCCGCCCCGTCCCGTCAGGCGCCTGCGACGAGACGCCGGGCCCCGGTTCACCCCATCGGGCCCGCGTCGGTTCACCCCATCGGGCCTGCGTCACAGAAGGTGGGCAGTGCCCGCACCAGGTCGGAGGGAAGGGCGAGGCCCTCGTCGGTGGACGGGTTGACCGCCAGCCACAGGCCGTCCGCCGGCCAGTGCTCGGCCAGCTCGACGACGGGGATGCGCAGCGCGGTGTCGGGGTCGCCCCCGGCTTCCACCAGTGCGTCCTCGGACGTGAAGACGGGGACGTACCGATTGCCGTCCTGTTCGATCACCGGCAGGGCGACAGCGCCGTCGGGAGGCTCCTCCTCGCCCTCGACCGGCGGCGCCTGCGGCAGCAGTGCCATGCTGTTCGCGAGATCGGTCAGGGCGATCTGGGTGTCCGCGGCGGCCTGGCTCTCCGCCGCCTCGGCCGCGGCCTGGATCTCCTCGGCGGAGGGCGACCCCATCGGGGGTGCGTGTCCGTCCGGATTCGGGGTGCTCATGGCCAGTCCTCTCCTTCGGCGTCGCTCACCGCCCACCCGCTGGTACGGGCGGGCACGGTTGCCGCAGTCGCCGCCGGATGCCGCCCAGCGGCACGGGGCCGGGGCAAGCGTGGCAATACCACCCAGGCTATGCGTCCGACACCCTCGGCGCAGTTCTCGCCGAAAGAAATCGCCGCCGATCGTGACCCGGCCTCCTGCCTGGGACGATCGGGCCCCGGGGCCGGCACCAGGATCAGGCCACCCGCCCGCCGGTACGGACGTGTGGGCGGCGGTCCGGGAGCGGCGGGGCGGGTGCGGCGTCGTCCGGGTGAGCTGGGGACACGGGAGGGTCTGCGGCGAGGGGACGGGCAGGCCCGCAGGGCTGCGTACCGACGGAATTAAGTCAGTCGCTTGCTTTACAGTAGCAATGGCGGTTGACTGATCACGTGCTCGGCCCGGCCTCGGGGAGGATGCGCGATGGGTCATGACGAGAGTGATCAGGCGGTGGGTCGTGAACTTCCGGGCGCGACCGCGCTGGAGCCGCCGGTGGAGTGGGCGGACCTGCGGGACCGATGTCCTGCCGTCCCGGCGCGGGAGCTACGCCCGGTGGAGGGCCTCGTGGGCGGGCCCCGCGAAGTCCCGGTGGGGTGGTGAGTGTGACGGGCAGGATCGTGCGTACGGATCGGGCCGACGCGACACGGGAGCTGATCCTCACCACGGCGGAGCGGCTGTTCGCCGAACACGGCGTGTTCGCCGTTTCCAATCGTCAAGTCAGCGTAGCCGCGGGGCAGGGCAACAACGCAGCGGTCGGGTACCACTTCGGCACCAAGGCGGATCTCGTACGGGCGATCGCACGCAGACACGCCGAACAGGTCGAACAGCTCCGCGCGGGGATGGTGGCCGAGGCCGGCGGTTCCACGGACGTACGGGACTGGGTGGCCTGCCTGGTGCGCCCCGTCACCGACCATCTCGCCGCCCTGGGCCGCCCCACGTGGTACGCCCGGTTCTGTGCGCAGGCGATGACCGATCCCGCCCTGCGCGGCATCATGATCCAGGAATCGCTCAGCGCGTCCTCGCTGTACCGGATCATCGAGGGGCTCGACGCGTGCCTTCCCGATCTGCCGCCCGAAGTGCGGGCCGAGCGCGGTGACATGGCACGTCAGCTGATGGTGCACATGTGCGCCGAGCGGGAACGGGCGCTCGCCCTCGGCGCCGCCACCCCACGGTCGAGCTGGCGCGACGCCGGGACCGGTCTGATCGACGCGATAGTCGGGCTGTGGCTGGCCCCCGTCTCCCACCCCTGATCACAGCTCACCCTCCCCGGGGCCGGCATCACGGTCCCGCGACCCGGCGGACCCCGGACGTTCCTTCCTGACGCACAGACGGAGGAGTAGTGAAGTGACGAGGAAAGCAACGGTGGACGAGGACAAGTGCCGCGGCGCGGGTCAGCGCGTACTGCCCGCCCCGGACGTGTTCGACCCGCGTGACGAGGACAGGGACGTGTTCGACCGGCGTGACGAGGACAGGATCGTGGTCCTGCTCGACGCGACCCCGCCGGAGCCGGCGCACCCCACGGTCCGCGAGGCCGCCGTCATGTGCCCGGCCGCCGCGACCGAGCGGAGTGAGAGCGAGTGAACGCCCCCGCCGGTGTGCTGGTGGTCGGCGCGTCCGCCGCCGGTCTGACCACGGTGGAAGCGCTCCGGCGCCACGGCTACGCCGGGCCCGTCACCGTGCTGGGCGCGGAGACCCATCCGCCCTACGACCGGCCCCCGCTGTCCAAACAGATTCTCTCCGGTGCCTGGCAGCCGGACCGGGCCCGGCTGCGCCCGCGGGAGGCGCTGTCGGCGCTGGGCGCCGAGTTCATCCTCGGTGACCCGGCGGTCGGCCTGGACGCTACGGCACTCGCCGTGCACACCGCGTCCGGACGGACACTGCGCGCCGGCGCGGTCGTCGTGGCCACGGGAACACGCCCCAGGATCCTTCCCGGGCAGGCCGCTCTGGCCGGGGTCCATGTGCTGCGCACACTCGACGACGCGCTGGCGCTGCGGGCCGCCCTGCTGACATCCGCACGCCTGGTGGTCGTGGGCGACGGTGTGCTCGGCGCCGAAGTCGCCGCCACCGCACGGACCATGGGACTGGACGTCACCGTCGTGGGGCCGCAGCCGGCCCCCATGGCGAACCAGCTCGGCCACCCCGTCGCCGGGCTGCTCGCCGAGCTGCACACCGGACACGGGGTGCGGCTGCGTCCGGGAAGCGGTGTCCGCGGCCTGACCGGCGGCGGGGGGACGGTCACCGGTGTGAGCCTGGACAACGGTGACACGCTCCCGGCCGACCTGGTCCTGGTGGCGATCGGAGCCGATCCGGTGACCGGCTGGCTCCACGGCAGCGGCCTGCGGGTGGACAACGGCCTGGTGTGCGACTCCCGTTGCCGGGCCGCCGAGGGGATCTATGCCGTCGGGGACGTGGCGCGATGGCATCACGACCGGCTCGGCGCGCTGCTGCGGCTGGAGAACCGGACCAACGCCACCGAGCAGGCCATGGCCGTCGCGGCCGGCCTCCTCGGCGGCGAGCGGCCCTACACACCCGTGTCGTACTTCTGGACCGATCAGTTCGACGCGAAGATCCAGGTGTACGGCGTCGTTCCGGCCGACGCCGAGATGTCCGTCGTGGACGGCGACCCGGCGACCGGACGTTTCGTCGCCCGCTTCCGCCGTGAGGGCGCGGTCACCGGCGTGCTCGGCTGGAACATGCCCAAACAGGCCCGCCTGCGCCGCCAGGAGGTCGCCGACGCGCTCGGCGGCCCCGCTCCCGCACCGCGCTGACCGGCACCCGGGGCGTCCCCCTCGGCCGGTGCGCGCCCGTCCAACGGGACCTGACCGGGGCGTACCCCTCGACCGCGGCGTACCCCTCGACCGGGGCGTACGCCTCCCCCTCCCCACACCACCCCTGACCGCGAGAAAGCCCCGACACACCCCCTTGGAGCAGACCATGACCAGTACGGTCGAACCGGTCGGCGAGAGCCTCGCCGGATTGCCGCGATTCCCGATGGCCAGGGCGGCGGGCTGCCCGTTCGACCCGCCCCCGACCGCGGTGACCAAGCAGAAGGAGGCCGCGCTCAGCAGGGTCGGTCTGTGGGACGGCAGCACTCCCTGGATGGTGACCCGGTACGCGGAACAGCGGGCCCTCCTCGCCGACCCCCGGGTCAGCGCCGACATCAACCGGCCCGGCTACCCGCTCCAGACACCGCTGCCCCCGGGCGGCGGGTCCGCCAGCTTCATCCTGATGGACGACCCCGAGCACGCGCGGCTGCGGCGCATGGTGACCGCGCCCTTCGCCATCAAACGGGTGGAGGCCCTGCGCCCGGCCGTCCAGACGATCGTCGACGAGCTGATCGACGACATGCTGGCCGGTCCGAAACCGGTCGATCTGGTCGACGCGTTCGCCCTGCCGGTGCCCTCGCTCGTGATCTGTGAACTCCTCGGAGTCCCCTACGGCGACCACGACTTCTTCCAGGACAACAGCCAGATCGTCATCAAGCGCGACACCGAGCCCGAACAGCGCGTCGCCGCCCAGCGCGCGCTGCTCGGCTATCTGGACGAACTCATGGGCGAGAAGATCGCCGCCCCCGCCGACGATCTGCTGTCCGGTCTGGCCGAGCGGGTGAAGGCGGGGGAGCTGACCCGGAGCGAAGCGGCCCAGATGGGGGTGCTGCTGCTGATCGCCGGTCATGAGACGACCGCGAACATGATCGCGCTCGGCACGCTGGCCCTGCTCGAACACCCCGGCCAGCTGGCGCTCCTGCGTGACTCCGACGATCCCAAGCTGGTCGCCTCGGCCGTGGAGGAACTGCTGCGCTACCTCAATATCGTCCACAACGGCCGACGGCGGGTCGCGCTGGAGGACATCGAGATCGGGGGTGAACTCATCCGCGCGGGCGAGGGCCTGATCATGGCCAACGATGTCGCCAACCGCGACCCCGACGCCTTTCCGGAACCCGACCGCCTGGACATCGAGCGCGACGCCCGTCACCACGTGGCCTTCGGCTTCGGTGTGCACCAGTGTCTGGGCCAGCCCCTGGCCCGGCTGGAACTCCAGGTCGTCTACAGCACCCTCTACCGGCGCATCCCCACCCTGCGGCTGGCGGCCGATCTCGATCAGATCCCGTTCAAGCACGACGGATCCGTCTACGGGGTCTACGAGCTGCCCGTCACCTGGTGACCCCGGCCCGCCGACCGGCCACCCCCTGAGTACGCGCCGACCGGCCACCCCCTGAGTACGCGCCGACCGGCCGCCCCCCCGAGTGCCGGCTGACCGGCCACCCCGGAGCGTCCGGGCCCACCACAGCCGGCCCCCCATCTCCTGCACATCTCTTGCGAACAACGGCACGACCGAAGGAGTTCTCATGAAGGTCACCCTCGACCAGGACAAGTGCGTCGCGTCAGGACAGTGTGTGGTCGCCGCGGCCGATGTGTTCGACCAGCGCGACGAGGACGGCATCGCCGTACTCCTGAACCCCAGCCCCTCGGCGGAGCTGGCCGACGACACCCGCCACGCCGCGGCCGTCTGCCCGGCGCTGGCCATCCACATCCAGGACTGACGCCCCGTCCGGCGGGACGCCCTCGTACGCACGCCCCCGCTCCGTGCCGTGCACGGGTGGGGGCGTGGCCGTAACGGTCACCGGGCAGGGGCGACCGGCGCCGGACACCACCGACGACGCCGCGCGTGTGCGGGCCGGGCGCCGCAGGCCGGGCGGGATGTGTCGGACAGCCCTTAGGGTGGTCATGGGGATGACCACGGCTCTCACGGCCCCGGCGTCGACGGGTGGCGTCCATGAACGAAGAGGTCGCTGAGCGGCAGGGGGACCTCGCCCGTCTGCTGCTGCACCATATCCACGCACCTCTCACCGGCGCCCTGTACATCCGGGGCATCCTTCCCGTACCACCGCCCGCCGAGGCCGTCCGCGTCGTCACCGGCGGCGGCGCGGACACCGCCCTCGCCCCGGAGCGGCTGACCGCGTACGAGATGCCCCTGCGCCTGGACGACGACCCGGTCACCGCGGACGAGGTGACCGGCGTCCTGCGGGCCCTGCACGCCGGTGCCCGCCCCCGCCCCGGCGACAGCGTCGGCACCCTGATGGGCATGCCCCTCGTCCAGGTGGACCCGGTGGCCGTGGACCGGGCCGCCGCCACGTCCGACGACCACGCCCTGACCATCCTGCGCGGGCTCGCCTGCCCCTTCACCGAGGAACAGCCCGACCCACGGCTGCGGGGATTCCTGCTCCTGGCCCCGGACCGGCTGCGTCTCTACCTCGACACCGAGGACATCCCGGGGGTGATCGCCGCGGACGTACGCCCCTCGGGAGCCGTCAGCGCCCTGCTGGCGGCCCTGCCGTCCCTCATCACCGAGGAGGACCGTATGACGGCGGACGACACGGACCCCCACTGCTCCCGTCTGGTGGACCTCATGGACTGGTGAGCGGGGCGGTCCGGTCCGCCCCGCTCACCACGGCCCGCGTCCGCGACCGCGCCGGTGTCCGCCCGGAAAGTGTTCGCCCGGCCGGTGTCCGCGTGAAGGGGCGTCAGCGCGGCTTGAGTGCTCTGCCGTCGATGACGAACGAGGCCGGGGCCCGGGACCCGGCCGCGTCGATCCGGCCCCCGAGCCCGGTGCCGTCGGTCCTCAGCCGGTGGTGGCCGGGACGGCCTTCTCCGCCCGCCGTGGGTCCGCGCTGACGAGGATTCCCACCAGGAGGGCGCCCACCACCAGGACACCGGCCGCCCAGCCGCACGCGACGGCCATGCCGTGGACCGTGGCCCCTTGGCGCCCCGCACCGGAGTGCGAGGCGAGATAGGCGGCCGAGGCGGCTGCCGCGACGCTGTTCAGCAGCGCGGTCCCGATCGAGCCGCCGATCTGCTGAGAGGTGTTCACGAACGCGGAGGCGACGCCCGTGTCACGGGGGTCCGACACGGTGGTCGCGGTGCTCATGATCGGCGCGACGAGGAGCCCCACGCCGATGCCGAACAGCAGCAGGGCGGGCAGGACCGAGGTCGCGTAACCGCTCCCCGGCGTCATCCTGGTGAGGAAGAGCAGGCCGCAGCTCTCGATGAGGAGCCCCGCCGTCAGCAGCACACGGGGCCGTACGAGCGGCATGATCCGCCCGGTCACCCGGGTCGAGACCGCCGCCGCGACCACGACGTACGGCAGGAACGCCAGGCCGGCCTTGAGGGACGAGTACCCCATGACGTCCTGGAACTGGAAGGTCATGAACAGGAACATGCCGAGCATCGCGAAGGTGGAGATCACGATCGCGAGGAAAGCGCCCGCCCGGTTGCGGTCGGCCAGGACCCGGGGCGGCAGCAGGGGGTGGGCCACCGTGGCCTGCACCACGCCGAAGACGCCCAGCAGAACCACGCCCCCGGCCAGGGAGCCGATGATCACGCCGGAGCCCCAGCCCTGGGCCCCGGCCTCGCCGAAGGCGTAGATACAGGCCACGATCCCCGCGCAGCCGAGAGCCGCCCCGGCGATGTCGAGCGGCACCCGCGGCGGTTTCGGGGGGTCGGGGAAGAGGCGCAGGCCGCCGACGATGACGACCAGCGAGAGGGGCACATTGACATAGAGGGTCCAACGCCAGTCCAGGTACTGGGTGATGGCGCCGCCGAGCACGAGCCCCACCGCTCCTCCGGACATCAGCGCGGCCCCGTACACGCCCAGTGCCTTCGCGCGCTCCCGGCCCTCGGGGAACACGCTGGTCAGCAGGGCCAGGGTGGAGGGTGTGAGGAGCGCGGCGAAGACGCCTTGCAGGGCGCGGGCGGTGATGAGCGTGGTGGCGCCGGTCGCCGCCCCGCCCAGGGCGGAGGCCGCGGCGAAGCCCGCCACTCCGATCAGCACCGTGCGCCGGCGCCCCAGCACATCGCCGAGCCGGCCGCCGAGCAGGAGTAACCCGCCGAAGGCCAAGGTGTAGGCGGTGACGACCCATCCCCGGGAGGCGTCGCTGAGACCCACCTCGGCCTGGGCGGTCGGCAGGGCGATCGAGACGATCGTCATGTCCAGCGCCACCATCAGTTGCGCGCCGCTGAGCATGGCCAGCGCCCACCAGCGTCGTCTCGCGCCCTCCCGTCGCGCCGTGGCATCCGAAGGAGCGTCGCTTGCGGCTGTCTCCGTCATTGAGACCCCATATCTGGACGGATTCTGTCCACTTCGTGGCCTACGGTACAATGAACGGACGGAAATCGTCCAGATCGATCTTGGGTCGGGGAGGGGTGGTGCTCGTGGTGGGGCGAACGGGGGAGACCGTCGCAGGTGCGGAGCCCGCGGGCCTGCGGGCCGACGCCCGGCGCAACAGGGAGCGGATCGTGGCGGCGGCCCGCGAGCTGTTCATGACGCAGGGCGTGGATGTGCCGATGGACGAGGTCGCCCGGCGCGCGGGGGTCGGCAAGGGCACGCTCTACCGCCGCTTCCCCGACCGTGACCTCCTCCTGGAAGCCGTGGCCTGGGACATCTACGAGCGTCTGATCGTCATGGCGCGACGGGCCTGGGAGGAGGGCCCTGACGCCTGGAGCCGGCTGAACGCCTTTCTCCACGAGTGGGCCGCGTTCCGCTTCGGCCTGGCCAACTCCCCGCTGTGCCACCCGATGCGCGAGGCGCTGAGATCGAACGAGCGGCTGCGCGAGGCCCGCGACGTCTGGCTCGATCTCTTCGAACGCATGGTGCGTGAGGCGCAGGACGACGGGGTGCTGCGGCGGGACATCGGCTGCGGCGACATCGTGATGTTCATGGACCGGCTCGTCCAGGAGACCGGGGCGCCCGCCGGTCTCGCGGAGACCGTACCGGCCCGTCTTCTGGAACTGCTGCTGGACGCCCTGCGGGTCCAGCCCGGTTCCGTGCTCCCGGGCCGGCCCATCACCGGAGCCGACCTGAACCGGCCCGTGTCCGCCCCGTGAGCGCCGGCTCCCGGCAGGAGGCGCGCGCCGCGCGAAAGGACGCCCCGCTCCGGTACGCCCCCATCCCGTCACCGGGAAATCGCCGGTCGACTCCGTTGTCCCGCAGAGCGATTGACAGTTCCGGTCAAAATGAGTCCCAGGTGCCCCATCAGTTGTCGGCCGAGGGAATTTATAGGGCGACGAGCGAATACGCAACGGGATTTTTTTCGGCCAGGAGGATCGCCGGGCGTGGGGCGGCGATTCCCGGGTGCGCGGGACATGAACTGCGCCTTCACCAAAGGGAGGCGGCCAGGCCGATTGGCCACCGGGGCACTGTGAATTTCCTGCCGGATACCTTTACGCTGGGTGCCGTGGTCTTGCGGCGGGGGCAATAGGAGTGCGGCCGGGATCCTGTCTTCGGCAATGGCGCCTGTCGGCCGGCGCTCGACGCCGAACCCGGCCCGGAACGGACGACTCCCCGCGTGACCATTGGTCCGACGAAGGAGTGAGGAGGTAAGGCCCGCCCCGGGCTCGCCCCGGCGGCATGAACGGGAACGACGTTTTCACGCACCATCACTCGCTTTCACGCACATTCATTCGTTCAAGCCATTCAGCAGCCGACGTGCACGCGATCCCGACGACGACGTCGCGGCGCCGCGTGCGGGCCCAGGGGGGACAATGACCGGTCTGCCCATGCGTGTGGCCACCGGCGTAGCCATGGCAACGCTCGTACGGGGGACAGAGAATGACACGTCATGTGTCAGGAGCCGCGGCGCGCCAAGCGCTGCTCGGCTATCTGGCCGAAGTCCATGCGGAGACCGGCCGGTTCGTTCTGATGACCGGTTCCGTGCTGTCGGGAAAGACCACTCTGGTCACTGAGTTCGCCCACGCCTCCCGGACCCGGGGCGCACGGGTCCTGAGCGCCACCTGCTCCAGATTCAGCCGCAGCGATCCGCTCGGCGTGCCCAGACAACTGCTGCGCGACCGCCGCTGGGCCGACCCGCACGAACCGTCGGCTCCCGCCTCGGAGTCCTCCTCACTCGCCCAGGCCATCGAGACCGCGGTCTTCGACGTCCTGCGGCTGGCCGCCGCCGGCCCGCTGGTCGTCTGCGTGGACGACATCCGCCACGCGGACCCGGCCTCCGCGCGCTTCGTGGAATCCCTCGCGGCGCGCGTCCGCCACCATCAGGTGCTGCTCGTCGTCACCGATCAGACCAACGCCTCGCACGGCTCGGTCCGGCTGCGGCGCCGCCTGAACGGCGAACAGCACGTACGCGGCCTCGCCGTCGTACCGCTGTCGGAGTCCGATGTGGCCGACCTCGCCCGCACCGAGTTCTCCCTGCGCCGCGTGGACCGCTTCGCCGTACGGCTCCGTCAGCTCTCGGGCGGCAGCCCCCTCCTCACCAAGGCCCTGCTCCACGACCACGCCGCCTGCTGCGGCTGCCACGGCGAACTGGAGGACCTCAGGGGCCCGGTCACCGGCGCCGCCTACCGGCAGGCCGTCCTCGACTGCCTCCACCGGCTCGACCCGGATATCCGGGACATCGCGGAAGCGCTGGCGGTGGCGGACGGCTTCGGAGCCCTGGAGGTCATAGCCGAACTCACCCGCCTCGACCTGCGCGCGGTCGAGGAATCCACCGAAGAACTGAGCGCCTGCGGGCTGTTGCACGCCGGCGAATTCCGCCATCCCGCCGTACGCGAGGTCATCCTCGGCGACATGCCGCGCAGCCGGCGCACCGAGCTGAGCGGCCGGGCGGCCGCGGTCCTCAGGGCCGCCGGAGCGCCCATGGAGGACGTGGCGCGCTGGCTGAGCGCCATGGACGACGCCGACCGCGCCGGAAGCCGTACACCGCGCGCACTGCCCCGGGCGGAGCACGGGCACGACGGAGGCCGGTCCGCCGTGAGCCGGGCACCGGCACTGGTGGCCAGGCCCCGGACCGAGGAGGCGGGCACCGGCAGGACGGCCGGGGGCGGGGAGCACCGTGCGCCGGGCGGCGGGGAAGGGAGACCGCGCGCGCGGCGCGGCCGCACGGATGACGTACCGCCGCCCGAGCCGCCGCCGGGATCCGGATCGCCGCCGGGACCCGGCTCTCCGTCCGTACCCGGATCGCCGTCCGCGGCGTCCGGGACGCCGGGGGAGCCCGGGGAGCCCCGGACCCCCGGGGGGCTCGGAGTGTCCGACGGGGCCGGGACGTCCGGCGCTTCCGCCGTGTCCCGCTCCGTGCGCGGCGAGGGCGACTCCCTCGCCGCTTCGCTCACCGGCCGCCACGAGGAGGCCGAATCCGGGCCGGGCTCCCTCCAGGAGGACCACCACTCGCTCTGGCTGGCCAGAGGCGAGCTGTGTCTGCTGGACCACCGCATCGCCGCCATCGGCCGCCGGGAGAGCCCCGAGCACCTCGAACTCCTCGCACGCCGGCTGCTCATCGCCTGCGAATTCCCCGGCCTGCTGCGGGAGGTGGGCCGTAAGGAGCGAGTGACCGGGCGGACTCTGGAGGACCGCCTCACCCGCTCCCCGCGCTACGCGGCGGCCTGGGCCCTCTCCGGCACCCTCACCGAGGGCGGCCCCGACGGGCAGGAACTCGTGCGGGCGACCAAGCGGGCCCTGTACGGCTGTGACGCCACCGCGGAGAACCTGCCCGCCATCATGGCCGCGCTGGCCGCGGTGGTCCGGCACGACAACCCCGGCCAGGCGTCGTTCTGGCTGGAGCGCTTCGCCCGCGCCACGGACGGCCGGCTCGCCTGCGGGCAGGCCCGCTTCCGGGTCGTCCGCGCCGAGATCGCGCTGCGCGGCGGTGACCCCGCCACGGCGGCGGAGGAGGCGGAAGGGGCCCTCGGCCTGCTCCCCGCCCGGCTCTGGGGCATGTGCATGGCCGAGCCCCTGGCCTGCGCGATCCTCGCCCATGTCGCCGAGGGCAACCCCGCCGCGGCGGCCGTCCTGCTCTCGCACCAGGTGCCCGACTCCCTGTTCGACACCCGCTACGGACTCGACTACCTCTACGCCCGGGGCCTGTACCGCCTCGTCGTCGGGGAATCCCTGGCGGGACTGGCCGACTTCCTGCGGTGCGGCGGACTGATGGCCGACTGGGGCACCGACCGGCACAGCCTCGTCCCCTGGCGACTGGCCGCGGCAGCGGCGTACGTGACCATGAACGAGTACGGGAAGGCCGTCGACCTGATCGACGCCACCCTCGACCGGATCCACGCGGACGCCCCCCGCGGCGGTACGAAATGGGGGGACCTCCACGCCCGTACCCGGACACCCGCGGACCGCGCCAAGTTCGGCGAGGGGGTGTTCGCGAAACTCCGGGAATCGGCCGGGACCCCCGGCCTGTTCGACCTGCTGGAGAGCTTCCGTACCGGCGAGGCCGCCCTGGAGAAGAAGCCGGACGTTCCCCGCTACAAGATCTACGACCGGCACTCCACCTTCCTGGAGAAGCTGAGCCCTTCGGAACAGCGGGTGGCCGTCCTGGCGGCCAAGGGACGTACCAACCAGCAGATCGCCCATGACCTGTCCATCACGGTCAGTACGGTCGAACAGCACCTCACGCGTATTTACCGCAAACTCCAGCTCGCCGGGCGCAACGAACTGCGCGCCAAACTGGGCTGAACCAGCTGAGCCATCTCAACCAGCTGAAACGGCTGAACTGGCTGAAGCAGCTGAAACGGCTGAAACGGCTGAACTGGCTGAACTGGGCTGGGAGAAGCCGGTCGGCCCCCGGGCCGCCGAGGACAGTGGCCGCAGCACGGCGGGGCCGGCCGGCTTCCGTACGCCCGAAGGAGAGGACCCACCATGGCAATGCCCGAGAACAACACCGCCTTCCGCGCGGGCCAGGTCGCTCTCGTCACCGGCGGCGCGGGCGGGATAGGCGCCGCGGTCGTCGAACGCCTGGTCGCGCGCGGCGGTCACGTCGTCGTCGCGGACATCGACACCGAGCGCGGCGAGGCGGTCGCCGCACGCACCGGCGCCCTGTTCGTACGCACCGATGTGGGGAGCCTCACCGACAACGAGGCGGTGGTCGAGGCGGCCGTGTCGAGGTTCGGCCGTCTGGACGTCGTGCACCTCAACGCCGGTACGACCGGCCGCACCGCCATCGGCGACGGCTTCGCCCCCGACAGCTACCGCGCCCTCGTGAGCGTCAACCTCGACTCGGTGGTCTTCGGGATCCAGGCCGCCCTGCCGCACCTGCGCCGCACTCATGGATCCATCGTCGTCACCGCCAGCGCGGCGGCGCTGCGGCCCTCGATCGAGGTGCTGTACTCGGCGACCAAGAGCGCGGTGATCGGCCTCGTCCGGTCCCTCGCGCCCTCCCTCCACCGTGACGGGGTGTCGCTCAACGCCCTCTGCCCCGGCCTGGTGGACACCCCGCTGATCGCCGGACGCCGGACGGCCATCGCCGAGGCGGGCATCGCCGTGGCGAGCACCGAGCAGGTGGCCGACGCGTTCGAGACGGTGCTCGGCGACAGCCGTACGGGGCAGGCCTGGCTCGTCATGGCGGACCGGCCGGTGGCCCCTTTTCCCTTTGCCGAACTGCCGGTACCGGGAGCGGAGAAGCTGATCGGCCACACCCCGTCGGGATGAACGACGGATGAAGGCCGGCATGAAAGGGGCAACAGCATAGGGGTTGTTTAGGGGGTCGGGTGGAACGCCCCCTCGTTAGCCTGAATCGCGTAAATGCATGATGCAGTTGATGTGCTGGAATTGCTGCTACTGCTGGCGGGGCGGGCTATGAACGAAACGGCGGGCGCCGAGTACAACAACGTCGAGTACGACGCTTCCTCGGGGCGCGAGGAAGCGATAGCGGTGGTGGGGATCTCCTGCCGGTACCCGAAGGCTTCCTCGGCCCAGCAGTTCTGGAACCTGCTCCGGGGCGGTCGGCACACGGTGACCGAGGTTCCCGAAGGACGCTGGAACGCCGAGGAATTCTACGACCCGTCACCATCGGCCCCCGGCCGTATGAACTCCCCATTCGGCTCTTTCCTGGACGGGATCGATCTCTTCGATGCCGACTTCTTTCATGTCTCGCCCCGTGAGGCGGAGTACATGGATCCACAACAGCGGCTCATGCTCGAACTCGGCTGGGAGGTCCTGGAGGACGCCGGTGTCCTCCCCGGAACAGTGGGCGGCACCAGGCTGGGTGTCTTCGTCGGAGCGATCTGGGACGACTACGCCCGGATGGTGCACGGAGCCGCGGGAACGGCCGGGAACGGCGCCCAGCACGCCATGACCGGTATCCACCGCGGCATCATCGCCAACCGCCTGTCGTACTTCCTGCGGGCCCAGGGCCCCAGCCTGACCGTCGACACCGGCCAGTCCTCCTCCCTCGTCGCTCTCCATCTGGCCTGCGAGAGCCTGCGCAAGGGAGAGTCCGACCAGGCGATCGCCGGCGGGATCAACCTCAGCCTGCTGCCGGAGAGTTCCGTCATCTCCGCCAAGTGGGGCGGACTGTCCCCACAGGGCCGCTGCTTCACCTTCGACTCCCGCGCCGACGGCTATGTGAGGGGTGAGGGCGGCGGTGCCGTACTCCTCAAGCCCCTGACGCGCGCCCTCGCCGACGGTGACCGCGTCTACTGCGTCATCCACGGCAGCGCCATGAACAACGGTGCTGGCACCGGTATGACCACCCCCAGCGCCGCCGCCCAGCAGGCCGTGCTGCGCGCCGCCTGCGCACAGGCCGGAGTCCGGCCCGCGGACGTTCAGTACGTGGAACTGCACGGCACCGGGACGAAGGTCGGCGACCCTGTCGAGGCCACCGCCCTGGGCGCGGCGCTGGGCACGGTGGCGGGGCGGCGCGGTCCCCTGCGCGTGGGCTCCGTCAAGACCAACGTCGGCCACCTGGAAGGCGCCGCGGGAATCACGGGATTCATCAAGGCCGCCCTGAGCCTGAGCCACCGGGAACTCCCCGCCAGCCTCAACTATGAGACCCCCAATCCGCACATCGACCTCGACGGGCTGAACCTGCGCGTGCAGGCGGAGCTCGGCCCCTGGCCGCAGGACGAGCGGCCTCTGATCGCGGGAGTCAGCTCCTTCGGCATGGGCGGCACCAACTGCCATGTCGTACTCGGTGAGGCGCCGACCGGGGAGGCGGCGCGTTCCGGGGGCGCGCCGGCCCAGGTGGCCGCGCCGGCGGCGGCTGCGGCGGCTGCGGCGGCTGCGCCGGTGGCTGTGTCCGTCGTGCCGTGGGTGATCTCGGGCCGGTCGGATGGGGCGTTGCGGGGGCAGGCGGAGCGTTTGCGGGTGTTCGGGGCCGGCGGTGGTGTTTCGGCGGTGGATGTGGGGTGGTCGTTGGCGTCGTCGCGGTCGGTGTTCGAGCGGCGTGCGGTGGTGCTGGGGGAGGGGCGGGAGCAGTTCGTCGCCGGTCTTGAGGCTTTGGCCGGTGAGGCGGCTGCCGGGTCTGTGCCTGGTCCTGGTGTGGTGTCGGGGTCGGTGGTTTCTGGTCGTTTTGGTGTGGTGTTTACGGGTCAGGGTGCGCAGCGTGCGGGGATGGGTCGGGAGCTGTATGAGGCGTTTCCGGTGTTCGCCGGGGCGTTTGACGAGGTGTGCTCGTACTTCGACCCGTCGGTGCGGGAGGCGGTGTGGTCGGGGGAGGGTCTGGATGGGACGGGTGTGACGCAGCCGGCGCTGTTCGCGTTGGAGGTGGCGCTGTTTTGTTTGGTGGAGTCGTGGGGTGTGGGGCCGGATGTGGTGGCTGGTCATTCGGTGGGGGAGATTGCTGCCGCTCATGTGGCGGGTGTGTTTTCGCTGGAGGATGCGGCTCGGTTGGTGTCTGCGCGTGGCCGGTTGATGCAGGCGTTGCCCGCTGGTGGGGCGATGGTGTCCGTACAGGCGGCCGAGGATGAGGTTGTGCCGCTTCTCGCCGGTCGCGAGGACCAGGTGAGTGTTGCGGCGGTCAATGGTCCGAGGTCCGTGGTGATCGCGGGTGAGGGTGACGCGGTCGAGGCGATCGCTGTTTCCCTGGCTGAGCAGGGCCGGAAGCTCAAGAAACTGGCGGTGAGTCATGCGTTTCATTCGCCGTTGATGGAGCCGATGCTCGCGGACTTCCGTGCCGCGATCAGCGACATCTCCTTCTCCGCGCCGCGCCTGGCGATGGTCTCGGCCGTGACCGGGGAGTTGGTCGGCGGTGAGATCGCCTGCGCTGATTACTGGGTGGACCATGTGCGGCGTCCGGTGCGGTTCGCCGACGCGGTGCGGGCCATGGAGGGTGAGGGTGTCCGTACGTTCCTGGAGCTCGGTCCGGATGGTGTGCTGTCCGCGCTGATCCCGGAGTGTGTCAGCGATCCCGCTGCCTCCGCCGCCGTTGCTCTTCTGCGTCGTGACCGTCCCGAGCCGCTGACGGCCGTAACGGCTGTCGCACAGGCCTTTGTCCGGGGTGTGGGTGTCGACTGGTCGTCGTTCTTCGACGGGAGCGGCGCCCGGCGTGTGGATCTGCCGACGTACGCCTTCCAACGGGAACGGCACTGGCTGCCGCTGACGGCCGGACCCGATGCCACTACGGCCGTTCTGCCGTCCGCCCCCGCTCCGGACAGTACGCGGGTGGTGGTGCGAGGCGGTTTGGCGCAGCGACTGTCCGGCCTTTCGCGCGATGAGCGGAAACGTATGGTGGCCGAGGTTGTCTCCTCGCACGTGGCCGTGGCGCTCGGCTATCCGGCTGCCAAGGTGGTCGAGCTCAGGGCTCCCTTCTCGGAGCTCGGTTTCGACTCGATGACCGCCGTCGAATTCCGCGACGCGCTTGCTCGGGCGACGGAGCTTCGTCTGCCGAGCGGACTGCTCTTCGACCACCCGACTCCGGGCGAACTGGCGGCATATCTCCTCTCGGAGTTGGCGGTGGATTCCGATGCCGCCACGGCCGCGTGGCGCCCCGCCGCCGTCTCCGTGGACGAGCCGATCGCGATCGTCGGCATGGCCTGCCAGTTCCCGGGCGGAGTGTCCTCCCCCGAAGAACTCTGGCGGCTCGTGGCCGAAGGCGGAGAGGCGCTGACGGACTTTCCGGCGGACCGCGGCTGGGACCTTGAAACCTTGTACGACCCGGATCCTGACAGCTCCGGCAGGACCTATCTCACCCGTGGAGGATTTCTGTCCGCGGGAGATTTCGACGCCGAGTTCTTCGGTATCTCACCGCGTGAGGCGTCGGCGATGGATCCGCAGCAGCGGTTGCTGCTGGAGACCGCGTGGGAGGCCTTCGAACGGGCCGGTATCGACCCTGAATACCGGAGGGGCAGCGAGACCGGCGTCTTCATCGGCGCGACCGCGCAGGACTACGGGCCGCGCATGCATCAAGCGCCGGACGGTGTCGAAGGGCATGTACTGACCGGCGGTACGGCAAGCATCATGTCGGGGCGGATCGCCTACCAGCTGGGTTTGGTCGGCCCTGCGGTCACCGTCGACACCGCCTGCTCGTCCTCCCTGGCCGCGCTCCATCTGGCGGCGCAGGCGCTGCGGTCCGGCGAGTGCTCGATGGCGCTGGCCGGAGGCGTCACGGTGATGTCGACACCAGGAATGTTCATCGAGTTCAGCCGGCAGCGTGGGCTTGCGGCTGATGGCCGGTGCAAGGCGTTCTCGGCTGCGGCCGACGGGACGGGTTGGTCCGAGGGCGTGGGGATGCTGCTGGTCGAGCGCTTGTCGGATGCGCGCAGGAACGGCCACTCGGTGCTTGGGCTCGTCCGAGGCTCGGCGATCAACCAGGACGGTGCCAGCAATGGACTCACGGCACCGAACGGTCCGTCGCAGCAGCGGGTGATCCGGCGGGCGTTGGCCAGTGCCGGGTTGTCGGCCACTGATGTGGATGCCGTGGAGGCGCATGGTACCGGGACGCGGCTGGGCGATCCGATCGAGGCCGAGGCGCTGCTCGCGACCTACGGGCAGGGGCGGGATGCGGAACGTCCGCTCTGGCTGGGGTCGTTGAAGTCGAACATCGGTCATACGCAGGCGGCGGCGGGTGTCGCGGGTGTGATCAAGATGGTGATGGCGATGCGGGAGGGTGTGCTGCCCCGCACGATGCACGTGGACGAGCCGTCGCCGTTCATCGACTGGTCGTCGGGCGCACTGGAACTGCTGCGTGAGGCCCGTGAGTGGCCGGAGACGGGTCGCCCCCGGCGGGCGGCGGTCTCGTCGTTCGGTATCAGCGGCACGAATGCGCATGTGGTGATCGAGCAGGCACCTGCTGTGGAGGATGAGGAGGAGACGACTGTGTCTGCTCCTCCGCCTGGGCTTGTGCCGTGGGTGGTGTCGGGCCGGTCGGATGCTGCGCTGCGGGGGCAGGCGGAGCGTTTGCGGGTGTTCGCGGCTGGTGGTGGTGCTTCGGCCGTGGATGTGGGGTGGTCGTTGGCGTCGTCGCGGTCGGTGTTCGAGCGGCGTGCGGTGGTGCTGGGGGAGGCGCGGGAGCAGTTCGTCGCCGGTCTGGAGGTCTTGGCCGGTGATGCGGCTGCCGGGTCTGTGCCTGGTCCTGGTGTGGTGTCGGGGTCGGTGGTTTCTGGTCGGTTTGGTGTGGTGTTTACGGGTCAGGGTGCGCAGCGTGCGGGGATGGGCCGGGAGCTGTACGAGGCGTTTCCGGTGTTCGCCGGAGCGTTCGACGAGGTGTGCTCGTACTTCGACCCTTCTGTGCGGGAGGCGGCCTGGTCGGGGGAGGGTCTGGATGAGACGGGTGTGACGCAGCCGGCGCTGTTTGCGTTGGAGGTGGCGTTGTTTCGTCTGGTGGAGTCGTGGGGTGTGGGGCCGGATGTGGTGGCCGGTCATTCGGTGGGGGAGATTGCCGCTGCTCATGTGGCGGGGGTTTTCTCGCTGGAGGACGCCGCTCGGTTGGTGGCTGCGCGTGGTCGGTTGATGCAGGCGCTGCCCTCCGGTGGGGCGATGGTGTCCGTCCAGGCGGCCGAGGATGAGGTTCTGCCGCTCCTCGTCGGTCGTGAGGACCGGGTGAGTGTTGCGGCGGTCAACGGCCCGAGGTCGGTGGTGATCGCGGGGGTTGAGGCGGCGGTTCTTGAAGTCGCCGGTGAATTGGAGGCGTTGGGGCGTAGGACGAAGCGGTTGGCGGTGAGTCATGCGTTTCATTCGCCGTTGATGGAGCCGATGCTCGCGGACTTCCGTGCCGCGATCAGCGGCATCTCGTTCTCCGCGCCGCGTTTGGCGATGGTGTCCGCCGTGACCGGTGAGTCCGTCAGCGGTGAGATCGCCTCCGTCGATTACTGGGTGGAGCATGTGCGGCGTCCGGTGCGGTTCGCCGACGCCGTACGTGCCATGGAGGGTGAGGGTGTCCGTACGTTCTTGGAGCTCGGTCCGGACGGTGTGCTGTCCGCGCTGATCCCGGAATGTGTCAGCGATCCCGCTGCCTCCGCCGCCGTTGCTCTTCTGCGTCGTGACCGTCCCGAGGCACTGACAGCCGTAACGGCTGTCGCTCAGGCCTTTGTTCGGGGTGTGGGTGTGGACTGGTCGTCGTTCTTCGACGGCACGGGCGCCCGGCATGTCGATCTGCCGACCTACGCCTTCCAGCGGGAGCGGTTCTGGCTGGAGACGCCGGAGGACCGTGGCGATGTGGCCTCCGCCGGGCTCAGCGCCGTCGGCCATCCTCTCCTCGGCGCCACCGTGGAGCTTGCGAATGGCGAAGGGGTGGTGCTGACCGGGCGGCTGTCCCTGAAGACACATCCCTGGCTCGCGGACCACGCCATCCTCGATACGGTTCTCCTGCCGGGGACCGCCTTTGTGGAACTGGCACTGCGCGCGGGTGACCATGTCGGATGCGACCGTCTCGACGAACTCACTCTCACCGCGCCCCTCACCCTCCCCCAACAGGGCGCCGTACAGCTCCAGATCGGCCTCGGTGCCCCCGATGACGCAGGCCGTCGTCAGCTGAGCATCCACTCCCGGCCCGAGCCTCCCTTGCCGTCCATGTCGCCCTCGTCCCCGGCCGACCACAGTGACAGTGACAGTGACACCGGCCTCGGCGCGGACTGGGTGACGCATGCCCACGGCACACTCGGCACCGCCGAAGCCGTGGCGTCCGAGGAAGCCGACTCCGCGCTGTCGGTGTGGCCTCCCGCCGACGCACTGGAACTCGACACCGACACGATGTACGACCGGCTCGCCGAGCGTGGCTACGGCTACGGACCCGCGTTCCAGGGGGTGCGCCGGATGTGGCGGCGCGACGGGCAGATCTTCGCCGAGGTCGAACTGCCGGAGGAGGGGACGACCGGCACGGAGGAGTACGTACTCCACCCGGCCTTGCTGGATTCCGCCCTGCACCCGCTGCTCCTCCCCGGTGCCGACGGGACCGGGGGAGCCGACGGTGACGCCCTTGCCGGCCATGGGCTGGACCTGCCCTTCTCCTGGGCGGGAGTGAGTGTCCGGACCGCAGGCTCCTCGACTCTGCGCGTACGCCTCGTCCGTACCGCCCCCGACACCGTGGCGCTGGACATCGCGGACGGCACCGGTAGGCCGGTCGCCGCCGTCGAATCCCTCGTCTGGCGTGAGATCCCGAGCGACGCGCTGCGTGCCTCGGCTCCCCAGCACTCCGCATCGCTCTTCCATGTGACCTGGAAGAAGCACGCCCGGCCCCGGCTCGACGTCCGAGCGGCCGGTGGGACGCCCGCTGCCATTCCACTGTTCCGCGATGTCCGGTCGCTGCTGTCCTTTCTGCACGACGGTGACGTCACAGCGCCGGGGGCGCCGGGAGTACCAGGAGCACCGGAAGCACCGGGAGCACCGGAAGCACCTGAGGCACCTGAGGCACCTGAGGCACCGGGAGTTCCGGAGGTGTCCTCGGTGGTGGCGTTGGCGTTGACCGGACCCGTCGCCGACGAAGACGGTGGCGCCCGTGTGGACGCGGCCGAAGCGGCGCGCGGCCTCACACGGCAGGCACTGGAGCTTGTGCAGACCTGGGTGTCCGACGAACGGTTCGCCTCCGCCAGGCTCGTACTGATGACCCGGGGCGCCGTGGAAACCGCCGCCGGTACGGGGGCGGCCCCGGCCCTCGCGGCGGTCTGGGGCCTGCTGCGGACCGCTCAGACGGAGCACCCCGGCCGATTCGTGCTGCTGGACGTGGACGACGAGCTGTACGTGGACGACGCCGTGGACGCGGACTCTCCGCAAGCGTTCCGCGCATTGCTGTCCGCCGTTCTGGCTACCGGCGAGCCGCAGGTCGCGGTACGGGACGGCGAGATCCATGTACCGCGCCTGGCCCGGGTACCGGCCCCCTCCCGTCCCGCACCTCCCCTCGCCCTCGAAGGCACGGTACTGATCACCGGTGCGACCGGACAGTTGGGCGGGCTGCTCGCCCGTCACCTGGTACGCACGCACGGTGTACGCCGTCTGTTGCTGCTCAGCCGCCGCGGAGCCGAGGCGCCGGGCGCGCCGGAGCTGCGCGACGAGCTGACCGCGCTCGGCAGCCACGTCACGCTGGCCGCCTGCGATGCCGCGGACCGCGAGCAGTTGGCCGATGTCCTCGCCCTGGTGCCCCCGGAGCACCCATTGACCGCCGTCGTGCACACCGCCGGTGTTCTGGACGACGGAATCGTCACCGCCCTCACCCCCGAGCGGCTGGACGACGTCCTGCGTCCCAAGGTCACCGCCGCGTGGAATCTGCATGAACTGACCCGCTATCTGGACCTCTCCGCCTTCGTCGTCTACTCGTCGATCTCCGGCCTCATCGGCGCCGCGGGGCAGGCGAACTACGCCGCCGCCAACGCCTTCCTCGACGCCCTCGCCGCGCACCGGCGGGCACAGGCCCTGCCCGCCCTGTCGCTCGCGTGGGGTCTGTGGGAGCAGACCGGAGCCGCTGGAGCTGCCGGAGCCGCTGGAGCTGCCGAAGGAACCAGGGGCATGGCCGACGGGCTCGCGCGTCAGGACGTGGCGCGCATGGCACGTACCGGCGTGGCGCCTCTGCCCGAGGAGGACGGCCTGGCGTTGTTCGACGCCGCCGTTGGCACGGGCGAGCAGGGCGCGGCGAACACGACCTCCCTGCTGGTGCCCATGCGCCTCGACATGACGGCGCTGCGAACCAGGGCGGCGTCGGACGATGTCCCCGCCTTTTTCCAGGACCTCGTCGGCCCGGCGCGCAGGCGTGCCGAGAGGCGTACTGCGAAGCGTGACGAGAACGGGCGCCGAGGGACGGTCGGCTCCCTCCCCTTCGTACAACGGCTGTCCGCGCTGGCCGAGCCGGAACAGCGGCGGGCCCTGCGTGCACTGGTGCGGGAACACGCGGCTGCCGTACTGGGCCTCGCGGGAGCGGGTGCGGTGGCCGCCGACCGCGCGTTCAAGGAGATCGGGTTCGACTCCCTGACATCGGTCGAGCTTCGCAACCGGCTCAACGCGGCGACCGGACTCACGTTGCCGACAACGCTGATCTTCGACTACCCGACCACCGACGCCGTCGTCGGTCTGTTCATGGAGCGGTATCTCGACACGCACACCGCCGAGGACGCCGAGGCCGCGAAGGCGGCGGGGGCGGGGGCGGGAACCGCGGGGGCACCGGCGGTACGTTCCACCGCCGACGAACCGATCGCGATCGTGGGCATGGCCTGCCGCTACCCGGGCGGGGTCTCGTCCCCCGAGGAGTTGTGGCGGCTGGTGGCCGACGGTACGGACGCCATCTCCCCGTTCCCCACCGGCCGTGGCTGGGACGAGGAGCTGTACGACCCCGACCCCGACCGGGCGGGCAAGAGCTATGTGCGGGAAGGCGGGTTCCTGCACGAGGCGGGGGAATTCGACCCGGAGTTCTTCGGTATCTCGCCCCGCGAGGCCCTGGCCATGGATCCGCAGCAGCGGCTTCTGCTGGAGACGGTCTGGGAGACCTTCGAAGGGGCGGGCATCGACCCCGCCCTCCTCCGGGGCAGCCGGACCGGGGTGTTCGCCGGCCTCATGTACCACGACTACGCACCGCCCGTGCATGCGATGCCGGAGGAACTGGAGGGCATCCTGCTCACGGGTAACACCGGCAGTGTCCTCTCGGGCCGTCTGGCCTACACCTTCGGTCTTGAGGGCCCGGCGGTGACGGTGGACACGGCGTGTTCTTCGTCGTTGGTGGCCCTGCATCTGGCGGCGCAGGCGCTGCGATCCGGCGAGTGCTCGATGGCGCTGGCCGGCGGCGCGACGGTCATGTCCACCCCCGGCACCTTCGTGGAGTTCAGCCGCCAGCGCGGGCTGTCCCCCGACGGCCGCTGCAAGTCCTTCTCCTCGGCGGCAGACGGCACGGGCTGGGGTGAGGGCGTGGGAATGCTGCTGCTGGAACGGCTGTCGGACGCACGTAGGAACGGCCACTCGGTGCTCGCGCTCGTCCGGGGCTCGGCGGTGAATCAGGACGGTGCGAGTAATGGGCTGACGGCGCCGAATGGTCCTTCGCAGCAGCGGGTGATTCGTGAGGCGTTGGTGTCGGCGGGTCTTGGTTCGGGTGATGTGGATGTGGTGGAGGCGCATGGTACGGGGACGCGGTTGGGTGATCCGATCGAGGCCGAGGCGTTGCTCGCGACGTACGGGCAGGGGCGGGATGCGGAGCGTCCTTTGTGGTTGGGGTCGTTGAAGTCGAACATCGGTCATACGCAGGCGGCGGCGGGTGTCGCGGGTGTGATCAAGATGGTGATGGCGATGCGGGAGGGTGTCCTGCCCCGCACGCTGCACGTGGACGAGCCGTCACCGCATGTGGAGTGGTCCTCGGGTGCGGTCGAACTGCTGCGTGAGGCCCGGGATTGGCCGGAGACGGGCCGCGCCCGGCGGGCGGCGGTCTCGTCGTTCGGTATCAGCGGGACGAACGCGCATGTAGTGATCGAACAGGCTGAAGTTGATGCGGCCGAAGAGCCTGGGAGCGACGCCCCTGAGCCGGCGGTGACGCCCTGGGTTCTCTCGGCACGGTCGGACGACGCGCTGCGCGCTCAGGCAGAGAAGCTTCACACGCTTGTGGCTGCTGATCGTGGTGTGGGTGTGGGTGTGGGTGTGGGTGTGGTGGATGTGGGTTGGTCGTTGGTGTCGTCGCGGTCGGTGTTCGAGCATCGTGCGGTGGTGCTGGGTGGGGGTCGTGAGCGGTTGGTGTCCGGGGTGGAGGGGCTGGGCTCGGGGCGTGCGGTGGCGGAGGCGGTGGTGGGGTCCGCGTCGGGTGTGCGTTCGGGTGTGGTGTTTGTGTTTCCTGGTCAGGGGTCTCAGTGGGTGGGGATGGGGGCTGGTCTGTTGGGTGAGTCTCGGGTGTTTGGGGAGTGGATGGGGCGGTGTGAGGAGGCGTTGGCGCCTTTTGTGGATTGGTCGTTGAGGGAGGTGTTGTTGGGGGGTGGTGGGTTGGATCGGGTGGATGTGGTGCAGCCGGTGTCGTGGGCGGTGATGGTGTCGCTTGCGGGGTTGTGGGGTTCGTTGGGGGTGGTGCCGCGGGTGGTGGTGGGTCATTCGCAGGGGGAGATTGCGGCTGCTGTGGTGGCGGGTGTGTTGTCGTTGGAGGATGCGGCGCGTGTGGTGGTGTTGCGTTCGAGGGTGATTGGTCGTGAGCTTGCGGGGTTGGGGGGTATGGCGTCGGTTCCGCTTGCGGTGGGGGTGGTGGAGGAGCGGATCGGTGCTGATGGTCGGGTGAGTGTGGCGGCGGTGAATGGTCCGCGTTCGACGGTGGTGTCGGGTGATGCGGAGGCGATCAGCGCACTTGTGGCTGAGTTTGAGGGGGAGGGGGTGCGGGCTCGTCGTATTCCGGTTGATTACGCCTCCCACTCGGCCCATGTGGAGCGTATCGAGGCCGAGTTGAAGGAAGCTCTCGCGCCGATCCAGCCTCGTCCCTCCCGGATCCCGTTCCACTCGACGGTCGATGGCGCGGTGATCGACACCAGCGTGATGGACGCCGACTACTGGTTCCGGAATCTGCGGCAGCGGGTCCGTTTCGGTGAGGCTGTCGAGGCGCTGCTCGGGCAGGGGCATGACGCCTTCCTGGAGATGAGCGCTCATCCGGTGTTGACGTATGGGGTGGAGGAGTCGGTCGAGGCGGCCGGGTCGGATGCGGTGGTGGTGGGTTCGTTGCGTCGGGACCAGGGTGGTCTGGAGCGGTTCCTGTCTTCGGTGGCGGCGGCGTGGGTGCGGGGTGTGGAGGTGGACTGGGCGCGGCTCTTCTCTGGCAGTGGTGCGCGGCGGGTGGATCTGCCGACGTATCCCTTCCAGCGGGAGCGTTTCTGGCTCAGTGCGCCCGAGGCGAAGGGTGATGTGGCGACGGCCGGTCTGCGGGCTGCCGGGCATCCGTTGCTGGGTGCGGCGGTCGAACTGGCCGACGGTGGCGGTGTGGTGCTGACCGGCCGGCTGTCCCTGCGGACGCATCCATGGCTCGCTGATCATGCCGTTCTCGACACGGTTCTCCTGCCCGGTACGGCTTTTGTCGAGCTTGCCGTGCACGCGGGTGACCAGGTGGGATGTGACCTTCTCGAGGATCTGACCCTCGCTGCGCCGCTTGTTCTGCCGGAGGGGTCGGCGGTGCGGTTGCAGGTGGTGGTGGGTGCGGAGGACGGGTCGGGGCGTCGGGACGTGAGTGTCCACTCCCGGCCCGACACCGACGCCGACGCCGGCTGGACCCGGCACGCCACCGGCATCCTCACCCTCGCCGCCGACCGGCCCGCCCTCGTTCCTTCCGGCGCGTGGCCTCCTCCCGGAGCCGTGGAAGTCGGACTCGAAGGCGCCTACGAACGGCTCGCCGAGCAGGGGTACGGCTACGGTCCTGCCTTCCAGGGGCTGCGCCGGGCCTGGCGGCGCGGGGACGAGGTCTTCGCCGAGGTCGCCCTGCCCGACGAACAGAGCAGTGAGGCGGGCTCCTTCACCCTCCACCCCGCACTCCTCGACGCCGCACTGCACATGCTTCTCCCCGGCGTGGCCGATCAGGAGGGCGACACGGGACAGGCAGTGCTGCCGTTCTCCTGGACCGGTGTACGGATTCACGCCTCCCACGCCTCGACACTGCGGGTACGGCTCGCCGTGTCCGAGGCCGGCGCCCTGGAGACGGAGAACGTGTCGGTGATTGTGGAGGTCATGGACGCGACGGGCGCCCCCGTGATGACTGCGGACGCCTTGACCCTGCGCCCCCTGGACCGGAAGGCGTTGCTGCCGGAGCGTACCGGCATCGAACACGAGGCTTTGTACCACCTGGACTGGGTCGCCGCCGCCGCGCCGACCGATACGGAGCCTGCCCCCTCGGACGCGGACGCGCCGGAAGGAACCTCCTCCTGGGCGGTTCTGGGCGACGACACCCTGCGGCTTGCCGACGCCCTGAGCGGCGGCAGCCGGGAAGGGCGTCCCGCCTCCTACGCGGACCTGGCTGCCCTGGCCCAGGCGGTCGAGGCCGGAGCCCCCGTACCACCCGTGGTGCTGCTCTGCGCGGCCCCGCTTCCCGACGGCGGCGACCATGCCCTCGGGCTCACGGTCGGGGACATCCCCGAGGCCACACGGACGGTGGCCCACCGTCTGCTGGGCGCCGTCCGGTCCTGGCTGGCCGACGAGCGTTTCGCCTCGTCCCGGCTGGCCGTGGTGACCCGGGGTGCGGTCGCCGCGTCACCGGGCACCGGCGATGTGACGGACCTGCCGCACGCGGGTGCGTGGGGTCTGGTCCGTACCGCGCAGACGGAGAATCCCGGCCGTTTCGTTCTCCTCGATGTCGACGCGGCGCCCGCCTCACTGGAGGCGCTGCCGACCGCCCTCACCGGCGACGAGCCGCAGTTCGCCGTCAGGAACGGCGAGATCCGTACGCCCCGGTTGGCACGGGCGGTCCAGAGCCGGGCCGGGGCAGGGGTCGGGGCCGGTACTCCCCAGAGCCGGGCCCAGGCCCGCGCGGCCCTCGAACCGCCCGCCGGGGCGCCGGAGTGGCGTCTGGTCCTGACGGAGAAGGGATCGCTGGAGAACCTGGAGATCGTGCCGTGCCCGGAGGTCACCCGGCCCCTCGGCCCCGGCCAGGTCCGTATCGGCGTCCGTGCGGCCGGACTGAACTTCCGCGATGTGCTCATCGCCCTGGGCATGGTGCCCGAACAGCACGCGCTGATGGGCGCGGAGGGCGCGGGCGTGGTTCTCGAGACCGGCCCGGGGGTGACGGACCTCGCGCCGGGCGACAGGGTCATGGGCTACTTCGACGGCGCGTTCGGACCCGTCGCCGTGGCCGACCGCAGGCTGGTCGCCCGTATCCCCGACGCGTGGTCCTTCACCCGGGCCGCGTCGGTGCCGGTGGTGTTCCTGACCGCCTACTACGGCCTGGTCGACCTCGGCCGGGTCCGACCCGGCGACTCCGTGCTCATCCACGCGGCGGCCGGTGGTGTGGGCATCGCGGCGGTCCAACTGGCCCGCCACCTCGGTGCGGAGGTCTACGGCACGGCCAGTCCGGGCAAGTGGGAAACCTTGCGCTCCCTCGGTCTCGACGACGCCCATATCGCCAACTCCCGGACCCTCGATTTCCACGACCGGTTCCTGGAGGCGACCGGCGGCAGGGGCGTGGACGTGGTGCTCAACTCCCTGGCCGACGAGTACATCGACGCCTCGCTCCGGCTGCTGGCCGACGGCGGCCGTTTCCTGGAGATGGGCAAGACCGACATCCGCGAGACGCAGGCGGTGGAAGCGGCACACCCGGGAGTGAGCTACCAGGTGTACGACCTGACCGCGCTCGCCCGGACCGAACCGGGCAGCGAGGGCGCGGTGCCGGAACGCCTCCAGGAGATCCTGGCCGAGGTGCTGGCGCTCTTCGAACAGGGAGTGCTGCGACCGCTGCCCGTGACCACCTGGGACGTACGCCGGGCACCCGAGGCGTTCCGGCACCTCTCCCAGGCCAAGGGGGTGGGGAAGGTCGTCCTCACCGTGCCCGCTCCCCACGACCCCGACGGCACGGTCCTGGTCACGGGCGCCACGGGCGTCCTGGGGACACTCGTCGCCAGGCATCTCGCGGCCGAGCACGGCGTACGGAACCTGCTGCTCGTCAGCCGCCGTGGTGACCGGGCGCCCGGAGCCGCGGAACTCACCGCGGAGCTGACCGCATTGGGCGCGAGGGTGACCGTCGCCGCCTGCGATGTCGCCGACCGCGACGCGCTGGCCGCACTGCTCGCCACCGTACCGGCCGAGCACCCCCTCACCGCCGTCGTCCACACCGCGGGTGTTCTCGACGACGGCGTCGTGGCCTCGCTCACGCCCGGCCAGTTGGACACGGTCCTGCGGCCCAAGGTCGACGCGGCCTGGCATCTCCACGAACTGACCCGGGACCACGACCTCGCGGCCTTCGTGCTCTACTCGTCGTTCGCGGGCCTCCTCGGCACACCCGGTCAGGCCAACTACGCCGCCGCCAACGCGTTCCTCGACGCGCTCGCCACCCACCGCCGGGCACAGGGCCTGGCCGGCACCTCGCTCGCGTGGGGACTGTGGGCCGAGGCCAGCGGTATGACCGGGCACCTCAGCGACACCGACCGGCAGCGCATGACCCGCAGCGGGCTGCTGGCACTGTCCTCCGAGGACGGAATGGCCCTGTACGACGCGGCCCGGCGGCTCGGCACACCCGTCGTGGCACCCACCCGGCTCGACACCACCGCGCTACGGGCCCAGGGCGACGCCCTGCCCGTCGTGCTGGCCGAGCTGGTCCGTACGGATACCGGAGGCCGGGGTGGCGGCCGGCGGACCCGTAGGTCGGTGGCGGGCGAAGCGGGCGGCGGCGAGGGCGCGGCGGCGAACCTGCGGCAGCGGCTGGCGGGCCTGCCCGAGCAGGAGCGGGCACGGGTCCTGGTGGACCTGGTACGGGCACAGGTCGCCACGGTCCTCGGGCACAGCAGCCCGGAGAGCGTGGACCAGGACCGCGCGTTCAAGGAGCTGGGGTTCGACTCGCTCACGGCGGTCGAGCTGCGCAACCGGCTCGGCGCGGTGACCGGGCTCCGGCTGCCGGCCGGCTTGGTGTTCGACCACCCGACCGCCGCCGAGGCCGCCCGTCATCTGCGCCGGCAGCTCGTCCTCGACGAGGTCTCCACCACGTCCTCGGCACTGGCCGACATCGAACGGCTGAAGATGTCGCTGTCCGCCGCGATCGCCGACGCGGACGACGAGACCGGCAGGGACCGGTTGCTGAGCGGGCTCGGTGAACTCCTCGCCATCTGCGGCGAAGGCGGCGGCGGGCGCCCTGGGACCAGGAACGGCGGCGGCGCGGGACGTGGAGCCGCCGTCGGCACCGGTGCGGCCGGTGCCAACGGTGCGGCCGGTGCCGACGCTGCCGACGAACCCGATATCGAATCCGCGAGCGACGACGAGCTGTTCGCGCTCGTCGACGACCTCGGCTGACACCCACATCCGCGAGCACACCGGTTACTTCAGGGGGAAGACGTGGCAGACGAGGCGAAACTCCGCGACTATCTCAAGCGGGCCGTCTCCGACGCCCGCGAGGCGCGCAGGCTGCTGCGAGAGGCGGAGGACAGGGAACACGAGCCCGTCGCCGTCGTGGGTATGGGGTGTCGTTTTCCGGGTGGGGTGGGGTCGCCGGAGGATTTGTGGCGGCTGGTGGCGGACGGTGTGGACGCGGTGTCGGGGTTCCCGGTGGACCGGGGGTGGGATGTCGACGGGTTGTACGACCCGGACCCGGGGCGGTCGGGGCGTTCGTACGCGAGGGAGGGTGGCTTCCTCCACGGCGCGGCGGACTTCGACGCGGGGTTCTTCGGTATTTCGCCGCGTGAGGCGTTGGCGATGGATCCGCAGCAGCGGTTGCTGCTGGAGACGGCCTGGGAGACCTTCGAGCACGCGGGTATGGACCCGGGCTCGGCCTCGGTACGCGGCACAGCGACCGGCGTCTTCATCGGGGCCACGGGCCAGGACTACGGCCCCCGCATGCACGAGGCACCGAAGAGCGTCGAAGGCCTGATGCTGACCGGCGGCACCGCCAGTGTCATGTCCGGTCGGATCGCCTACCAGTTGGGCCTGGTCGGCCCCGCGATCACGCTCGACACCGCCTGCTCGTCATCGCTCGTCGCCCTCCACCTCGCGGCACAGGCATTGCGCTCCGGCGACTGCACCCTGGCACTGGCGGGGGGTGTGATGGTGATGTCCACGCCCGGGACGTTCGTCGAGTTCAGCCGCCAGCGTGGCCTGTCCGCCGACGGCCGGTGCGCGTCCTTCGCCGCCGCCGCCGACGGCACGGGGTGGGGCGAGGGCGTGGGGATGCTGCTCCTGGAGCGGCTGTCGGACGCCCGCCGGAACGGACACCGGGTCCTGGCGGTGGTACGTGGTTCCGCGGTGAACCAGGATGGCGCGAGCAATGGGCTCACGGCGCCGAACGGCCCGTCGCAGCAGCGGGTGATCCGGCAGGCCCTGGCGAACGCGCAACTGTCGGCCGCCGATGTGGACGCGGTGGAGGGGCACGGTACGGGGACGCGGCTGGGTGATCCGATCGAGGCCGACGCGCTGATCGCGACCTACGGGCAGGGGCGGGACGCGGACCGTCCTCTGTGGCTCGGGTCGGTCAAGTCGAACTTCGGGCATACGCAGCACGCCGCCGGTGTCGCCGGTGTGATCAAGATGGTGATGGCGATGCGGAAGGGCGTGCTGCCCCGCACGCTGCACGCGGATGAGCCGTCACCGCATGTGGACTGGTCGTCGGGTGCGGTCGAGCTGCTGCGTGAGGCCCGTGAGTGGCCGTCGGCGGAGGGGCGGCCCCGGCGGGCCGGCATCTCGTCCTTCGGCGTCAGCGGGACGAACGCGCATGTGGTGATCGAGCAGGCGCCTGCTGCGGAGGTTGAGGAGACGACTGTGTCTGCTCCTCCGCCTGGGCTTGTGCCGTGGGTGGTGTCGGGCCGGTCGGACGGGGCGTTGCGGGGTCAGGCGGAGCGGTTGCGGGTGTTCGGGGCCGGCGGTGGTGCTTCGGCTGTGGATGTGGGGTGGTCGTTGGCGTCGTCGCGGTCGGTGTTCGAGCGGCGTGCGGTGGTGCTGGGGGAGAGCCGTGACCAACTCCTGGGCGGCCTGGAGGCTTTGGCGGGTGGTGCGGCTGCCGGGTCTGCGCCTGGTTCTGGTGTTGGTGTGGTGTCGGGGTCGGTTGTTTCTGGTCGTTTTGGTGTGGTGTTTACGGGTCAGGGCGCGCAGCGTGCGGGGATGGGTCGGGAGCTGTATGAGGCGTTTCCGGTGTTCGCCGGGGCGTTCGATGAGGTGTGTGCGCACTTTGGCCCGTTGGTGCGGGAGGCGGCCTGGTCGGGGGAGGGCCTGGATGGGACGGGTGTGACGCAGCCTGCGCTGTTTGCGTTGGAAGTGGCCCTGTTCCGGTTGCTGGAGTCGTGGGGTGTGGGGCCGGATGTGGTGGCTGGTCATTCGGTGGGGGAGATCGCGGCGGCGCATGTGGCGGGGGTGTTTTCGCTGGAGGATGCGGCTCGGTTGGTGGCTGCGCGTGGCCGGTTGATGCAGGCGCTGCCCGCTGGCGGGGCGATGGTGTCCGTACAAGCCGCCGAGGATGAGGTTCTGCCGCTTCTCGTCGGTCGTGAGGACCGGGTGAGTATTGCGGCGGTCAACGGTCCGAGGTCCGTGGTGATCGCGGGTGACGGTGACACGGTCGAGGCCATCGCTGTGTCTCTGGTCGAGCAAGGCACCAAAGTCAAAAAGCTGGCGGTGAGTCATGCGTTTCATTCGCCGTTGATGGAGCCGATGCTCGCGGACTTCCGTGCCGCGATCAGCGATATCTCGTTCTCCGCGCCGCGTTTGGCGATGGTGTCCGCCGTGACCGGAGAGTCGGTTACCAGCGAGATCGCCTCCGCTGATTACTGGGTGGAGCATGTGCGGCGCCCGGTGCGATTCGCTGACGCCGTGCGGGCCATGGAGGGTGAGGGTGTCCGTACGTACCTCGAACTCGGTCCGGACGGTGTGCTGTCCGCGCTGATCCCGGAATGTGTCAGCAACCGGGAGGAGACGGCCGCCATCGCTCTTCTGCGCCGTGACCGTCCCGAGCCACAGACGGCCGTCACGGCTGTCGCTCAGGCGTTCGTCCGGGGTGTGGGTGTGGACTGGTCGTCGTTCTTCGGCGGCACGGGTGCCCGGCGTGTCGATCTGCCGACGTATGCCTTCCAGCGGGACCGGTACTGGCTGCTCCCGCAGGCGTCCGCCACATCCGCCGCCGACCCCTGGCAGTACCAGGTCGTCTGGAAGCCGATCGGTGAGCCCGCCAGGACGACGACAGCGTCCGGGACCTGGCTGGTGTGTGTGCCGGAGGGGTACGAAGAGGCCGCCGAAGCACGGGGCGTCGTCGAGGCCCTCGGCGCCCTTGGCGCGCGTGCTGTGGTTGTGGTCCTCGGCGCAGCCGGTCTCGATACGGAGTTGATCACGGCCGGGGCAACGGACGAGGCCCCGGTCCGTGGTGTGATCTCGCTGCACGCGCTTCTGGCGGACCGGCCGGGACCACGTATCGCGACCGCTGCTCTGAATCTGATCGAGACGGTCGAACAGGCCGGGCTCGCGATTCCGGTGTGGTGTGTGACGCGGGACGCCGTCTCCGTTCACGCGGACGACGCGGTGAGTGAACCCGCCCAGTCGGTCCTCTGGGGTCTGGCGAGGGTCCTCGCCTGGGAGAGGTCACGGACCTGGGGCGGCGTGGTGGACATCCCGGCCCTTCCTCGCACGAGGGACTGGGCGCGTGTGGTCGCGGTGATCACCGGTTCGGCCGACGGCGAGGACCAGGTGGCCGTACGGCGATCGGGCAACTACGCCCGTCGCCTTGCTCATATGAACCGGTCCCCCGAACCGTCACCGACCGAGGAGGAGTCCGCACCGACTTGGGCACCGCACGGAACCGTGCTGGTCACAGGTGCCACCGGCAGAACGGGGCAGGCATGGGCACGCCGACTTGTGGGCCAGGGAGTCGAGCACCTGCTCCTCACGGGCCGCGACGCCGCCGGCGCCACCGCCCCCGGCCTGGCGGAGCTGGCGGACGAACTGAGTGAACTCGGCGCCGGTGTCACGGTGTTGTCCTGTGACGAGACCGACCGTGCCGCCCTCGCCCAGGCGCTTGCCCTGGTGCCCGCGGAGCGTCCCCTGACCGCCGTCTTCCATGCCGCGGGCCTCGCCGAGGACGAGGAGAAGGAGGACGAGAACGGGAACGGGAACGGGAACGCTGGGACCGGGAGCGCGGAGGCCGGGAACTCGGAGGCCGGGAACGCGGAGGGCACCGCCCCGGCCGCTCAGTCCCCGGGCCCCCAGCAGATCGGCCAGGTGATCAGCGCCCGTACCGACGCGGTGTGGAACCTGCACGAACTCACCCGGAACACCGACCTCTCGGCGTTCGTCCTGCTTTCATCGGCGGCCACCATCATCGGCAGCCCCGGGAGGAGCAGCGCGGCGGCCGCCCAGGCCTTCGCGGACGCGGTGGCCTGCCACCGGCGCGCCCAGGGTCTGGTGGCCACCTCCGTCTCCTGGGGACCTACCGCCTCCGACGCCGTGGATGCCGTGGACGCCACGGACAGCTCCGACGTCTCCGAGGCCCCGGACCTCACCGAGACCTCCACCCTGGGCGACCGCCCCGACCAGGGGCTCGTACCCATCCCCGCCGAGAGCGCCTTCTCCGTCCTCGACACCCTGATGAGGCAGCGACAGGCGTGTGTCACGATCGCCCACGTCGACTGGGAACGGGTCCTGGGCCTGGGCATCCCGCCCCGTGTCCGCCGGACGGTGGAGGACCTGCCGGAACTCCGCACCGCTCTTGCCGCCTCGGAGCGTACGGACGAGCCGCTGGACGGAGACGGTAGGGCAGCCGCGCTGCGCCGCGAGATCGCAGGACTGCCCGAGTCCGAACAGGATCGCTTGCTGCTGAACCTCGTACGCACCGAGGTGGCGTCGGTCCTCGGCTACGCCACTCCCGAGTCGGTCGAACCCCGGCAGAACTTCGGTGAACTGGGTCTTACCTCGCTCACCGCCGTGGAGGTGAGGGACCGGCTCAACGCCTCCACGGGGTTGCGCGTTCCGGCGTCCGTCGTCTTCGACCACCCGACTCCCCGTGCCGTCGCCGACCATCTGCGGAACGAACTCCTCGGTGCCCACGCGACACTGCCGGCGGCCGGGGGACCGGGATCGTCCACGGCTGTCGGCCTCGACGAGCCGATCGCGATCGTGGGGATGGCCTGCCGCTACCCGGGTGGCGTGTCCTCTCCCGAGGACCTGTGGCAACTCGTGGCCGACGGCACCGACGCGGTGTCCGGGTTCCCGGTGAACAGGGGCTGGGACGTCGAGGGACTGTACGACCCCGACCCGGAACGTTCGGGTACGACGTACGCGCGGGAGGGCGGATTCCTCCATGAGGCAGGGGAGTTCGACCCTGGTTTCTTCGGTATCTCCCCGCGCGAGGCGCTGGCGATGGATCCGCAGCAGCGGTTGCTGCTGGAGACCGCGTGGGAGGCCTTCGAACGCGCCGGCATCGACCCGGAGACCGTGCGCGGCACGCAGGTCGGGGTCTTCGCGGGAGGTAACGGCCAGGACTACGCCACGATGATGACGCGGGCCCCGAAGGACATCGACGGCTACCTCATGACGGGCAACGCGGCGAGTGTGGTCGCGGGCCGTATCGCCTACACCCTGGGACTCGTCGGCCCGGCGCTGACGGTGGACACGGCGTGCTCGTCGTCGTTGGTGGCCCTGCATCTGGCGGCCCAGGCGCTGCGGTCCGGCGAGTGCTCGATGGCGCTGGTCGGGGGCGTGACGGTGATGTCGACCCCCGGCACCTTCATCGAGTTCAGCCGGCAGCGTGGGCTGGCGGCCGATGGCCGGTGCAAGGCGTTCTCGGCTGCGGCCGACGGGACCGGTTGGTCCGAGGGCGCGGGGATGCTGCTGGTCGAGCGGCTGTCGGATGCCCGCAGGAACGGGCACCGGGTGGTGGCGCTGGTGCGTGGCTCGGCGGTCAATCAGGACGGCGCGAGCAATGGGCTCACGGCGCCGAACGGTCCGTCGCAGCAGCGGGTGATCCGGCAGGCATTGGTTTCCGCGGGGCTGGCCACCACCGATGTGGACGCGGTGGAGGCACATGGTACGGGGACGCGGCTGGGCGATCCGATCGAGGCCGAGGCGCTGCTCGCGACCTACGGGCAGGGGCGGGATGCGGAACGTCCGCTCTGGCTGGGGTCGTTGAAGTCCAACATCGGGCATACGCAGGCGGCCGCCGGCGTCGCGGGCCTGATCAAGATGGTGATGGCGATGCGGGAGGGTGTGCTGCCCCGCACGCTGCATGTGGATGAGCCGTCGCCGTTCATCGACTGGTCCTCGGGTGCGGTGGAACTGCTGCGTGAGGCCCGGCAGTGGCCGGAGACCGGCCGGCCCCGGCGGGCGGCCGTCTCGTCGTTCGGCGCGAGCGGAACGAACGCGCATGTGGTGATCGAGCAGGCCCCTGAGCTGGTGGCGGAGACCGAGGATCTCGCAGACGGGGCCGCTCCGGTGGTGGGGGCGGTACCGGTGGTGCCGTGGGTGGTGTCGGGCCGGTCGGACGGGGCGTTGCGGGGTCAGGCGGAGGGACTACGGGCGTTTGCGGCCGGTAGCCGTGCCTCGGCCGTGGATGTGGGGTGGTCGTTGGCGTCGTCGCGGTCGGTGTTCGAGCGGCGTGCGGTGGTGCTGGGCGAGAGCCGCGACCAACTCCTGAGCGGCCTGGAGGCTTTGGCCGGTGAAGCGGCTGCTGGGCCTGGTCCTGATCCTGCGCCTGGTTCTGGTGTTGGTGTGGTGTCGGGGTCGGTGGTTTCTGGTCGTTTTGGTGTGGTGTTTACGGGTCAGGGTGCGCAGCGTGCGGGGATGGGTCGGGAGCTGTATGAGGCGTTTCCGGTGTTCGCCGGGGCGTTTGACGAGGTGTGTGCGTACTTCGACCCGTTGGTGCGGGAGGCGGCCTGGTCGGGGGAGGGGCTGGATGGGACGGGTGTGACGCAGCCTGCGCTGTTTGCGTTGGAGGTGTCCCTGTTTCGGCTGGTGGAGTCGTGGGGTGTGGGGCCGGATGTGGTGGCTGGTCATTCGGTGGGTGAGATCGCTGCCGCTCATGTGGCGGGGGTGTTTTCGCTGGAGGACGCCGCTCGGTTGGTGGCTGCGCGTGGCCGGTTGATGCAGGCGTTGCCCTCCGGTGGGGCGATGGTGTCCGTACAGGCGGCCGAGGATGAGGTTGTGCCGCTTCTCGTCGGTCGTGAGGACCGGGTGAGTGTTGCGGCGGTCAACGGCCCGAGGTCGGTGGTGATCGCGGGGGTTGAGGCGGCGGTTCTTGAAGTCGCCGGTGCATTGGAGGCGTTGGGGCGTAGGACGAAGCGGTTGGCGGTGAGTCATGCGTTTCATTCGCCGTTGATGGAGCCGATGCTCGCGGACTTCCGTGCCGCGATCAGCGATATCTCGTTCTCCGTGCCGCGCCTGGCGGTGGTCTCGGCCGTGACCGGGGAGTCCGTCAGCGGTGAGATCGCCTGCGCTGATTACTGGGTGGAGCATGTGCGGCGTCCGGTGCGGTTCGCTGACGCCGTGCGTGCCCTGGAGGGTGAGGGGGTCCGTACGTTCCTGGAGCTCGGTCCGGATGGTGTGCTGTCCGCGCTGATCCCGGAATGTGTCAGCAACCGGGAGGAGACGGCCGCCATTGCTCTTCTGCGCCGTGACCGTCCCGAGCCGCAGACCGCCGTCACGGCTGTCGCTCAGGCCTTTGTTCGGGGTGTGGGTGTGGACTGGTCGTCGTTCTTCGACGGCACGGGAGCCCGGCGTGTGGATCTGCCGACGTACGCCTTCCAGCGGGAGCAGTACTGGCTTCAGCCGTCCGCCGACGTGGGTGATGTGGCGTCGGCTGGGCTGAGTGCTGCCGGGCATCCGCTGCTCGGCGCCACCGTGGAGCTTGCGAGCGGCCAAGGGGTGGTGCTGACCGGGCGGCTGTCCCTGAAGACACATCCCTGGCTCGCGGACCACGCCATCCTCGGCACGGTCCTGCTGCCTGGGACGGCCTTCGTGGAACTGGCGCTGCACGCGGGCGATCACGTCGGATGCGACCGCCTCGACGAGCTCACTCTCACCGCGCCCCTCACCCTCCCCCAACAGGGTGCCGTACAGCTTCAGCTCACTCTTGACGAGGCCGACGAGGAAGGAGGGCGCCGTGCGTTCGCCGTGTACGCGCGGCCCGAATCCGGCGACACCGGCGACGAACCGTGGACCCGGCACGCCACGGGCACGATCGTGCCGGGTGGGTCGTCGGCCGGGGCGCCTGCCGCCACGGCGACGGCATCGGGCACGGCGCTGACCGAGTGGCCTCCGCCCGGTGCGACCGAGGTGGAGCTCGAACCCACCGAGATCTACGGCTCCCTCGCCGATCAGGGGTATGCGTACGGTCCGGCGTTCCAGGGGCTGCGTCGCGTCTGGCGGCGCGACGACGAGATTTTCGCCGAGGTGGTCCTGCCCTCCGGGGCCGGCGGCATGGGCGGCGGCCGTGACGGCCAGGCGAACGGGCCCGAGCGGCCCGAGGGGCCCGAGGGGCCCGGGGCATTCGCCCTGCACCCGGCGCTCCTGGACGCGACCCTGCACGCGCCCATGCTGACGGCGCTGGAGGACGCGGCAGCCCCTGCTCTGCCGTTCTCCTGGAGCGGTGTCCAGCTCCATGCCACAGGCGCGTCGGCGCTACGGGTGCGATTCCGCCCGACCGGTACGGACACGGTGTCGGTGACGGCTGCCGACAGCACGGGCGCGCCGGTGCTGACGGCGGACTCGCTTCTCTGGCGTGAGGTCTCCACCGAGGCTCTGCGGAGCATGCGCACCGCGTATCACGACGCGCTGTTCCGGCTCGACTGGGTCTCCGCCCCGGTACCTGCTCCGGCATCCGCCCCGGCCGTCGCCGGTTCCGGAACGGCTGCCACAGCGACGGCCGCGACATCCGCGACGGCCGCGCTCCCGGACGAGCCGGAGGCATGGGCTCTCCTGGGGGCCGACGAGTTGGGGGTGGCCGGACGGCTCGGTGGTACTCCTCCTTCGTACGAGGACAGTGGCTCGCTGCTGGCCTCGCTGGATGCCGGTGACTCCGTACCCGCCGTTGTGTTCGCCTCGCTGCCCGCCGCGCCGGACAGCACGGCGGAGAGGCAGGGGAGCGCCGACGAGGTGCGGGTTCTGACGCACCGCGTGCTGCGCCTGGCCCAGGAGTGGCTTGCCGACGAACGCCTCGACGCGTCACGGCTCGTCGTTGTCACCCGGGGTGCCGTCGCCACCGACGCCGACGCCCCCGCTGGCCTCGCGCTGGCGTCGGCGCTGGGACTGCTGCGGACGGCACAGACGGAAAGCCCCGGCCGGATCGCACTGGTGGACATCGACGGCAACGACGCGTCGTGGCAGGCACTGCCCGCCGCACTTGCTGTGGGAGAGCCCCAGGTGGTCGTGCGTGACGGTGACCTCCGTGTGCCCAGGCTGGCCCGGCTGGCACAGGCCGCCGAAACGAGCACGGACGCCGAAACAAGCACGGCCACAAGCACGAGCACGGACGCCGGCGCAAGCGCAAGCGCAAGCACAAGCACAGGCACGGGCAGCGACACCGGCACATCCCCGGCGGAGCCACGCGGCACCCTCCTGCGTGGCGCGTCCCACGAGGGAACGGTACTGATCACCGGTGCCACGGGTGTGCTGGGCGGACTGCTGGCCCGGCATCTCGTCAGCGCGCACGGCGTACGTCATCTGCTCCTGACCGGCCGCCGTGGGCCGGCCGCCGCCGGGGCCGGGGAACTCCGCGCCGAACTGGAGGCACTCGGGGCACAGGTCACCCTCGTATCCTGCGATGTCGGCGATCGTGCGGCGGTGGCGGAGTTGCTGGCCGCCGTTCCCCCGGAGCATCCACTGACGGCGGTCGTCCACACCGCCGGTGTGGCCGACGACGGTGTCATCGGTTCCCTGACCCCGCAGCGGATGGACGGCGTACTGCGCCCCAAGGCCGACGGCGCGTGGCATCTGCACGAACTCACCAGGGACCAGGGGCTGTCCGCCTTCGTCCTGTTCTCCTCGGCGGCGGGGGTCTTCGGCGCCCCGGGCCAGGCGAACTACGCGGCTGCCAACGCCTTCCTCGACGAACTGGCCCGTCACCGGCGGGCCCAGGGGCTCCCGGTGACCACCCTCTCGTGGGGCCTGTGGGCCCGGAGCAGCGGTATCACCGGGCACCTCGGGCAGGCGGATCTCCAGCGGATGGCGCGCGCGGGACTGGTGCCGCTGACGACGGAGGAAGGGCTGTCGCTCTTCGACACCGCTGTCGCCACCGGGGAGCCCTGGACCCTGCCCATGCGCCTGGACCTCAAGGCGCTGCGCACACAGGGCGAGGCGCTGCCGGCGGTGCTGCGCGGCCTGGTGCGGACCACGCCCCGCCGTGGTGCCGCCGCTGCCACCGCGCCCGGAAGTGCCGACTCGCTGACCCGACGGCTGGCGGGCCTTCCGCAGCAGGAACAGGAGCGGCTCCTCACGGATCTGGTGTGCGGCCAGGCCGCCACCGTACTCGGCCATGCCGACCCGAACGCCGTCGACCGCGACCGGGCGTTCAACGAGGTCGGCTTCGACTCGCTGACCGCCGTGGACTTCCGCAACAGGCTGACCACGGTGACCGGACTGCGGCTCCCGGCCAGCCTGATCTTCGACTACCCGACGCCGCAGGCGCTCGCCGACCATCTCAGGGCCGAACTGGTCGACGCCGGCGCGTCACCCGAGAAATACGTACTCGATCACATCGAACAACTCGAATCCGCCCTGGCAGCGGTCGAGTTGGACGACATCGCGAGGGCTCAGGCGAAGGTGCGCCTGAAGAACCTTCTGACGCGGTGGGACGAGAAGAGCGAACAAGAGACGACGACACGGGTCGTGGATGTCACCGAAGGCCTGCAGTCCGCGTCCGCAGACGAGATCTACGACTTCATCGGCAAGGAATTCGGGATCGCCCTCGACTGAACAGCCGTACGGGCGTGGGCCCGCGGAACACGATGAGTGACGATGAGTGGGGGAAGCCGCGAGATGGCCAACGACGACAAGCTCCTCGGATACCTGCAGCGCGTGACAGCCGATCTCTACGAGACCCGGCACCGCCTCCAGGAGCTCCAGGACCGGAACCAGGAGCCGATCGCGATCGTCGGCATGGCCTGCCGCTACCCGGGCGGGGTCGCCTCCCCGGAAGACCTGTGGCGGCTGGTGGCCGGTGGTACGGACGCCATCACCCCCTTCCCGACCCGGCGCGGCTGGGACGACGACCTCTACGACCCGGACCCGGACAGCACCGGCCACAGCTACACCCGCGAAGGCGGATTCCTGCACGACGCCGATGCGTTCGACCCCGCGTTCTTCGACATGAGCCCGCGCGAGGCACTGGGCACGGACGCTCAGCAGCGTCTGCTCCTCGAAGTCGCCTGGGAGACGTTCGAACGCGCCGGCATCGATCCCGCCACCATGAAGGAGACCCCGGTCGGTGTCTTCTCCGGTGTCATGTACGGCGACTACGGAATCCGGCTGCACAACATTCCCGACGGATTCGAGGGCTACCTGCTGACGGGCAGCGCGGGCAGCGTCGCCTCCGGTCGCGTCGCCTACAACCTGGGCCTGGTGGGTCCCGCGGTGACGGTGGACACCGCGTGTTCTTCGTCGTTGGTGGCGCTGCATCTGGCGGCGCAGGCGCTGCGGTCCGGCGAGTGCTCGATGGCGCTGGCCGGCGGTGTGACGGTGATGTCGACACCCGGGACGTTCGTGGAGTTCAGCCGCCAGCGGGGACTGGCCCCGGACGGCCGCTGCAAGTCCTTCGGCGCGGGGGCCGACGGAGTCGGGTGGGGCGAGGGCGTCGGGATGCTGCTGCTGGAGCGGCTGTCGGACGCCCGCAGGCACGGCCACCCGGTGCTCGCGGTGGTCCGGGGCTCCGCGATCAACCAGGACGGCGCCAGCAATGGCCTCACAGCGCCGAACGGCCCCTCACAGCGCCGCGTGATTCGCCAGGCACTGGTGGCGGCAGGCCTCGCCGCCACTGATGTGGATGCGGTCGAGGCCCACGGTACGGGGACGCGGCTCGGTGATCCGATCGAGGCGGAGGCGCTGCTCGCGACGTATGGGCAGGAGCGCGACGCCGACCGTCCTTTGTTGCTGGGGTCGTTGAAGTCGAATATCGGGCATACGCAGGCGGCGGCGGGTGTCGCTGGTGTGATCAAGATGGTGATGGCGATGCGGGAGGGCGTGCTGCCCCGCACGCTGCACGCGGATGAGCCGTCACCGCATGTGGACTGGTCGTCGGGCGCGGTCGAGCTGCTGCGTGAGGCCCGTGAGTGGCCGTCGGCGGAGGGGCGGCCCCGGCGGGCCGGCATCTCGTCCTTCGGTATCAGCGGGACGAACGCGCATGTGGTGATCGAGGAGACGCCTGCTGTGGAGGATGAGGATGAGGGGACGACTGTGTCTGCTCCTCCGCCTGGGCTTGTGCCGTGGGTGGTGTCGGGCCGGTCGGATGCTGCGTTGCGGGGTCAGGCGGAGGGACTGCGGTCGTTTGCGGCCGGTAGCCGTGCCTCGGCCGTCGATGTGGGGTGGTCGTTGGCGTCGTCGCGGTCGGTGTTCGAGCGGCGTGCGGTGGTGCTGGGGGAGAACCGTGACCAACTCCTGAGCGGCCTGGCGGCTTTGGCCGGTGAAGCGGCTGCTGGTCCTGGGCCTGATCTTGGGCCTGGTGTGGTGTCGGGATCGGTGGTTTCTGGTCGTTTTGGTGTGGTGTTTACGGGTCAGGGCGCGCAGCGGGCGGGGATGGGTCGGGAGCTGTATGAGGCGTTTCCGGTGTTCGCCGGGGCGTTTGACGAGGTGTGCTCGTACTTCGACCCGTCGGTGCGGGAGGCGGTGTGGTCGGGGGAGGGTCTGGATGGGACGGGTGTGACGCAGCCTGCGCTGTTCGCGTTGGAGGTGGCGTTGTTCCGTTTGGTGGAGTCGTGGGGTGTGGGGCCGGATGTGGTGGCCGGGCATTCGGTGGGTGAGATTGCGGCGGCTCATGTGGCGGGTGTGTTTTCGCTGGAGGATGCGGCTCGGTTGGTGGCTGCGCGTGGCCGGTTGATGCAGGCGCTGCCCGCTGGCGGGGCGATGGTGTCCGTACAAGCCGCCGAGGATGAGGTTCTGCCGCTTCTCGTCGGTCGTGAGGACCGGGTGAGTATTGCGGCGGTCAATGGTCCGGCGTCTGTGGTGATCGCGGGTGCTGGTGATGCCGTTGATGAGGCCGCGGTGTTGCTGCGGGAGCAGGGCCGCAAGGTCAAAAAGCTCGCGGTGAGTCATGCGTTTCATTCGCCGTTGATGGAGCCGATGCTCGCGGACTTCCGTGCCGTGATCAGCGATATCTCGTTCTCCGCGCCGCGTTTGGCGATGGTGTCCGCCGTGACCGGGGAGTCCGTTACCAGCGAGATCGCCTCCGCTGATTACTGGGTGGAGCATGTGCGGCGCCCGGTGCGGTTCGCCGACGCCGTACGGACCATGGAGGGTGAGGGGGTCCGTACGTTCCTGGAGCTTGGTCCGGATGGTGTGCTGTCCGCGCTGATCCCGGAGTGTGTCAGCGATCCCGCCGCCTCCGCCGCCATTGCTCTTCTGCGCCGTGACCGTCCCGAGCCGAAGACTGCCGTCACGGCTGTCGCGCAGGCCTTCGTTCGGGGTGTGGGTGTGGACTGGTCGTCGTTCTTCGACGGCACCGGCGCCCGGCGTGTGGGTCTGCCGACGTATGCCTTCCAACGGGACCGGTACTGGCTGCTTCCGCCCGTCGGTGTCGGTGATGTGGCCTCCGCCGGGCTCAGCGCCGTCGGCCATCCTCTCCTCGGCGCCACCGTGGAGCTCGCGAGTGGCGAAGGGGTCGTACTGACCGGGCGGCTGTCCCTGAAGACACATCCCTGGCTCGCGGATCACGCCATCCTCGATACGGTTCTCCTGCCGGGCACGGCCTTTGTGGAACTGGCACTGCGCGCCGGCGACCATGTCGGATGCGACCGTCTTGATGAACTCACGCTGGCCACGCCCTTGGTGCTGACCGGAGAAGGCGCTGTTCGGTTGCAGCTTTCCGTCAGTGCCGCCGACGAGGCGGGGCGCCGCCAGGTCGGTATCCATACGCGGCCCGACACCGACGACGGGGTCGAGCACCCGTGGACCGAGCATGCCACGGGCCTGCTCGCCGTCGGCGTGCCGTCGGTCGGCGCCGATGGACCGGGCACGGCCTGGCCTCCGGTCGGGGCCGCGGAAATCGACGTCGACGGGGTCTATGGGCGACTTGTCGAACAGGGGCACGGCTACGGGCCGTCGTTCCAGGGTCTGCGCAGGGCCTGGCGGCTCGGTGACGAGATCCTCGCCGAGATCGAACTGCCCGAGGAACAGCGCTCGGACGCCGGACGGTATGTCCTCCATCCCGCGCTCCTCGACGCCGCCCTCCATCCACTTCTGCGGGGCGTCGTGGACGACGCGCGCCAAGGCGGGCTGCCGTTCTCGTGGGCAGGGGTGAGTGTGCACTCGGCGGGGGCGACCCTGCTGCGGGCCCGGCTGACTCCCACCGGCCCGGAGACGGTGTCGTTGACGGCCACCGACGGCAAGGGCGCTCCGGTGGTGACGGTCGAGTCCCTGCTCTCACGGCCGGTGTCCGCCGACGCCCTGCGCCAGGCGGGCGCCACGTACCACGAGTCCCTGTTCCGGCTGGAGCACCAGGCCGTCCCTGTGGCGACCGCCGGTGACACGACCGCCGCTGACGCGATGGCCGGCGGGACGATGGCCTTCGGCGCGGACGACTGGGTCACGCTGGGCACGGGCCGACCGGGACTTACCGCCGGTTCCGGCCGGTACGAGGACGTCGAGGGCCTGCTGCGGGCCCTCGACGAGGGAGACGCCACGCCCGCGGTGGTGCTGTGGCCGCTCGCCGTCCCGGCCGTTTCCGTTACCGACGAAGCCCCTGCCACCGACGAAGCCCCTGCCACCGACGACGCCTTTGCCACCGACGACGCCTCTGTCTCCGACAACGACTCTGTCTCCAGCCACGTTTCCGCTTCCGACGACGTTTCCGTCTCCGACGACGCGCCGTCGCGGGCCCGCCTGCTCGCGCACCGGACGCTCGACGTGGTCCAAACCTGGCTCACCGACGGCAGGCTCGCCACGTCCCAGCTCGTCGTGGTCACCGAAGGAGCGCAGAGCCGCGACCTCGCCGCCGCCACCGCGCGGGGCCTGCTGCGCAGCGCGCAGACCGAGAACCCGGGTCGGTTCGTACTGGTGGACCTGGACGGCCGGGAACAGTCCTGGCGCGCACTGCCGGCCGCCGTGGCCACCGGTGAGCCCCAGCTCGTCATCCGTGACGGCCAGGTCTCCGCGCCCCGGCTCGCCCGCGTACACAAACCGGTCGTGGCCGAAGACGGTCCCGTCACCCCCTGGACCACCCCCTGGACCGCCGACGGAACCGTTCTCATCACCGGCGCCACCGGCGCGCTGGGCGCGATGCTCGCCCGGCACCTGGTGGTCGAGCATGGAGTGCGCGATCTGCTGCTGATCAGCCGGCGCGGCCCGGCGGCGCCCGGCGCGGAGGAACTCGGCGCGGAACTGACGGCGTTGGGCGCGCGGGCCGAGATCGTCGCGTGCGACGCGGCGGACCGGGACGCGCTGGCCGCGGTCCTGGCCGCGGTTCCGGCGCGGCGGCCCCTGGCCGCGGTGATCCACACCGCGGGTGTGCTGGACGACGCGATCGCCGCGACGCTCACCCATGATCAACTGGACCGTGTGCTCAGCCCGAAGGTCGATGCCGCCTGGAATCTGCATGAGCTGACCAGGGGGACGGACCTCTCGGCCTTCGTCCTCTACTCGTCCTCCGCCGGTACCTTCGGCGGTCCCGGGCAGGCCAACTACGCCGCCGCCAACGCGTTCCTCGATGCTCTCGCCGCTCACCGGCAGGCCCTCGGTCTGCCCGCCGTCTCGCTCGCCTGGGGATTGTGGGCGCAGTCCACGGAATCCGGAGGGATCACCGAGAACCTCAGTGACACCGACAGGACCCGAATCGCCCGCGCCGGTATGTTCCCGCTGGCGCGGGAGGAGGGCCTGTCACTCTTCGACACCGCGCTGCTCGCGGCGGCCGACAGCCCATCCGGCACCACGGCATCCGGCACCACGGCGGGCGACCGCGCGCCCGGCACCACGGCGGCCGACCGCGCGCCCGGCACGGTGGTGGCAGGCCCCGCGGAAACCGGTCTGCTGCTGCCGATGCACCTCGACCTCGCCTCCTTGCGGGCCCAGCCCGACGCCTTGCCCGCCCTCCTGCGCGGCCTCGTCCGCCGCACGCCACGGCGCGGCGCGGCCGCAGGAGTGCAGGACGGCCCCTCACTGGCGGCCCGGCTGGCCGGGCTGAGCGAGCCGGAACAGCTACGGGAACTGGGCGGGCTGGTGCGCTCGTATGTGGCAGCGGTGCTGGGCTACGGCGACCGGAGCGCGGTCGGCCAGGACCGGGCCTTCCAGGAACTCGGCTTCGACTCGCTCACAGCGGTGGAACTGCGCAACCAGCTCGGTGCGGCCACAGGCCTCCGGCTGCCCGCCGCGCTGATCTTCGACCACCCGACCCCGGCCGAGGTTGCCTCCTATCTCCGTTCGGAACTGGTCGCCGACGGTGGTACGGAGCAGGCGCTCGCCGCACGGGTGCCCTCGGCTCCGTCCCGCTCCTCGGCGACGGATTCCGGCGGGGACGACGACCCCATCGCGATCGTGGGCATGGCATGCCGTCTTCCCGGGGGCGCGAACTCGCCCGAGGAACTGTGGCGGCTGGTGGCCGACGGAACGGATGCCATCACCGGGTTTCCGTCGGGCCGGGGCTGGGACCTCGACGGTCTGTACGACCCGGACCCCGACAGCCCGGGGAAGACCTACACGCGGGAAGGCGGCTTCGTCGACGGCATCGACCGGTTCGACGCCGCGTTCTTCGGGATCTCGCCGCGTGAGGCACTGGGGATGGACCCGCAGCAGCGGATGCTGCTGGAGTCCGTGTGGGAGACCATCGAACGGGCGGGCATCGACCCGCACGCGATGCGTGGCAGCGAGACGGGCGTCTTCGTCGGCGTCAGCGGACAGGACCACGGCGGCATCCTGGCGCGGACACCTGGATTCGAGGGCTATCTGCTGACCGGCAGCGCGGGCAGTGTGGCCTCGGGCCGTATCGCCTACACCCTGGGCCTGGTGGGTCCGACGATGACGGTCGACACGGCGTGCTCGTCGTCGCTGGTCACCTTGCATCTGGCCGCACAGGCCGTACGGGCGGGAGAGTGCTCGATGGCGCTCGCGGGCGGCGCGATCCTGCTGTCCACGCCCACCCTGTTCGTCGAGTTCAGCAGGCAGCGCGCCGGGGCCCCGGACGGCCGCTCCAAGGCGTTCTCGGCGGCGGCCGACGGCGCGGGCTGGGCCGAGGGCGTCGGCATGCTCCTGGTGGAACGGCTGTCGGACGCGCGCCGCAACGGTCATCCCGTACTCGCGCTCGTACGCGGCTCGGCGGTGAACCAGGACGGGGCGTCCAACGGGCTGACGGCGCCGAACGGTCCTTCGCAGCAGCGGGTCATCCGGCAGGCCCTGGCATCCGCCGGGCTCACGCCCGCCGACATCGACGCCGTGGAGGCCCATGGAACGGGCACCAAACTCGGCGACCCGATCGAGGCAGACGCCCTGCTGGCGACCTACGGCCGGGACCGTACACCCGAGCGGCCGCTGTTGCTCGGCTCGGTGAAGTCCAACATCGGGCACACCCAGCACGCGGCCGGAGCCGCCGGTGTGATCAAGATGGTGATGGCGATGCGCGAGGGCATCCTGCCGCCGACCCTGCACGTCGAGGAGCCGTCGCCGTTCATCGACTGGTCCTCCGGCTCGATGGAACTGCTGCGTGAGGCCCGGGAGTGGCCGGAGACGGGTCGCGCCCGGCGGGCGGCGGTGTCGTCGTTCGGCATCAGCGGTACGAACGCCCACGTCATCCTCGAAGCCGCGCCCCAGGACGCCGAGGACGCGGCCGAGGATGTGGCCGGGGCCCCGGCCGCGAGCGGGAGCGTCAGTCCGGTCGGTGAGGCTCCGGTGGTGGTGCCGTGGGTGGTGTCTGGTCGTTCTGAGGTGGCGTTGCGGGCGCAGGCTGATCGGTTGGGGGCTTTTGTGGCTGCTGATCGTGGTGTGGGTGTGGTGGATGTGGGTTGGTCGTTGGTGTCGTCGCGGTCGGTGTTTGAGCATCGTGCGGTGGTGGTGGG
>NZ_JBIASO010000025.1:0-113284 GCF_042890865.1 Streptomyces sp. NPDC002018
GTGTCGTGGGCGGTGATGGTGTCGCTTGCGGGGTTGTGGGGTTCGTTGGGGGTGGTGCCGCGGGTGGTGGTGGGTCATTCGCAGGGGGAGATTGCTGCGGCTGTGGTGGCGGGTGTGTTGTCGTTGGAGGATGCGGCGCGTGTGGTGGTGTTGCGTTCGCGGGTGATTGGTCGTGAGCTTGCGGGGTTGGGGGGTATGGCGTCGGTTCCGCTTGCGGTGGGGGTGGTGGAGGAGCGGATTGCTGCTGATGGTCGGGTGAGTGTGGCGGCGGTGAATGGTCCGCGTTCGACGGTGGTGTCGGGTGATGCGGAGGCGATCGGCGCGCTTGTGGCTGAGTTTGAGGGGGAGGGGGTACGGGCTCGTCGTATTCCGGTTGACTACGCCTCCCACTCGGCCCATGTCGAGCGTATCGAGGGAGAGCTGAAGGAAGCTCTCGCGCCTATCCGGCCCCGAACCGCTTCTGTCCCCCTGTACTCCACGGTCGATGGCGCGCTGATCGACACCAGCGTGATGGACGCCGACTACTGGTTCCGGAATCTGCGGCAGACAGTGCGGTTCGAGGAGACCATCCAGGCGCTGTTGGACGACGGACACGACGCCTTCTTGGAGATGAGCGCCCATCCGGTGTTGACGTATGGGGTGGAGGAGTCGGTCGAGGCCGCCGGGTCCGACGCGGTGGTGGTGGGTTCGTTGCGTCGGGAGGAGGGTGGTCTGGAGCGGTTCCTGTCTTCGGTGGCGGCGGCGTGGGTGCGGGGTGTGGAGGTGGACTGGGCGCGGCTCTTCTCGGGCAGTGGTGCGCGGCGGGTGGATCTGCCGACGTATCCCTTCCAGCGTGAGCGTTTCTGGCTCAGTGCGCCCGAGGCGAAGGGTGATGTGGCGACGGCTGGTCTGCGGGCTGCCGGGCATCCGCTGCTGGGTGCGGCGGTCGAACTGGCCGACGGTGGCGGTGTGGTGCTGACCGGCCGACTGTCCCTGCGGACGCATCCATGGCTTGCTGATCATGCCGTTCTCGACACGGTTCTCCTGCCCGGTACGGCCTTTGTCGAGCTTGCCGTACACGCGGGTGACCAGGTGGGATGTGACCTTCTCGAAGACCTGACCCTCGCCGCCCCGCTCGTTCTGACCGAAGGCGCGGAGACGCAGCTCCAGGTGGTGGTCGGCGGCGAGGACACCTCGGGCCGGCGGCAGCTGAGTATCCACTCCCGGCCCGCCACCGCCACCGCCACTGCCACCGACAGCAACGCCACCGCCGACGGCCTCGACCGCCCCTGGACCCGCCATGCCACCGGCACTCTCACCATCGCCGTGGCCCAGACCCTCACCCATGCCCCGGTCCCGCCCCAAGCCCCCGTCGAGGAATGGCCCCCGCCGGCCGCCGTCGCACTCGACGCCGACGGTGTGTACGCGGCGCTCTCCGCCCTGGGGTTCGGCTACGGTCCTGCCTTCCAGGGGCTGCGCCGGGCCTGGCGGCGTGGGGACGAGGTCTTCGCCGAGGTTGCCCTTCCCGACGAACAGGCCGCCGAGGCCGCCTCCTTCACCCTCCACCCCGCCCTCCTCGACGCCGCCGTCCAGCCGGTTCGTACCGGTACCGGCGCCCCCGACGGCGAGGAGGCGGCGCTCCTCCCGTACTCCTGGTCGGGTGTGCGCGTCCACGCGAGCGGCGCCTCCGGCCTCCGGGTGCGGTTGACCCCGCTGGACTCCGGTGCGGTGACACTGGAGGCGACCGATGACACCGGCCGGCCGGTCGTCTCGGTGGAGGCGATGACGCTGCGCCCCCTGTCGGCCGGAGATCTGCGGGCATCGGACCACGGTGAACACCACGAATCGCTGTTCCGCGTGGACTGGAGGCCCGTCTCCCCGCCGGGACCGGCCGATGCACTCCTTCCGGCCTCCTGGGCCGTGCTCGGCGACGGTGAAGGAACCCTCCCCGCCGTATCCGCCCGGGTGCACGCGGACTTCGGGTCCCTCCTGCGTGCGCTGGACGACGGCGAGGCCGTTCCGGCGGTCGTGGTGGCACCGTTCCTCTCCCCGCCCGACGGCGCCCGGGACACTCTTCCGGACCGCGCGCACGCGGCCACGGCCGGGGCCCTGGAACTCGTCCAGCGCTGGCTCTCCGACGAACGGCTCGCCGCGTCACGCCTGGTGGTCCTCACACGCGGTGCTGTCTCCACAGCCGGGGGCGCCAGAGACACCAGGGACGCCGGGGACGCCAGGGACCCCGGTGACATCGGCGTCCGGGACCTCGCGCACGCGGGCCTCTGGGGGCTGGTACGCAGCGCCCAGACCGAGAATCCCGGCCGCTTCGTACTGGCCGACACCGACGGCACTGCTCCCGCGACCGGACGCCTGGCCTCCGCCCTCGCCACCGGTGAACCGCAACTCGCACTGCGCGGCGGCGATGTGCTCGTACCGCGGCTCGCCAGGATCCCCGTCGCAGCGGTCGCGCCCGCGCCCGCGGCCCTCGCTCCGGACCCCGACGGCACGGTGCTGGTCACCGGCGCGACGGGCGCGCTGGGCGCCCGGCTGGCCCGGCATCTGGTGACCGCGCACGGCGCCCGGAACTTGCTGCTGGTGAGCCGGCGCGGTGAACGGGCCGACGGGGCGGCCACGCTGGAGGCCGAGCTGACGGCGCTGGGCGCCCGCGTCACGATCGCGGCGTGCGATGTCACCGACCGCGCCCAGCTCGGCCGGCTGCTCGCCGGGGTACCCGCGGACCGTCCCCTGACGGCCGTCGTGCACACGGCGGGCGTACTGGCCGACGGGATCGTCGCCTCGATGACGGCGGAACAGCTCGCCACCGCCCTGCGGCCGAAGGTGGACGCGGCGTGGCACCTCCACGAAGCGACCCGGGATCTCGGTCTCTCCGCCTTCGTGCTCTACTCGTCCGCCGCCGGGCTGCTCGGTGGCGCGGGGCAGGCCAACTACGCCGCCGCCAACGCCTTCCTGGACGCACTGGCCGCCCACTGCCGCGACCAGGGCATACCCGCGCTCTCGCTGGCGTGGGGGCTGTGGGGCGAGTCACTCGGAGGCATGACCGGGCAGATGAGCGAGGACGACCGGCGCCGCCTCGGACGCGGTGGTCTCGCCCCCATGACCGACGCCGAGGCGCTGGCGCTCTTCGACTCGGCCCTCCGGTACGACGAGGCGCTCCAGGTCCCGGTGCGATGGGACTTGGCGGCCGTCCGCGCCCAGGGGGAGCGGCTGCCCGCCCTTCTGCGTGGCCTGGTGCGGGTCGTCACCCGGCGTGCCCCGGCCCACGGTTCGGGGTCGGGTGGCGGCCCGGCCGACGCCGGGCCCTCGGGACTCGTACGACGGCTTACGGACCTCACCGCGGAGGAACGCGGCAGAGTGGTGGTGGATCTGGTGCGTGGCGAGGTCGCGGCCGTGCTCGGCCACGCCGACCGGCGCACGGTCGACCAGGACCGCGCGTTCAAGGAGCTGGGGTTCGACTCGCTCACGGCGGTCGAGCTGCGCAACCGGCTCGGTGCGGTGACCGGGCTCCGGCTGCCGGCCGGCCTGGTGTTCGACCACCCGACCGCCGCCGCCGTCGCCGGCCATGTGCTCTCGGTGCTCTTCCCCGAGGACGGGACGCCATTGAGCGAGGCCGACGCGGAAGAGGCGGAGATCCGGCGCGTTCTCTCGACGATCCCGCTGAGCCGTATCCGTCAGTCGGGCGTCCTGGACACCCTGCTGGACCTCGCCGCCGCCGACCATGCCGTACCGCGACGGACCCCGGCCCCGGGGCCGGACCACGGGAACGGTTCCGAATCGATCGACACGATGGACGCCGAGAGCCTGCTGCGGCTGGCCGCCGGCCGTTCCACCGACTGACCGGGGATCCCGGGACGGAGAATACGGTGGCAGATTCCACGCAACAGTTCGTCGAGGCGCTGCGCTCGTCCCTCAAGGAGAACGAGCGGCTGCGGCAGCAGAACCGCCGGCTCATCGCGTCCGCCTCGGAACCGATCGCCGTCGTGGGTATGGGGTGTCGTTTTCCGGGTGGGGTGGGGTCGCCGGAGGATTTGTGGCGGCTGGTGGCGGACGGTGTGGACGCGGTGTCGGGGTTCCCGGTGGACCGGGGGTGGGATGTCGACGGGTTGTACGACCCGGATCCTGGGCGGTCGGGGCGTTCGTACGCGAGGGAGGGTGGCTTCCTCCACGGTGCGGCGGACTTCGACGCGGGGTTCTTCGGTATTTCGCCGCGTGAGGCGTTGGCGATGGATCCGCAGCAGCGGTTGCTGCTGGAGACGGCGTGGGAGACCTTCGAGCACGCGGGTGTCGACCCGGGCTCGGTACGCGGCACCGCGACCGGTGTCTTCATCGGTGGCAACGGTCAGGACTACCCTCTCCTCCTCGCCAACGCACCACGGGAGGTCGAGGGTTTCCTGCTGACGGGCAACGCGGCGAGCGTGGGATCCGGGCGTATCGCCTATCACCTGGGGCTAGCAGGACCCGCCGTGTCGCTCGACACCGCGTGCTCCTCGTCGCTCGTCGCCCTCCATCTCGCGGCGCGGGCGCTGCGCTCCGGCGACTGCACCCTGGCGCTCGTGGGCGGCATCTCGGTGATGTGCACACCGACGAGCTTCGTGGAGTTCAGCAGGCAGCGAGGACTGGCCCCGGACGGCCGGTGCAAGCCCTTCGCCGCGGCGGCGGACGGTGTCGGATGGGGCGAGGGCGTGGGAATGCTCCTCGTCGAGCGTTTGTCGGACGCCCGGCGCAACGGTCACACGGTGCTGGCCGTGGTCCGTGGTTCCGCGGTGAACCAGGACGGCGCGTCGAACGGTCTGACGGCTCCCAACGGTCCCGCGCAGCAGCGGGTGATCCGGCAGGCCCTCGCGGCTTCGGGACTCACCGCCGCCGAGGTGGACGCGGTGGAGGCACACGGCACGGGGACCCGCCTCGGTGATCCGATCGAGGCCGAGGCACTGCTCGCGACCTACGGGCAGGAGCGGGCCGCGGACCGTCCGCTCCGGCTCGGATCGTTGAAGTCGAACATCGGTCATACGCAGGCCGCCGCCGGTGTCGCGGGTCTGATCAAGATGGTGATGGCGATCCGCGAGGGGCTGCTGCCCCGCACCCTGCACGTGGACGAGCCGTCCCCCTTCGTCGACTGGTCCTCGGGAGCGGTGGAGCTCCTCACGGAGGCGCGGGAGTGGCCGGAGACGGACCGGCCCCGGCGGGCGGGGGTCTCGTCGTTCGGCATCAGCGGGACGAACGCGCATGTGGTGATCGAGCAGGCCCCGGCCGAGGAGAGCACGGCGACGGTGGAAGCCGCCCCTCCCGGAATCGTGCCCTGGGTCGTGTCGGCCCGTTCGCACACGGCGTTGAGGGCCCAGACCGGGCGGCTGCGGACGTATCTGCGGTCGCGGCGTGAGCACTCCGCGCTCGACGTGGGATGGTCGTTGACGTCGTCGCGGTCGGTGTTCGAGCACCGCGCCGTGGTGCTGGGCGGGAATCAGGGACACCTCCTCGACGCCCTGGACGTGTGGACGGACGATCCCTCCGGTCCTGGCGTGGTGTCGGGGGCGGTGGTCCCGGGCCGGCTCGGCGCGGTGTTCACGGGGCAGGGCGCGCAGCGGGCGGGGATGGGCCGGGAACTGTACGAGACGTTCCCGGTGTTCGCGGGGGCGTTCGACGAGGTGTGCTCGTACTTCACCCCGTCGGTGCGGGAGGCCGTCCGGTCCGGGGAGGGGCTCGACAGCACGGATGTGGCACAGCCCGCGCTCTTCGCGCTGGAGGCGGCCCTGTTCCGGCTGGTCTGGTCCTGGGGCGCGCGGCCGGAGGTGGTGGCCGGGCATTCGGTGGGCGAGATCGCCGCCGCGCATGTGGCGGGCGTCCTCTCGGTCGAGGACGCGGCCCGCCTGGTGAGCGCTCGCGGCCGGCTGATGCGGGACCTGCCGGCCGGCGGAGCCATGCTGGCCGTACAGGCCACCGAGGAGGAGGTCCTGCCGCTGCTGTCCGGCCGGGAGGACCGGGCCGCTGTCGCGGCGGTGAACGGTCCCCGGTCGGTCGTCGTCGCCGGTGACGCGCCCATCGTGCGGGAGATCGGTGACCACTTCGCGGAAGAGGGCCGGAGAACGAAGCGGCTGACGGTCGGTCACGCCTTTCACTCGCCTCTGATGGACCCCATGCTCGACGCCTTCCGCGCCGAGATCGGCCCGCTGTCCTTCAAGGCTCCACGCATGCCCGTCGTCTCGGCGGTCACCGGAGAACTGATCACCCACGAGATCGCCTCGGCGGACTACTGGGTCGCTCATGTACGCCGCCCGGTGCGGTTCGCCGACGCCGTACGCGCCATGGAGAACGAAGGCGTTCGTACGTTCCTCGAACTCGGCCCCGACGGTGTGCTGTCGGCCTTCGTACCCGAATGCCTCGGCGACCCCTCCGGTTCGTCCGCCCTGCCCGTGCTGCGCCGGGACCGCCCCGAGCCGCAGGCGGCCATGACGGCGATGGCCCAGGCCTTCGTACGCGGTGTCCCGGTCGACTGGAGGTCGTTCTACGAAGGCACCGGCGCCCGCCGCGTCACACTGCCGACCTACGCCTTTCAGCGCAGGCGCTACTGGCCCGACCTGCCCGACCTGCCCGACGGACGCCCCGCTACCCCGGCCGGGGCCCCGCCCACCGGCACGGCCGCGCCAGTTGGTGACTTCGCCACGGCCACGGCCACGGCCACAGGCGCGGGCGCGGGCGCGGAGCCCACCCTCGGCGAACACCTCGCCGCCCTGCCCGGCGCGGAACGCGACAGCGCGCTGCTCGACCTCGTGCGCGTCCGGACGGCCCGCACCCTGGGACACCCACCTGAGGAGGTGGAGCCGTCACACTCCTTCACCGAACTCGGTGTCACCTCCCTCACCGCTGTGGAACTGCGCGACGACCTCGCCTCGGCCACGGGTGTGACGCTCGACGCGACCGTCGTCTTCGACCATGCGACGCCCCGGGCGCTCGCCGCGCATCTCGCCACCGCTCTCGCCCCCGCCGGAGCGAGCGGTCCCGTGTCGCCCGCCCCGGCCCCACCGGACTCGCCACTCGCCACACTGTTCCTGCGGGCCTGTGCCCAGGGCCGTACGCGGGAAGGGCTCGACCTGCTGGCCGCCGCCGCGGACGCGTCCCACGATCCGGCCGGCTCCGCCACCGCCGCCGCGCGCGGCGCACACGACATCACACGGTTCTCGAAGGGGCCCGGCACCCCGGCCCTCATCTGTCTGCCGAGTTTCGCCGCCCCGGCGAGCGCGTACCAGTACGCACGCTTCGCCGCCGCCTGCCGGGAGGTCCGCGACGTGGCCGTGATCGCCCCGCCGGGCTATCGGGCCCCGGGGGCCCTGCCCCGTTCCCTCGACGAACTCATCGGCCTTCAGGCCGCCGCCGTCCGGCAGTGCGCCGACGGGTCCCCGTTCGTACTCGTCGGATACTCCTCCGGGGGGTGGCTCGCCCACGCCCTGGCCGAGGCCCTGGAGAGCGGTGGCGGCCCCGCGCCGTACGGCGTCGTCCTGCTCGACTCCTCCCTGCCTCGCAGCCGTGAACTCGCCCTGCTCCAGGGGCGCTTGTTCGGCCGGCTCGCGGCCGACCCCATGATCGCCGACCTTGTCGACGACACGAAGCTCGCGGCCATGGGCCGGTACCTGCGGATGTTCCGCGACTGGTCTCCCGGCGCGCTCGACTGCCCCGTTCTGCATGTACGGGCGACGGAGGCCCTGCCCGGCGACGGCGACCGTACCCGTCCCGGGGCGCCCCCGCCCTACCGCGCGTCCTGGCCGCTGCCGCACACCGGTGTGGACGTTCCGGCGGACCACCTGAGTGTGATCGACCAGTTCGCGGGCGCCACCGCCGATGCCGTGGCGGACTGGCTCGCCGGACGGATCCAGCCGACGGAAGGGACGCACCAGTGACACAGCCACCGGACCACCGCTCCTTGCTCAGCCGGGAGTTCATCGAGGACCCGCACGCGTTCTACCGCGAGCTGCGCCGCGAAGGGGTGGTGAGCAGGCATGTGGTGAAGACCTTCGCCGCCGAGATGGACGCGTGGGTGGTGACGGGCTACGAGGAGGCCCGGGAACTGCTCGCCGACCCCCGGCTGTCCAAGGACGCCGGGGATCTGCCGCAGGTGATCGCCGCCAACACCGCGCACACCGACGGCGCCGGGGCCGCCGCCGCGCCGCCCAATCCGCGGAACATGCTCTTCAGCGACCCTCCCGACCACACCCGGCTGCGCCGTCTGATCGGCAAGGCGTTCACGATGCGCCGCGTGGAGAAGATGCGCCGGTGGATCGAGGAGACGACCGACGGCCTGCTGGACACCGTCGTTCCCGGCCAGGAGTTCGACCTGGTGGAGGAAGTGGCGCTGGCCCTGCCGATCTATGTCATCGGCAATCTGCTCGGCGTCCCCTCCGAGCGGTTCGCGGACATCCGGCACTGGAACAGCGTCCTGACGAACGTCGACAGGGGCGCCGAGGAGAAGAAGGCCGCCCTCGCCCAGATGTACGGCTACATGGGCGGGCTCATCGCGAGCAAGCGCGAGCGGCCGGGGGACGACATGGTGAGCGCCCTCCTCGGGACTCAGGACGACGGAGCGGGGCTGGACGACGGAGAGCTGCTGTCCACGATCTTCCTCGTCATGAACGCGGGATACGAGACGACGGCGAACATGATCAGCAGCGGTGTCCTGACCCTGCTGCGCCACCCGGAGGCCCGCGAGCGGCTGCGTGCCGACCCGGCGCTGCTCCCCGGCGCGATCGAGGAGTTCCTGCGCCACGAGGGCCCGTTGAACCTCGCGACCATCAGGTTCACGACGGCTCCGGTGCGGGTGGGCGACGTCCTCATTCCGCCGAACGCGATCGTGTTCGTCTCGCTGCTGGCCGCCAACCGCGACGCGAAGAGATTCGTGGATCCGGACCGGTTCGACATCGGGCGCCCGACGGCCGGCCATCTCGCGTTCGGGCACGGCATCCACCACTGCCTGGGCGCGCCGCTCGCCCGGCTCGAAGGGGAGGTCGTCTTCCGCCGGCTGCTGGACCGCTTCCCCTCCTGGGAGCTCGCGGTGCCGGACGAGAGCCTGCGGTGGAGGTACAGCCTCCAGTTCCGGGGGCTCGACGCGCTTCCGGTGCGGCTGAGCCGAGGGGAACGAGGCAGCAGATGACGGGTGTGACCGGGATTCGACCGAGGAGAGGAGTCGGAACATGACCGACAACGTGGTGACCAGGTTCTTCACAGCAGGTGAGGCGGACGACGTACCGGGCGCCGTGGCGTGCTTCGCCGACGACGGCGTCTGGATCACCTGGGACGGGCCCGAACCGGGCACGACCTACCGGCGGGACGAGATCCCGGGCCTTCTGGCGGGGATGATCGACACGCGCAAGAAGTTCGAGAACCAGGGCGTGCGGATCGTCTACGGCGAACAGCTGGTCGCCGGGGACAAGATCGTCCTGGAGTACACGCTCAAGTCGCCGGACGGTTCGGTGCTCGACCGGGGCGTGGACATCTTCACCCTGCGCGACGGCAAGATCGCGGTGAAGGATGTCTTCCGGAAGGCGTGAGGACGTCCTCGGCGGCGGTCGTCAGCGCCAGACCATCGACTCGCCCAGGGCCGCCATGGCGTCCCGCACCTGGGCGGCGGCCATCGGCGGCTCGGGCAGCGGGTGCGCGCGGTCGGCGCGGAAGCCGTCGAGGGTGAGGGCGAGGTGACGGCGCCAGGCGTGGGGAGCGGTGGCGCGAGTGGCCTCGATGATCCGGGTGTGGGACCAGACCAGCAGGGCGAGGTCCTCGGCGGTGACATCCGGCCGCAGCCTGCCGTCGTGGTGCGCGCGCGCCACGATCCGGCGGAACAGGTCCTGGATGCGCTCATGGGCCTCGGTCGTCCAGTCGCAGCTGAACGTCATCGACAGCAGGTCGTTGAGCCCCCGGTCCTGGGACTGGAGTTCGCAGAGCCGTTCCAGGAAACCGGTGAACGCCTCCCACGCGTCCGGCACGGTGAGCGCCTGCCTGCCCGCCCGGACGCACTCGTCGAGTCTGTCGTCGAAGATCGCCTGCATCAGGTCCAGGCGGCGCGGGAAGTGCCGGTAGAGGGTGCCGATCGCGACGCCGGCCTGGCGGGCGATGGCCTCCAGCGAGGTGCTGATGCCCTCCCGGGCGAAGGCGGTCCGTGCCGCGGCCAGGATCGCGTCCCGGTTGCGCTGGGCGTCACGGCGCAGCGGGCGCCCGGTCTCCTTGGCAGCGGTCCGGTCAGGGGTCATGCCGTCACTGTAGTCCACACACCATTATGTCGAGGCACCCCTCGACTTGTGCTAGTGTCAGGAGCGTATACATGAGGCATGCCTCGACTTGTGCGGGACATCGGCATCACCTCAGGCACTCACGTCAGGCATGAAGTCAGGCATCACGTCACAGACAAGGACCCGCTATGCCCACCATTGCGATCGTCGGAGCAGGCCCGATTCTCGGGCTGTCGGCCGCGAAGATCTTCGGCGGTAACGGATTCAAGGTCGCGCTCGTCTCCCGGACCCAGGAGAACGTCGACAAGCTGGCCGCCGAGCTCGCCGAGCTGGGTGTGGAAGCCGCGGGATTCGCCGGTGACGTCACCGATTCCGCCTCCCTCGCCGCGGCGTTCGGCCGTATCCGGGAGCGCTTCGGGACCGTGGACGTGGTCTCGTTCTCGCCGGTGACCAAGTCCCCCAATCTCGGTGTCGACATCGTCGGGCCCGAGGCCATGACGGTCGAGAACACCCAGGCCCAGCTGGACGTGCAGCTCCACGGCGCCATCCGGACGGTCCGTGAGGTGCTGCCGGGGATGGTCGAGCAGGGCAGCGGCACCCTGCTGTTCACCACGGCGTACGCGTCCGTGGAACCCCTGTCCTTCGTGGCGAACTTCGGCCTCGCGGGCTCCACCGTGCGGTACTACGCGCGCACGCTGAACGAGGCGCTGGCGGACAAGGGCGTCCACGCGGCGCACATCTCGGTGAACGCCTACATCAACACCGAGCCGGGCACCGAGGCCGACACCATCGCGCAGCTCTACTGGGAGGCCTACACCAAGCGCGACAAGGCGGAGCTGATCTTCCAGTCCTGACACCGCGGCGCGAAGGACCGATGGGTGACCCCGGGATGCCGGCGGAGGCCGCGTCCGCGTCCGGGAAGAACGGGAGTGGTCATATATGCGGACCGACCGCAGAACAGTGCTGCGCCTGGGCACGAGCGCGGCCATGGGCGCCGCGCTGGCCGGCGCGACGGGGGCCGCCTCGGCAGGGGCGTGGGGCGGCGCGAAGGACAGGGCCCCGTGGGAGAGCCTGCGACGCCGGCTCACGGGCGACCTGGTGCTGCCGCCGGACCGTGGATACGCACAGGCGCGGCAGTCGTACTTCAGCCAGTACGACCTCCCCGGCCCCCGGGGCGTCGCCTACTGCGCCTCGGTGGAGGACGTACGCCTGTGCCTGCGGTTCGCACAGGACCATGACCTGCCCGCCGTGCCCCGTGGGGGAGGGCACAGCCAGGCGGGTTACTCCTCGACACGGGGCCTGGTCATCGACATGGCCAGGCTGCGGTCCGTCACCGTGGGGCGCGGGACCGTGACCGTGGGCGCCGGGGCCCAGCAGATCGACGTCCTGCACGCGCTCTCCCCGTACGGTCTCGCCCTCGTCGGCGGCACCTGCCCCACCGTCGGAGTCGCCGGCTATCTGCTGGGCGGCGGATACGGACTGCTGACACGCGGCGAGGGCATGGCGTGCGACCGGCTGGTCTCCGCCGAAGTGGTCCTCGCCGACGGACGGGTCGTGACCTGCTCCCGTACCACCGAGCCCGACCTGTTCTGGGCACTGCGCGGCGGAGGCGGCGGGAACTTCGGCATCGTCACCCGGCTGGAGAGCACTCCCGCCCGTCTCTCCCGACTCGTCAACTTCACGCTGTCCTGGCCCTGGGAGCGGGCCGCCGCCGTCCTCGACGGCTGGCAGGGCTGGGTGGCGGACGGCCCCGCCGAACTGGGCACCATCCTGGCCGTCGCACTGCCCGACGCCGCCCCCGGAGCGCTGCCCGTCGTCACGGTCACCGGAGCCTGGACGGGCTCACAGCCGGCGCTCGACCGAGCCCTCGACCAACTCGCCGCCCGCGTCGGCGCGCCCCCCACCGGGCGGACGGCGGAAGCGCTCGGATACCGGGACGCGATGATGCGCTGGTACGGCTGCGCCGACAAGAGCGTCGAGCAGTGCCACCGCATCGGCTGGACCCCCGAGGCGATGCTGCGCCGGGGCGACTTCCTGCGCCTGCGCAACCGCATGTTCACCCACCCCATGCCCACCGCGGGTACGGAGGCGCTGCTGACGGCCTTCGACGCCGACCGCCGGGCGGGCCACGGCCGGTCCATCACCGGGGTGTCCCTGGGCGGCCGGGCCAACGAACTCGCCCGTACGGACACCGCGTATGTGCACCGCGACACCCGCTTCGCGCTCATGTTCGCCGACACCATGGCCACCGGCCGACCGGGCGAGAGCGACCGCGCCGCGGCCCAGGCATGGACGACCGCCCTGTTCCGCGCCGTCGACCGGTATGCGAACGGCGAGACCTACCAGAACATGCCGGACCCCCTGCTGACCGACTGGCAGCGGGCCTACTACGGCGAGAACCACCGGAGGCTGACCGAGGTGAAGAAGCAGTACGACCCCGGCCGGTTCTTCCGCTTCCCACAGGCGATCAGCAGCACCCCGGGGGTCAGAGTATGAAGAACGACGGCGCCGCCGAGCCCGAGGCCGGAGCAGCGGACGACCTTCCCGAGTTCCCGCTGACCAGAGAGTGTCCCTTCCACCCGCCGTCCGGCTACGACGAACTGCGGGCCCGTGGTCCGGTCACCGAGGTACGGCTGTTCGGCGGGCGCACGGCCTGGGCGGTGACCGGCTACGCCGAGGCGCGCCATGTGCTCGCCGACCTCGCGATGTCCTCCGATCACCACCGTCCCGGCTTCCCCCATGTCGCACCCGCCCTCGCGGCGGTCAAGGACCAGCGTTCCAAGCGCGCCCTGGGCGCGCTCACCAGGACCGATCCGCCCGAGCACAGCAAGCAGCGGCGCATGCTCATCCCCAGCTTCACCGCCCGGCGGAACGCCGCGCTGCGCCCCAGCATCCAGCGCATCGTGGACGCGCGGCTGGAGGCCATGCTGGCCCAGGGCCCGTCCGCCGACCTGGTCTCGGCGTTCGCCCTGCCCGTGGCATCCGGCACGATCTGCGAACTGCTCGGAGTGCCCTATCAGGACCATGACTTCTTCGAGGAGCAGGCCCGGCGCCGGCTCATTCCCGAACAGGTCGACGACGCGTTCACCGCGCTCATCGGATATCTGGACAAGCTGATCGAGAACAAGGAGCGGTCACCCGGTGACGGGCTGCTCGACGATCTCGTTGTCGAACAGGTGCTGCCCGGACGGCTGGAGCGCTCCGAACTGGTCCGCTACGCGCTGCCCCTGCTCCTCGCGGGCCATGACACCTCCGCGAATATGATCGCGCTGAGCGTTCTGGCCCTTCTGGAACAGCCGGAACAACTCGCCGCGCTCCGCACGGACCCGTCCCTGTTCCCCGGCGCGGTCGAGGAACTGCTGAGATACCTGTCCATCGTCGGCAGTCTGGCGCGGGTGGCGACCCAGGACATCGAGGTCGGCGGCCGGCGTATCCGGGCCGGGGACGGCGTGCTCATCGCCGGCGGGGCGGCCAACTACGACGAGACGCAGTTCGACCGCCCCCGGGAACTGGATGTGCGCCGGGCGGACCGCCATCACCTCGCCTTCGGCTACGGCCTCCACCAGTGCATCGGGCAGAACCTCGCACGTACGGAGCTGGAGGTGGCCCTGCGTACGCTCTTCGACCGTGTGCCGACCCTGCGCCTGGCGGTACCGGCCGAGGACGTGCCCATGAAGCAGGGCCTCTTCTTCGGCCTCGAAGACCTCATGGTGGCCTGGGACCGGGAGTAGAGGGGCCGCGCAGGCGCGAAGCTCCTGGCGGAACCGGGTTCATGATGGAGAACCCGGTTCCGCCAGGAGCTTCTTCTTTCTGTGACGCCAGATCCCACCGACGCCCGGCCGCACCGTCAGGTGGAAGGGCGTCGGCGGAAAAGGCATCAGTGGAAAATGATGCTGTTGTTGATGTTTCCGGTGGAGAAGTTGAACAGTCCACCGCAGACGAGAAGACAGAAGCCCCCCGGAGGAGTCGGAGGTACCGGCGGAGTCGCCGATACCACGACCGTCGTCTCGTCGTTCGAAGCGCTGCAGTTGTCATTGCCGTTGTACGCGGCGGTGATGGTGTGCGCGCCGGTCGTGGTGAAGCTGGTGCTGTACGACGCCTGCCCGGAGGGACTGACGGGTACGGTGTCCAGAATGTCGCTGCCGTCGAAGAACGTCATCCCGAGGCCGCCGCTGGGGTCTCCCGTACAGGAGACTGTCGCGGTCAGCGCCACTGATTGCCCGACGGTCGCTGATGCCGGTGTTGCCTGGACGGTGGTCGTCGACGGCACCGCTGCGGCCGCCGGTGTAGCGAGGGCGACCACCGCGGCCAAAGCCGCGACAGTCACCGTTTTCCAAGTGTTCCGCTCGTGCAAACGCCTCACTGATTCGACTCCTGGATCGGCCCTTGGGGACGGTTTCGCCTTACTGGCGACGTGACCGTAGAACACAGGGTGCGGTCCGGCACGGAAGCCGTCGGTGTGATAACCCCACTGGGTCAGCGGGATCACCCTTCCGAACAGAATGCCTCCTCTCGGGCCGGACACGCCCTGACAGGTCCTAGATCCCCGGAGGCGGGACACGGAGGTAGGGGAGGGAGTTGCTGGTGCCCCCGAGCGTGACGACGCTGACGGCGGTGGAACCCGCGGGCCCCGCCGGGGCGATCGCGGCGACGCTGGTGTCCGACAACACGGTGAACGAGGCGGGCGCGGCCCCGAAGAGCACGGATGTGGTGGTGGTCAGACCACTGCCGGTGAGGGTGACGGCCCCGCCGGCGCTCGTCGGTCCCGTGTTGGGAGTCAGCGCGGTCAGTACCGGGCCCGTTACATAGGTGTAGTTGACGGAGTTGCTGATGCCTCCCGGGCCGGTGACGGTGAGCGCGACGGTCCCCGTGCCCGCGGGGGCGACGGCGGTGATCTGGGTGGCGGAGTTGACGGTGAAGCTGGTGGCGGGCGTGGCACCGAAGGTGACGGCGCTGGTCCCGGTCAGGCCGGTGCCGGTGATGGTGACCACGGTGCCACCGGCGGCGGGCCCCTGATTGGGTGAGGCGGAGATGAGGGCGGGAGCGCCTTGGTAGAGGTAGACGACGGCTCCGGTGGTGCCGCCTGGCGTGGTGACCGTGACGGGCACGGCGCCCGCGCCCGCGGGGGCGATGGCGGTGATCTGGGTGGCGGAGTTGACGGTGAAGCTGGTGGCGGGCGTACCGCCGAAGGTGACGGCAGTGGCCGCGCTGAGGCCGGTGCCGGTGAGGACGACCACGGTGCCACCGGCGGCGGGCCCCTGACTCGGCGAGATGCCGGTGAGGGTCGGCGCCGACACATAGGTGTAGTTGACCGGGTTGCTGGTGAAGCCGGGAAGCCGGACGGTGACGGGCACGGTGCCCGTTCCGGCCGGGGTGGTCGCGGTGATCTTCACCGACGAGTTGACCGCATAGGTGAGGGCGGGAGCGGTGCCGAAATTGACCGCGGTGGCTCCTGTGAAACCACTGCCGTTCAAGATGACGGTGCTGCCGCCTGCCGAGGGTCCCGAGTTGGGTACGACCGAGCTGAGGACGGGTGCGGCGGCGACGGCGCTCGGCTGTGCCGCTCCCGCCGTCTGGTCGCTGCTTTCCACGGTGTCTCCCGTAGAGTGGGGCGGCCCGGAAAGGCCGCGAATGGCTGATCGGTGATGCCGCCCGCGGCCGGGGAGCATCTGGATTCGGGGGGCGTACGCGGCCACCCTGCAGAGTGGCCGCGTACGCCCTTGTCCGGACGTTTCCCTAAACGAGGCTATGCGGGAAAGACCAGGTCAGATGCCAGGCCCTGCGAGGTAGGTGAATCCGTCCACCGCGGTCGCGCTGCCCGCGTCGTTGCTCACGACGACATCGACGGCGCCGGCGGCCCCCGGCGGGGTGACGGCCGACACCGCGGTGTCGGAGATCACGGTGAAGGGCGCAGGGGCCCCGTCGAACGTGACCGAGGTGGTGCTGGTGAGGCCGGTACCGGCCACCGTCACCGCGGTGCCGCCCGATGTCGGTCCCTCGTCGGGGGTGACGGTTGTCACGGTCGGGGGAGCCACGTAGGTGTACGTGAGCCCATTGTTGGTGCCTCCGGCCGTGGTGACGGTGATTCCCACCGCGCCGGCGGCCCCGGCCGGCGCGAGAACGGTGATCTGACTGTCGGACACGACCGTCGGAACGGCCGTGTTGGCACCGAAGGAGACACTGCTGGCGCTGGAGAAACCGGTGCCGTTGATGGTGATGGTCTCGCCACCCGCCGTCGACCCGGAGGTCGGGCTCACACTCTGCTTGAACGGCGCCCCGACATAGAAGAACGGAATCGGGTTGCTCGTACCGCCGGGAGTGGTCACGGTGACGCCTACCGCTCCGTTGCCGGAGGGGGAGATGGCGGTGACCTGGGTCGGCGAGACGTTGGTGACTGCGGTGGCGGGCCGGGTGCCGAAGCGCACCGCGGTGGTGCCGGAGAGGTTGGTGCCAGTGATGGTGACGAGTGTGCCGCCGCCGCTGGACCCTTGGTTCGGGCTGATTGGCATGAGAGATTCCTCCTCGCTCGGAATGCGGTACATTTCCGAGCAGTGGTAGGGCTGTTCGCACTCGCATGCGTCCCCGGATTCGGGGCGAGTCGGATTTCGTGTCCACTGTGGGGACTCGATGGCTTCGCGTCGACGTCAGGTAGCGGTTCAAAGACTCCTGCGTCGCACGTGAAGCCATTGAGGAACACATCCTGAGCGGGCATCAACTGCTACACGATCAGGTGTCGGTTCGCCTCTGTCCGAGGATTCATGCGTCCGCCGTTGCGGAACCCTCAGTCATCCATCTGAGTGATGCTCACAGCAAGGCCTTTGTCGTGAAGTCACCTGTTTGGGTGAGGGTACGGCGGGCGAAATAAGGGTGTACTCACGGCGCACAAGTGAAGAGCCGATAAATGAGACCACTTCACGGGCAGTGGTGACGTATGCGGAAGAGGCGCAGTCGGACGCGCGGGGCGCGTGTCGAGTGGTGTGTCGGCAAGGGGAGCGCCGTAGGTGTTGTCGCGCGCCCGCCGAGGGCCGGGGGCTTGGGCGACACGCCCGGGGACAGCCCTCAGGGACGGAGGAGCGCGGCGACGGCGTCGGTGATGACCCGGCGGCGGCCGGCGTAACCGCTCCCGCGCGCCACGGAGTGGTACTCCGGTGTCTGGGCCGTCCATGTCGCGGCGAGCGTGAGGGTGAGGGTGAGCAGCTCGGCCGGCGAGAAGCGATCGGGGAGCTTCCCCTCCTTCTGTGCCCGCCCGATGGCGTCGATCTTGTCGAGGCTGCTGTCGACGATGGACCGGATCGGGCCGTGCTGTTCGGCACGCTCGAGCCGGTACCAGGCGGCCAGGCGTGACACCTCCGGCATCCGCTCGTAGCCGTCGAACAGTCGGCCGGCGTAGCCGGGCAGGTCGGTGGGGTCCATCGTGACCTCTTGTGTGGCCTGGACGACGAGGGCGTCGAAGACCGCGTCGAAGAGGGCTTCCTTGCTTCCGAAGTAGTGATAGATCTGCGCCTTGTTGGACCGGGCCGCCTTCGCGATGCGCTCCACGCGCCCTCCGGCGATGCCATGGGCGGCGAACTCCTGGGTCGCGGCCTTGATCAGTCGCTCTCGGGTCGCACGTGAGTCTCCTCGCATACACCCGATGGTATCAACTAACTAGGTAGTGGACAATTCCGGTCCGGCGGGCCTCGAGCCGGACTAACCGGATAGTTGACAATCGGACCGGGCTGCTGTTTCTATTCAACTATCCGGTTGGTCGAAAGTGGTCGGGCGATCTCGCGGCGCCCCGCGCCGTTCCTTGCCCCCGCCCCCTGCCCCGTGTCCCCAGGAAGAGAGGTGCTCCATGAGCGCACAGGAGAACATCGCCGTCGTCCACCGCTTCATCGAGGAGTGTGTCAACGGAGGCGACTTCGACGCGGTCGAGGAGCTCTGGGCCGAGGACATGATCTGGCGGGGCGGCAGCCTCGGTGAGATCCACGGCCGCGCCGCGTACCAGGAGTCGCTGGCCGCCCATGCCGGACGCGCCTTCACGGGTATGCGCCTCGATGTCCTCAGGACCGTCGCCGACGGCGACACCGTCATCCTGCACTTCACCAACGGCGGTACGCACGAAGGCGAGTTCCTCGGTGTCCCCGCCACCGGCAGGAAGGCCCGCTGGAACGGTGTCGGCTTCTACCGTCTGAGCGAAGGAAAGATCGTCGAGGCCGACTTCGTGGAGGACATCCTGGCCGCCCTCGTACAACTCGGCGCGGTCGAACTGCCCTTGCACGGCTGATCTCCCGGAAACACATGTCTGAGCCACTTGGACAAGAAGGACCGCGACATATGAGTGCCGACAAGGAAAACACGTATCCCCTGCCTGAGGGCTCGTTCCTCGCCGCCGCCGGGCTGACACTCAAGGAGCTCGTGGTGGACGGCCCCAGCAGTGTGGTGCGCGGCCGGCTCGTCGTCGACGAGAGGCATCACACTCCGTGGGGAGTCGTCCACGGCGGAGTGTGGGCGACCGCCATCGAGTCCGCGGCGAGTCTCGGCGCCTCGGCGGTGGTCGAGGAGCGCGGCCAGTTCGCCGTGGGCGTCGACAACCTCACGGACTTCCTGCGGCCCGTCCGGGCGGGTGAACTGGATCTGGTGGCCAGGCCCGCGCAGATCGGGCGGTCACTGCACCTGTGGGAGGTCCACATCACGGACGCCGACGGCAAGGCGGTGGCCCGGGGACGCGTACGGCTGGCCAACCAGTCCTTCCCCACCGGCTGACGGGACCGGACCGGACGTGGCGGGTGCCACGACGGCCCGCTGGTTAAGCTGGGCGCCGGGTCAAGTCGATCATCGCGACACGTGCGAGCGGATCCGCTCCCCGTTGTCCGCGTCCGAGGAGGCACAGTGATCATCGATCTTTCCGGCAGGACCGCCCTGGTCACGGGATCCACCCAGGGCATCGGCCGGGCCATCGCCGCGGGGCTCGCCGGCTCCGGGGCCCGGGTGGCCGTCAACGGGCGCCGCCAGGAGTCCGTGGACACGGCCATCGCCCGTCTGCGCGAGGAGACGGGCGTGGACACATTCATCGCCGCCGTCGGCGATCTCACCACCGAGGACGGCGTACGGGAGGTCACGCGAGCCGTCCCGGACGTGGACATCCTCGTCAACAATCTGGGGATCTTCGGCGCCGCTGACGCCCTGGACATCAGTGACGAGGAGTGGCGCCGGTACTTCGAGGTGAACGTCCTGGCCGCCGTCAGGATGATCCGCGCCTATCTGCCCGCCATGAAGGACCGTTCCTTCGGACGGATCCTGAACATCGCCAGCGACTCCGCCGTGGTCATCCCGGCGGAGATGATCCACTACGGCATGTCCAAGACGGCCCTGCTGGCCGTCACCCGCGGTTTCGCCAAGGACGCCGCCGGCACCGGTGTGACGGTGAACTCCCTGATCGCCGGGCCGACCCACACCGGAGGCGTCGAGGACTTCGTCTACGAGCTGGTCGACCGCGATCTGCCCTGGGACGAAGCCCAGCGGACATTCATGGCCGAGCACCGCCCGCAGTCACTGCTGCGCCGGCTGATCGAGCCGGAGGAGATCGCGAACATGGCCGTCTACCTCAGCTCCGCCCAGGCCTCGGCCACCACGGGCGGTGCCGTGCGGGTGGACGGCGGATACGTCGACTCGATCCTTCCCTGAGCCGGGCCCGGCCCGATCGGCGCACGCCGCGATGTTCCCCTCCGCGGGGAGCGGGGAGCGGGGAGCGGGGCGGGGAGCCGGGACCGGGCGCCGGGCCGTCACCCTTCCCCGTCCGCGAGCCGGCGCCGGTGCCCTTCTCCCGAGGCCGCGAAGTCGCGCTCGTCACTGTCGCGGAAACGGCGGTAGAACCACTCCGGCACCCGGGCCGTTTCGAGCCGGGTCCGCAGCACCCCGTCCTGAACGTCTCTGGCCACCTCGCGCATCCGGTGCCACTCCTGGCCCGGGATCCGGCGCGCGCGTGCCGCGCGCAATTCGGCGGTGACGATCTCGGCCAGCCGGCCGCGCTCGGCCGTGACGCGCTGCTGGGTCGACCAGATGTCATGGGCGATCTGGTAGGCGGCCAGCGAGGGGACGAAGAAACCGAGGAGGACACCGGACAGGGTCGCGCCCGTGACCAGTCCGACGAGGAGGCCGAGCAGGCTCCAGCCGAGGGCGGCCGTAAGGACCAGACGGTGGTAGCGGCGGCGCAGCCGCGCGTCCCAGGCGAGGTTCTGTTCCTGGGCGATGAACACGTCGTAGGGATGGTGGACACCACCGGTCGGGTTGTACCAGCCCTCCGTGATCCGTCGGTCCACGGCGCCGCCGGGCCGGAGTCTGTGCGCGAGCCGGTGGACCTCGGCGTCGGGCACGGGCGCGCCGGCCACCGTGGTGCGCCAGCGCAGATGGAAGAGCGTGGTGTCGAACATCTCCTGGAGGAGGGCGCCCCGAAGCGCTGTGGCCGAGGCGATCCGCTTGAGGAACACGGAGGAGACGAGGAACCACAGGAACCCGGCGATCGACAGTGCCGTACTCCCCCGGCCGGTCAGCATGACGACGACTCCGGCCATGGACAGGGCGGTCGCGACGGCCGTCCGTACCGCCTCGACCCGCTGCCCCTGCCGGTGGTTGGCGGCGGCGGCGCGTTGCAGACGCAGCATGTCGGCGTCGAGCTGACGCTCATGGATCGCGCGCCCCGGTACTCCCCGTGGGATGTCCGCGCCGGTGGTGACGGGCCGGCTCATCGGAGGATCCCCCGGCTTGCGGAACGTGTCGTCCACGCGCCGCGGACCGCTCTGCCCCACCGGCCCGGCGGCGCCGCGTCCAGTACGAGTCGTCTCGTCCGCCGGCCTCCGATCAGCGGAGCGAGCCGGGCCGCCGTACGGTCCCGCCGGCCGCCCAGGGTGATCAGCGCGGAGCGTCCCCCCGCTCCCGTCATGACGCGACGGGCCGTCTCCCACGGCAGTGCGCCGGGGTCGGACCCGGAAGCGGCGCCGGTGAGTTCCGAGTCGAACTTCCCGGGCCGTACCAGGACCAGTGGGGTTGCGTGGTCCTCGCGGTGAGCGGTGACCCAGGCCTCCAGCGCCGCCTTGCTCGCGCAGTAGGCCGCCAGCCCGGGGAACGGGACCACCGCGGCCAGCGACGAGATCGCCACGATCGTGGTGCCGGGGGCGGCCAGCGCACGGATCAGCTCCACCGGCCGCCGGAAGTTCAGCGTGACCAGTGCGGCGAGGTCCGAGTCGTCGCCGGTCGCGGCCACCAGATACACCAGGGACGGGACATCATCGGCCCGCCCCGCGCGGAACCGGTTCCAGCGCTCGTGCAGGAGACCCACCGCGTCCTCGCGGAGCAGGTCGAGCTCCACGGACTCCCACCGGCCCGCGCCGTCGGACGCGCCGTACCGCTCCAACGCGTCCAGCCGGCGGGCCCGTCGGGCCACCGCGGCCACATCGTCCCCCGCCCGCCGGTGGAGCACGGCCAGCGCGGCGCCCAGGCCGGACGAGGCGCCCACCACGAGTACCCGCCGGTTCACCATCGCAGCGCACCCGCGACCCGCCGTACCCGGTCCACCAGATCGTCGAGCTGGGCGTCGGTCGCGGTGAGGGGAGGCGCCAGGACCAACTGGCCGACGGCCGTGACCATGCTGGGGACGTGGCAGAGCAGACGGGCCCCGCGCAGCGCCGTCATCACCTCGGTCCGCGACCGGACCGGCCCGTGCACGGCGCGCAGGAACCCCGTACCCGTGGTCCCGATCCCGGCGCGGCCGAGGACACCGTCCAGCGCGGCCGTCCTGGCCGGGAGGTCGAGCGAACCCAGCACCCGCAGACAGGCCGCGGCGGCGCCCAGCGAGGCGGGATGGTTCGAGTGCGTGTGACCGAAGTCCAGGGGACCGGACGCCGTCGCCTTCTCCGCGACATGCCGTGCGACGACCATCGCCGACACCGGGGCGGCGCCGTTGCCGAGCCCTTTGCCGAGAAGGGTGATGTCGGCCCGGAGCCCGAGGGCGCTGCCCGCCGTCGGCCAGGCCGCCCGGCCGAGCCCCGCGGCGATCTCGTCCACGACCACGAGACCGCCGGCCCGCTGGAAGCGACGGACCGCCCGCACGGTCCGCGGTGTCAGGGGCAGACACCGGTCGGCGGCGCGTACCGGTTCGACGAAGGCCAGACCGGGCGCCGACCACGCGTGCGCGGGCGCGGCCCGTGGCAGCCGGGCGGCGGCCGGAAGCGGTCCCCACACCGGGGGGAGATCGGAAAGACCCGCCGCTCCCGCGGTCGAGCCGTGGAACGCCGACGGCAGGGACCACACCGGGGCGCCCGCCGGCAGCGCCGCGAGCCCGAACCGCAGCGCGGCCTCCACGACCTCGGAGCCCGACGATCCGAAGAACACGAAGGCGTCGGGCCGGTCCAGCAGGCGCAACAGGGTGTCCGCGACCGAGTCGGCGATCGCGGTGCCGGCCTGGAACGGGTTGACCGCGGCGAGTTGCGCACTCTGCCGCAGCAGCCCGATGACGGGCTCGGGATGTCCGTGCCCGAGGGGGACGTTCCACATGCCCGAGGTCGCGTCGAACCAGTCACGCCCCTGTTCGTCGAAGACATGGCACTGCGCCGCGCGTTCGGCGCGGAGCATCGGCGGGGCGCCGACGGATCCGGCCGCGAGGAGGACCCGGCCGGTCCGGGACGACGGTTCCGTACCGGCCCGGCCCTTCGCGTTCAGCGCGGCGACGCCTTCGGCCGCCGCGGCCGCGCCGATCGCCAGCAGCCGGGCAGCTTCCAGGTCCGCGCGATTGCCCGTACGCGTCGAGCCCGCCAGCGCGGCGACGGCCGCCGCCGCGCGCGCCACCGCCCGGGGGCCGGCCGTCGTCGCCTCCGGGGCGGGCGGGGAGGCCCAGTAGTGTTCCGTGTCCTGGTCCGCGACCCGCAGAGCCCGGTCCGTCAGCCGGCGGAAGGACGCGGCCAGTGCCGGGGCACCCGCCTCGCCCACGGCGGCGGCGACGGCGGCGACCAGTCCGCTCACCGCCACCGCGCCGGGCGGCGAGGCGGCGGCCGCCGCCGCGTCGAGGAGCGCCCGGACGTCGCTGTCGCCGCTCAGGGACAGCCGCTCAACTCCGGTCATGACGTGCCCACCATTCGTCGGTCTGCTCGATCAGTGCCCGTACGGCCGGATGGCCGTGCTCGGCCCGGTGCCAGCGGTCGCGGAAGCCGTCCGCGACCTGACGGGGTATCAGAATGTGCCGGAACCCGGTGGCCAGCAGGTCGAGAGGGCCCACCACATAGGCGAGTGCCAGGGTCGGCAGCCGTCCGAACTCGGCACCGGACTCCTCCGGGAGCAGGGCCCGCGCCGGGTTCGCGGCGACGGGCACTCTGGCCACCCGTTCGACCAGCCCCGAGCGCACGGACGCCTGGACCGCGCCCTCACCGTCCGCCAACGCCTCCGCCGCGGCGAGCAGTTCGGCGGCCATGGCCAGTGCCTCGGTGACCAGAAGACCCCGCCCGAACTCCACGGGAGTGAGGCCGGCGGTGCCGAAGGACGCCAGATGATCGAGATGGGTGCCGTCATGAACGCCCCACCAGACATCCATGTCCTCCCGGCTGAGGCGCTCGTCGGCGACGACACGGACGATGCCCCGGTCCGGCAGGGTCATCCAGGCCCGCCACAGCGCGGTCGCCGGGACGTCCACCGGTACGACGCAGTGCCCGACCGCGGAGGAGGGCAGGGGCCGCCACCGTGCCCGGCGCGCGACGGCGGCCGCTCCACCGCCCTCAAGAGCGCTCACCTCCTCCCGCGCGCCCGTCGCGGTCTCGGTGCCGGCGGGGCCGCCGTGCAGCCGCGCGGCGAAACGGAGCAGGATCTCGCAGGCGCCCCGGGACCGGGGGGAGAGCGGTCCCCGCCCCGCGCGTACGCGGGTGCCCTCCGGATACCAGCCGGGCACCTCACCGCGGCGTGAGCGCAGCAGGCGCAGCCGTGTGGCGAACCGGGGATCCGCGCCCCGGAGGTCCGACTGCCCGGTGACCCGGTCGAGCAGCTCGACCGGTCCGTCGGCCACCTCCATCATGAGCGCCAGTTCGGCCAGATTCCGGGTCACCCAGGAGGCCCGTTCGCCGCCGGCGGCGGGAACGTCCACCGCCGCTTCCGCGGCCCGCTCCCAGAACGCGGTACGGCGGCTCACCACAGCCGTGTCCGGTACAGCAGCCGTCCGGGGTCGCGGAAGGCGGTTCTGCCGTGCAGGACAAGGCTGTTGTCGCAGTACAGCACGTCGCCGGCGGAGAGGGACACCGTCTCGGTGGCCGGGTGGTCCTCGATGTGGCGGTGGAACCGCCGGGCGGTCCCGGCGAGGCCGTTCTCCGTGGTGACGAGGTTGTCGTACCGCCAACGCAGCCTCCCGCGACGGCCGATGACCGGATGCGCGCCGCTCGGGGCACGTGCGGCGGGGCGGAAGACCTCGGGAGTCCGCCAGCGCCAGAGGCCGCGTTCCAGCAGCGCCGTGTCGTTCTCGTCGAGCCCGGTCTCCGACAGGCCGTCGAGCAGGTCCGCGGTGCGCAGCAGCCGGCTCAGACCGCCGCCGCACTCCGCCGGTCTGACGCAGAACAACAGGAAACGTGACTCCGGCCGCTCGTGGTACTGCGCGTCGGTGTGCAGCCCCGTGGCGGCACTGGTCACCGAGAAGGTGCCCGTGGCGGCGCGTGGGGCCACCGGCCAGAGCGGCCCCCCGTCCCTCGCGGACGGTCTGCCGCACGCGCGGGCGATGGTGTTCATCGCCGCCGTGTCACCGTCGGCCACGTCCTCGTCGTGGAAGACCGCCCAGCCCCGGAGTGTCACTTCCCGGGCGGCGGACCCCAGGTCAGCGGTCCGCATCCGGTCCGCCCTCCTCCCAGAACGACGCGGCGGGGCCCTCGACCTCGGCCTCCGCGCTGTGCGGGTGGATCGACTCCAGCAGCCGTGTGGTGACACGCACCCGCACTTCTCCGTCCACCCGGGAGGCCAGGGCCGCCGCGGCGCCGCGGCACAGATCCTCGGTAAACTGCGGCCTGCGGTGGGACCGTTCGACGAGATCATGCTCGTCGGGACGTTTGAGCACGGCTTCCCGCAGGTGGGCCACCTGGGCACACACATCGAACAGCACGGATTCCGCGGGCAGGAGCGCACGCGGACCAGCGGCCGTCACGGTCAGCCGGCCCGGCTGGGAGTGGCTGAACGTCGGCGGGAGCCGGTCCGCCGCCTCGGTGCCCACCACCTCCTCCGCCCGCAGCCGGGAGTAACGCAGGGTGCACGGGCACGCCGTCATGATCCCCACGGTCAGCGACACCCTCGCCGTGTCACCTCCCGTCGCGGTGACACGGGACTCGGACTCGACATCCACCAGAACGGCGGACGGTCTGCCGGAGTGACGGGCGACGGTGGGGAGTTTGCGCCGGCCGCGCACCACGACCGTGGCGGCGGTGGCGGGCTGGGTGCGCAGCACCTCGACAGCCATCCGCCGGGCACCGGCCAGGACCGAGGGGAAGGTCTCGCGTTCACAGGAGATCACGGCCTCCTGAAGTCTGCTCATATGCGCGCCACGCTGCCCGACGGGCAGCAGGATCATGATCTTCGCCGAGGCGCCGACCGTCCGGCCCGCGTCCGGGGCGAGCCGCAGCGCGAGGTCGAGATCACCGATGCCCGCCCAGGTGGGGCAGGCCGACCGCGCGGGCGCCGCCGGTATGTCGGTGCGGGGATCCCTGGACAGGCTGTGCGGCGCGGTACCCACCCCCTGACCGGAGGGGAGGGCAGGACCGAGGGGGAGGGCCGCCAGGTCCTTCCAGACGCCCTCCGGGTCGGTTTCCGCGCTCGCCAGCGCGGCTCCGACGGCGCCGGGGGCGCCCCACCGTCTGTTCTGCCGGCGGGCCCAGTCGTCCGCGGACTCTCCCCGCTGGAGGGCACAGACCGCCGAGGCCGCCAGGGCCGAGCGGAACAGCGTCCAGGGGGACACCGGGTCATCGGCGGTTCCCGACGCGTCCAGGACGTGGCAGGGCGTGCCCTCGTCCCGCAGCGCGTCGCCGGTCTCTTCGAGAAGGCTCTCCACATCGTGGCGCAGCCGTGCGTCCGGTGGCCGGTTCGCGGCCGTCGGACCGTGCGGGACCACCGGTCGGGCGGCCGGGACGACCCCGGCGGGTCGGGTGAAGGGGGATGGCATGACGACTCCGCTCCCTGCGAGACGGGCGGGACAGTGAGCCCATCATGCGAACCCCTCGGACGCGCGACAACGCGTTTCCCGTTGCCGAAACGGATGGCCCGGGAAACACCGGCGGACGGCCCGGGAGACACCGGAGTCGTGGAACACCCCGGCGTCACGCAACACACGGTGTCATGGAACACACCGGCGTCGCGCAACACACGGCGTCATGGAACACACCGGCGACCGGGGAATACACCGGCGTCGACAACACACCGACCGGGGAAGGGGAAGGGGCAGGGGAAGGAGCAGCGGCCGACGGTCAAGGGGCGGTACCGAGCGCCAGCCGGACCCGCGAGACCTCCGGGGCACCCAGCTCCGCGTACAGCGAGACGGCCTGCTCCAGACAGTCGACGGCGGTACCCCGGTCGTCCGCCACCGAGGCCAGCCCCTCCAGCGCACGCGCCAGTTCGTACCGGCTGCCGCACGCCCGGCTGGTCTCGACGGCCGTGCGATACGCCTCCGCCGCCGGTCGTGGCTCCCCCCGGTGCTGGTGCGTCTCCCCGAGGCAGTTGAGTGCCATGGCCCGGTCGAAGGGCAGATCGTGCTCGTCGAAGGTGCTCAGGGCCTCGGTGAGATGCCCGACTGCGGCGTCGAACCGGCCCAGCCCCACCTCGGCGACGGCGATGCCCCGCAGGATGACGGCCGCGGCGACGGGCGTTCCGGCCCGCACCTGGAACCGCAGGGCGCGGTGGTGCGCGCGCAGCGCCTCCTCGTAGTCGCCCAGGTGGTGGTGGACCCAGGCCCAGTTCCCCGTGGTGTTGCTCAGCCCCCGCTCGTCGCCGAGGGCCTCGAACCTGGCGTACGCGGTACGGAACGATTCCACCGCCCGGTCCACCTCATGGCGTTCGAGGTGGACAAGACCGAGGCCGTTGAGCAGATACCCCTCCGCCTCGCCGTCACCGATCCGCCGCGCCGCCGCGAGTCCGGTCGAGTGCGCCGACCTCCAGGCGTCCCATGTCTTGGTGAGGAAGGAGAAGCCCTGGAGCGCGTGGGCGATCCGCCAGCAGTGCTCGTCGAGGCCCAGCTCACCGCTCAGCCGGCAGACGGCCACCAGATTGTCGAACTCCGTGGTCATCCACCGCACCGCCGCGTCCCTGGTGTCCAGGGCGATCTCCGGCCCGCCGTCGGCGGACCGCGCGGGGCCGGGCGGCGGGTGGTAGCGGTGCGGTGCGATACGGCGGTCCGCCCGGCGGGCGGTCGTCGCGTAGAAGTCGGCCAGCCGGCGCGGCGCTTCGAGGTCCCGGGACGCCGAGAGGCCCACGGCGTACTCACGGAGGAGGTCATGGAACCGGAACCGTCTGTCCGGTCCGCGCATGAGCAGATGCGCGTCGGCGAGCCGGTCGAGGGCCGCGTCGGCGGCGGAACGCGTGGTACCGGTCATCGCGGCCACGGCCGGTACGTCGAAGTCGGCGCCCGGATGCCGGGCCAGCGCGGTGAAGGCGGCCCGCTGCGGGGGCGTCAGCGTACGTACGGAGGGTTCGAACATGTCCAGGACCGCGCGCTCGCCGTCGTCGAGCTCACTCAGTCTGCTCGCCCCGTCGGTGGCCAGCCGTTCCGCGAACGCGGCCAGCTCGGCGTCGGGATGGTCCGCGAACCTGGCGGCGGCCACCCGGATCGTCAGGGGCAGCAGGCCGCACCGCCGGACGATCAGATCGACGGTCGGATCGGCCACCCCGGTCGAATTGACCGAGCGGAAGAGCGTGATCGCGTCGTCCACGGACAGCGCGTCCACCCCGACCCGGTCGGCGTCGTCCAGCGCGGCCAGCCGGCCGCGGCTGGTGATCAGTACGGCACAGGCCGCGGTGGCGGGCAGCAGCGGCTCGACCTGGGCGGCCTCCGCCGCGTTGTCCAGGATCAGCAGCATGTCCCGGTTCGCCAGCCGGTCCCGGAGCAGTCCCGCCCGGTCGTCGACATGCCGGGGTATGTGCTCGCCCGACACCCCGAGCCTGCGCAGACAGCGGTCCAGGGCGTCCATGGCCGGGACGGGACGCATCTGCGGTGTGTAGCCATGGAGATCGATGAACATGCACCCGTCGGAGAACAGCGGACGGAGCCGATGGGCGGCCCGTACCGCCAGGGCCGTCTTCCCGACGCCGGGCATCCCGTGCAGGACACAGATACGAGGGGAGGGGCCCGGCCGTACCGGCGGCGCCAGCAGATCGACCACCCTCGTCAACTCGTCCTCGCGCCCGGTGAAATGGGGGGTCTCCCGGGGCAGCCCGGAGAAGAAACCCTCGGTGCGCGGACGGGAGCGGCGGCCGTCCTCCCGTGGCCCGGGAAGCAGCCTGCGCAGGGCGTCTCCCGTACCGAGCGCCAGATCGCACGCCCGGGCGAGGTCGTGGTGGGGGCGCGCCACCCCGTTCTCGACCTTGCTGAGCTGGCTCTTGCTGTAGTTCGCCGCGGCCGCGAGCCGACCGAGCGACATACCCGCGGCCTGGCGCATCCTGCGTAACTCGGCGCCGAAGCTGTTCCCTTCGGGCGCCGTGCCACCGGGCCGTGCGAGGGAGTCCATCACCACCACCTGCTCCGGGCACGATCGGACGACTTCTGATTACCCCATGGTCCACGCCCGCCCACGTGGTGCGCGCTTCCCGGCATCAGCCCGGCAGACGGACGAAGGTGCCCTCGGTGAAGGAGAGCCGGTAGCGGCAGGGCTTCTTCGTCGCGGCCCTGCGCACCTGACGCACCACCACCGTACGCACGACGGTCGCCGCCACCTCGATCACCACATCCGTCGTCTCCACCGCCCTGGGCCGCTGGAGCAGACAGACGACATGGTGTCCCTGGGGGCGCAGCCGCTCGCCGCCCTCCGGGGGTTCCAGCTCCCAGCTCATGGTCGGCATCCCCAGTCCCCAGACGGTGGCCCGCCCCTCGAACTCGACGTCCTTGCTGCCGGGGGACGGTGCCAGATACTTCGCGATGATGTCGGGTTCGACGAACGTCGTGGTGATCCGGACGCTTTCGTAGTACCCGTGCTCCAACGGCCGCAGGTCGAAGGGGAACCAGACGTAGGAGTAGTCCCAGCGGTCACGGTCGACCTGGGCGGCGAACTGGTCCACGGTGTAGGCGTCCGGCGCGATCACCGTCGCCCTGCCGAACTCGATCTCGCTCTGGAGCTCCAGCCTGCTGTCTCTTCCCGCCACCGGAATCCGGGTGTAGAGCCCCTCGCGCCCGGCGATCTCCGGCTCGGCCGACGCCGGCCGGCCGTCAGGAACATTCGTCATCGGTCTCCTCCGCGCATGTCCGCCGAGCCTAGGGCCTTTCGTTTGGATCGTGCCGGGGGGAACCGGGGGGAGCCGGGCGTGACAGACTTGAAGCGCTCCGTGCGGACCGAACGACGTGGAGACGGCATGACCGCAGTTCCCCCTCACACCGGTGCCGACGCGCTGGCCGACTTCCTCGGGCCGGGGCATCGGGACGTCGCCGAGGCGCTGGCCCTCTGGGCCGATGACGACGGAGGTACGGTCGCACTCCCCGACGACCCCTGGAAGGCCACCGGTTACACCGACGCCCTCGTCTTCTCGGTCGTCGTGGGCGGCATGAACTCCTACGCGCGGGCCGAGGGGGACTGGAACCTCGTGGCCAAGATCGTCCCCGCCGCCGACCGCCGGGAGATCAAGGCCCACCGGGCCGCCGTCGCGGACGCGCCGCCCCGCTTCGCCGCGCGGCGTCTGGTCCAACTCCGTTTCGGGGCCGTCCCGGTGGGTGGCGCGAAGGCGGTCTACTTCCAGGACATCGCGGGCGGTACGACCCGTCATCGCCCCGCGTCGACGCTGTCGCCGAAGGACGACGCCGAAGCCGTCGTCGCGCTCTGTACGGCGGTCTCGCACAGCATCGCCACCGAGTGGAACACCACTGTCCGCACGTCCGGGGCACCGGTGCCCGTGGCCGCCTTCGCCCACCGGGAACTGCACCATCCGCTGAGCGGGAAGGGCTCGGTCGACCGCTGGGCGACGGCGTTCGGTCTGGACGACCGCTCCGTCCTGTGGGTGAGCACGGCGGACGGCGAAGAGGCCATGCCCAACCCCGTGTTGCTGGCCCTGGGGCACCCACGGCTGCCGGAGCGGAAGATCCGGGTGCTGGAGGGCCACGGCCACGGCGATCTGCATCTCGGGAACATCTTCCTGCTGGTGGACGACCGCGGTGCCGACCCGAAGAGTTTCCGGCTCATCGATCTGTCCACGTACTCCGCCTCCGCCCCGCTGGCCAGGGATCAGCTCACCCTGCTGCTCTCGGCCGTCGCGCGTTTCTGGCCGAGCCTGTCGCCGGATCAGCGCGAGGCCCTGCTCGACGACATCCCACGCGCCCACCGTGAGGCCCACCCGCGCCAGGATCCGCTGCTGGCCGGTCTGATCCACTCGGTCTTCCACTCCACCCTGCGCGCCGTGGCGAAGAGGAACTGGTCCGATGCCTGGCACGAGCAGTACGTGCTCGCCCTCGCCGCCACCGCGCTGCGATTCACGACCTTCGAGGACATGGGCCCGCGACTGCGGTGGTGGTTCGTGCGGCTCGCGTGCCGGGCGGCGAAGGAGTACTTCACGAGCCGGGGGGTCCCCGTCGGGGACGGCCCGGTGCTGCGGCTGCGCAATCCCTTCGACGCCACCGCCGCCCGGGGGACCGCCACCACCCCCCACGGCACGGAGCCGCCGGCCGCACCGGCGCCTGCGGCGTCCGGGCAGGCCCGCGACGCGGCGCCCCCGTACACGAGACTGCGGCTGGACGGCATCCTGCCGGGCAGGCTGGGAGGCCCACGCCCCGCCGCCGACGGCCGGCGGGTTCCGGAGGACGGTGAGTGACCGTTCAGGGAGAGGGAGAGGGAGAGGGCGAGCACGAGCGGCCGCGGGCGTCCACGGGTGGGGGCGACTCCTACCGGGGTGACATCACCGCACACCGGCTGGCGGGTGCCCTTTTCGCGGCCTGGCGGGGCGGCGACCCCGAAGCCGTACGGGCCCTGGCCGCCGAGCCTCCGCCGGGCCCGATCGCCCTGCGCTGCCGCTACCGCCAGCTCCTCGACACCGCGCGTGAGCACACCGGCGAGGAGCGTACGCACACCGGTGAGGAACGGGCGGAGGCCGGACCGGTCCCTGCCCCACCGGTGGAGTCGGGACCGGATCTCGCGGCATGGAACCGGGTGCTCGTCATCGAGACCGAAGGCGACGACGCCATCCGCACCGGGGACTTCGACCGGGCGGCGGAGCTGTTCCGGGAGTCGCTCGCCGACAGCCGCTCCGACGCCGTCGCGGTGGCCAACGCGCGCGTCGGGCTCGGTGATGTCCACCGCGCCCGCAACCAGGTCGAGCAGGCGGTCGAGGAGTACGAGACGGCCCTGCGCACCGCGGAGGGAGCCGGCTATCGCTTCGGCACCCTGCGGGCACTGATCCCGCTGGGCCATCTGTCGCTGGGACACCACTCGGTGGTACGGGCCACGGCACTGTTCGCTCAGGCGCGCGAGCTGGCCGGGGCCCTGGACGATCAGGTCTGCCTCGCCGGTGCCGTCCAGGGCCTGGCCGAGTGCGACGAGCGGTCGGGCGCCACGGCCCAGGCACTCGAAGCCTATGAGCGGGCCCACGAGTTGTTCCGCCGGGTGCGCAGCCTGACCGGTCAGGCGCACACCGCCCAACGTCTCGGCGCGCTGTACCACCGCACCGGCCGTATCGACCTCGCCCGGGACTGGCTCGTCAGGGCCGCGCGGCACTTCGCCGAGGACAACGACGCCGTGGGCATGACCAATGTTCTGGAAGGTCTCGGCGACATCCTGCTCGACGCGGGAGACCCGGACCTGGCGGAGGTGCAGTTCCGCGCCGCGCACTCCATCGCCGTCGACCGCGGTCTGAGCGGCGCGAGGGCCCACGCGGCGCAGAATCTCGCCCGGCTCGCCAGGAGCCGCGCGGACTGGCCCGCGGCGGCCGGGCTGTTCGGAGAGGCCGTGGCCGCCTACCGCGAGGAGGGCGACCTCCTCGGGGTGTGCACGGCGCTGGCGAAGCTCGCCGAGAGCCATGAGCGGCTGGGCCGGGCCGAGGAGGCGCTGCGGGACCGGGTCGACGCGGTCTTCGCGATCGAGGAGTACCGGGCGGCGAACCGTGACGCCGAGGCCCAGCAGGAGTACCGCGGCCGGTTCGCCGGGGTGTACGCGCTGGCGCTGCGCGCCGCGGTGTCGGAGGGGAACCCCGAGGCCTTCGCCGTCGTGGCCGACGGCCTCGCCGGCCGGCGGCTGGCCGGGCTGGCCGAGGCGGCGATACCTCCCGGCGTGACCGACCATCTGACCCTCCTTCAGCACATCGTGGTCAGCGCCGACGAACGGTGGATCGCGGAGAGCCGCCCGGCCGGTACGGGCGGGATGCGGCTTCCCCCGGGCATCTCGCGCCAGGAGCGGATCAGCCGCATGCTCGGCGCGGTGGGACTGCGGGGCGGACTGCGGGAACCCGCCGAGGAGGCCGTCGACGACCTGCTCGCGGCGATGTATCTGCCGCCCGCCGACGACGGAGCCGATCTGCTGGCCATGCTGCCCGCCGGGTGCCATGCCCTCCAACTGGTGCGTGATCCCGTCGACCAACGGCTGCTGCACCGCCTCTGGCGCGGCCAGGACGGGTCCGTCCACATCGACACCGTAGAACTGTCCGCCGCGTGCCTGAGGGTCCTGGCCGTACTGCGGGAGGACAGCCAGGAACGCGCTGAGCTGCGGCCCGAACGGCTGACGGCCCTGGCCGGTCTGCTGCCCGCCCCGCTGCGGGAGGCGATGGCCGGGGGCGACGCCTCCCGGCTGCTCCTTCTGCCGGTCGGGGACCTGTGGCTGATCCCGTGGGGAGCCGTCCCGCTCAGGACCGGCCTGGTCCTCGGCCAGGCGGTCGAGTACGTCGTCTGCCCCTCGCTGGTCCTCCAGCGCGTTCTGCGCGGGCGCGGTCCGGCCCGTCCGGTCGACCGGCCGACCTGCTTCTGGCGCAGCCCGGTGATGGAGAGCCTCGACATGACCGCGCTGCGGGAGGACCCCCGGTGGACCTTCGAGACGCCGCCCGAGGCATGGCAGGCCAAGAGCAGCCTCGGTGACGGGGCACACACGGTGGTGATGGTGTGTCACGGCCGGCTGTCGGAGGGGCCGGGTCACTATCTCGAACTGGACACCGGGACCTGGCTGCTCCCCTCCGACGTGCTGGTCGCCACTCCGCCCGTGCGGCTCTATCTGATCACCTGCTGGGGAGCCGGGGTGCCCGGCCAGGCCATGACCGATCCCGTCAGCATCGCCACCCTGGCCCTGGCCAGGGGCTCCACCGAAATCCTGGCGACGGTGGGGGAGTACGGGGACACCCCGGTGGGGGACCAGTTCGCGCAGTGGGTGCTCGCGTCCCTGGACGGCACCGAGGTGACGGCGAGCGCGGCCGTCCACCGCGCCACCGGAACGATCATGAACGAGCAGGGCATGTGGAACTGGCCGATCCGGGACTGGGCACCGCTGCTCCCGATCGGCACCTTCCGGGACTGACCCCCGTACGGGCGGAGGCGTCTTCGCCGAGGTGAGGGACCAGGGACAGGGGACCGGGAACAGGCGACACGCGACAGGCGACAGGCGACAGGGGACAGGGCCGGACGGGCAGGGCCGAGGCCGAGGCCAAGGGGCGGGCGGGGTCAGGGGCTGAGGGGAATTCTGAGCGTGGTGGCTCCCCGCAGATCGAGCCAGGTGCTGTCGGGTCCGTGGACGAGCCGCATGATCACCTCGCCGCAGTCGGGACAGCGGGCGACCAGCCCCGGTGCGCGCCGGTAGACGCGCAGCCCCGCCACCGGGCCCGTGCTGTCGCAGTGCGCGCAGCGGCTGACGGCGCTCGTCAGGTCGACCGCGAAGATCTCGGAGAGCGGTCCCGCCAGCGCGTTGCCGTCCTCGTACGCGTACTCCACGGGCTCTCCGTGCCAGGTCCGGCCTGGAGTCCGGTCCATGTCATCCTCCGCTCGGGCCGAAGCGTTCGGTGCGGATACGTTCCGGGGCGTGGCCGGTGACCACCAGGTGCGTGGCCGCCGCCTCGACGAAGCCGGTGGGCCCGCAGACGTAACAGGCCGGTTCGGATTCGGCCGGCCATCCCCAGCGGACGAGGTCCTGCCGCGTCAGCCGCCCGGCCCGCCGGGGCCAGCCGGACGGCGCGGAGCGCGTGTAAAGGAACGTGGTGTCGAGCCCGGGATCACCGCGACGCAGTTCCGGCACGTACATACGGTCCTCGCAGTCCCGTACCGAGTACAGCAGCCGGAACGGCACCCGGTTCCCCGTCGCCCGGCGCACCCGGACCATCGCCATCAGGGGCACCAGGCCGGATCCCCCGGCCACCAGCAGGACCGGCTCCGTCTGCTCCGGCCGCCAGACGAACCAGCCGCCGACCGGACCGCGTACCTCGACCTGATCACCGATCGCCAGGTCGTCCGTCAGATAGGGGGAGACCTCGCCGTCCTCCACGCGCTGGACCGTGAGCTCGATCCGGTCGCCGTCCGGTGCGGAGGCCAGGGAGTAGCTGCGCTGGGTGCTGTAGCCGTCCTCGGCCGTCAGCCGCAGATCGAGATGCTGCCCCGGCAGATGGCCGGGCCAGCCGGGCACGGTGAAGGCCAGTGTCAGCGCCGTGGGCGTTTCGGACCGCCGCTCCACGAGCTCCGCCACGCTCCAGCGCAGACGGCCCTTCAGTCGCCTCGGTACCGCTGCTCGCGCCATGGGTCTCCGTAGTCGTGGTAGCCGGCGCTCTCCCAGAAGCCCGGATCGTCCTCCTCCGTCAACTGGATCCCGTGCACCCACTTCGCCGACTTCCACAGATAGAGATGAGGAACCAGCAGCCGGACGGGACCGCCGTGTTCCGGGGCCAGCGGGGCTCCGTCGTAGGTGTGGACGATCCAGGCCTTTCCGTCGAGGAGGTCCTCCAGCGGCAGGTTGGTCGTATAGCCGCCGTACGAGAAGACGAGCGCGAAGCCGGCGGCCGTCTCCACGTCCGCCAGCAGGAGGTCCAGCGACACGCCCTCCCAGGTGGTGCCGAACTTCGACCACTTGGTGACGCAGTGCAGATCCACGGTGGGAGTCTGCGTCGGCAGAGCCGTCAGCCGTGCCCAGTCCCAGGCATGCCGCTCACCGGTCTCGGATGTGATGGTGAACTCCCAGTCCTCGCGGCGTACACGGGGCGTGGGACCGGCGGAGAGAACGGGGAAATCAAAGGTCTCGTACTGACCCGGCGGTAGTTTCCGTCCCGAATCGGGACGCCTTCCATGAAAACCACGTGAGATAACGGCCATATCCCGTCATCCTTCCTGGAGGCTCCCGGTCGGGCGTCCGAGGGGGCGGAATTCCAGAATGCGCCTTCTGTCGGGGATTGTTCCACCGGTGCGGGGCCGGTCGTCATGGCCTGGAGGCGCGCCGGACGGTCCGGGTGAACCTCGACACGGTCAAACGAACTGGTTTGTTTTCCTGGTGGGGTAGTGTCCGGACTGAGCACGCCGGAGTACCCAGGACCAGGGCCGCTGTTCGAGCCGGCGAGCCGTCCTGGGCGCCGCGTCGAAATCTCGCACCCTCCACCGTGCCGTCGTCAGGGGCGGGTCCTGTCGTCGGCCGAACGGCCGATCCGATCGGTGTGCGCTGTACGCCGGGACCGCGAAAACCATACGCTGATCATTCGGCGTGTCGCGCTTCGGCTAGCCTCAATCCATGGTGGTGCGGTGCCGTTCCCGGGGAGGGTCCGACGAGGTCGAGGCCGCTGGTCGGGCGGTGGGTTCCACCATCCGTGCGGGCAATGCGCGAGGGCCCGGTCGGCCGTCGCGGGGTGGCGAAACGAGAGGGAGCATGGCTGATATGACGGTTGGCGCTTCTCAGCCGGTGACGCGCGGCAAGGCCGCGCGTGCTGCCGGAGCGGTCGGGGAGCCGGAGCTGCGGGGACTGCTGGCGGGGCTGACCGCGGTGCGCGACGGCGACTTCGGCACCCGGCTGCCCGACGAGGCCGACGGTCTGCTCGGGGAGATCGCCACGGTCTTCAACGGCATGGTCGATCAACTCGCGCTGTTCACGTCGGAGGTGACCAGGGTCGCCCGCGAGGTGGGCACCGAGGGCACCCTCGGCGGGCAGGCCGAGGTACCCGGGGTCTCGGGCACCTGGGCCGATCTGACCGACTCCGTCAATGCGATGGCCGGCAATCTCACGACACAGGTCCGTGACATCGCCCAGGTGGCCACCGCGGTGGCCAAGGGCGATCTCTCGCAGAAGATCGACGTGGACGCCCGCGGGGAGATCCTGGAGCTGAAGAACACCGTCAACACGATGGTCGACCAGCTCTCCGCGTTCGCCGACGAGGTGACCCGGGTGGCACGCGAGGTCGGCAGCGAGGGACGCCTCGGCGGCCAGGCACAGGTGCCCGGAGTCGGCGGGGTATGGCGTGACCTGACCGATTCCGTCAACTTCATGGCCGGAAACCTCACCGACCAGGTACGCAACATCGCCCAGGTGACGACCGCGGTGGCCAAGGGCGATCTCTCGCAGAAGATCACGGTCGACGCCCGCGGTGAGATCCTCGAACTCAAGAACACCATCAACACCATGGTCGACCAGTTGTCGTCGTTCGCCGACGAGGTCACCCGGATGGCACGCGATGTGGGCACCGAGGGGATACTGGGCGGCCAGGCGGACGTCAAGGGCGTCTCCGGCACCTGGCGCGACCTGACCGACTCCGTCAACTTCATGGCGGGCAATCTCACCGCGCAGGTACGGTCGATCGCCCAGGTGGCGACGGCCGTGGCCAAGGGCGATCTCTCGCAGAAGATCACCGTGACGGCCCGCGGCGAGATCCTGGAGCTGAAGAACACCATCAACACGATGGTCGACCAGCTCTCCGCGTTTGCCGACGAGGTCACCCGGGTCGCCCGTGAGGTCGGCACCGAGGGCCGGCTCGGCGGCCAGGCCGATGTCAAGGGTGTCTCGGGCACCTGGAAGGACCTGACGGAGTCCGTCAATGTGATGGGCGACAACCTCACCGCGCAGGTGCGTTCCATCGCCCAGGTCACCACGGCCGTCGCCCAGGGCGATCTGTCGCAGAAGATCAGGGTGGACGCGCGCGGGGAGATCCTGGAGCTGAAGGAGACCATCAACACGATGGTCGACCAGCTCTCCGCGTTCGCGGACGAGGTCACCCGGGTCGCGCGCGAGGTCGGCACCGAAGGCAATCTGGGCGGCCAGGCGACCGTGCGGGGCGTCTCGGGGACCTGGAAGGACCTGACGGACAACGTCAATGTCATGGCGTCCAACCTGACGGGGCAGGTGCGTTCCATCGCCCAGGTGGCGACGGCCGTGGCCAAGGGCGATCTGTCGCAGAAGATCACCGTCGAGGCGAAGGGCGAGGTGGCCGCGCTCGCGGGAGTGATCAACACGATGGTCGACACCCTCTCGGCCTTCGCGGACGAGGTGACGCGCGTGGCGCGTGAGGTCGGCACCGAGGGCCGGCTCGGCGGCCAGGCCCATGTGCCGAACGTGGCGGGCACCTGGAAGGACCTCACCGACAACGTCAACTCGATGGCGAACAATCTGACCGGCCAGGTCCGCAATATCGCCCAGGTCACCACCGCCGTCGCCAACGGAGACCTCTCGAAGAAGATCGACGTCGACGCGCGCGGTGAGATCCTCGAACTGAAGACCACCATCAACACCATGGTTGACCAGCTCTCCTCCTTCGCCGCCGAGGTCACCCGCGTGGCCCGTGAGGTGGGCAGCGAGGGCCGGCTCGGCGGCCAGGCCGAGGTCGAGGGCGTCTCCGGCACCTGGAAGCGGCTGACGGAGAACGTCAACGAACTCGCCGGGAACCTGACCCGGCAGGTGCGCGCCATCGCCGAGGTCGCCAGCGCCGTGGCCGAGGGAGACCTGACACGGTCCATCACGGTCGAGGCCTCCGGCGAGGTGTCCGAACTCAAGGACAACATCAACTCGATGGTGGAGTCCCTGCGCGAGACCACCCGGGCCAACCGGGACCAGGACTGGCTCAAGACCAACCTCGCCAGGATCTCCGGTCTGATGCAGGGGCAGCGGGACCTGGTCGTCGTCGCGGAACTGGTCATGGACGAACTGACCCCGCTGGTCGGCGCGCAGTACGGTGCCTTCTACCTCGCCGAGGACCAGTCCCACGGCACCGAGCTGACGCTCATCGGCTCCTACGGCTATCCGGCCGAGACCGAGCGCCCCACCCGGTTCGCCCTGGGCCGCACCCTGGTCGGCCAGGCGGCCCGCAGCCGCCGCACCATCGCCGTCGACCAGTTGCCCGCCGGCTACGTGACCATTTCCTCCAGCCTCGGGTCCACACAGCCGCAGGGCCTGATCATCCTGCCCATCGTCGTCGAGGACCAGGTGCTCGGCGTCATAGAACTGGCTTCCGTCACCTCGTTCACCGAGGTGCACCGCGACTTCCTCGACCAGTTGATGGAGACCGTCGGCGTCAACGTCAACTCCATCGTGGCCAACGCCCGCACCGACGAACTGCTCGGCGAGTCCCAGCGGCTGGCCGGCGAACTCCAGGCCAGATCCGAGGAGCTCCAGGTCCAGCAGGAGGAGCTGCAGCGCTCCAACGCCGAGCTGGAGGAGAAGGCCGCGCTGCTGGCGACACAGAACCATGACATCGAGACCAAGAACCTGGAGATCGAACAGGCCAGGCAGGAGCTGGAGGACCGCGCCCAGCAGCTCTCCCTCGCGTCCACGTACAAGTCGGAGTTCCTGGCCAATATGAGCCACGAGCTGCGCACCCCGCTCAACAGCCTGCTGATCCTCGCCCAGCTCCTGGCCCAGAACCCGGCCCGCAACCTCACACCGAAGCAGGTGGAGTACGCCGGCATCATCCACTCCGCCGGGTCCGATCTGCTGCAACTGATCAACGACATCCTCGACCTGTCGAAGGTCGAGGCGGGCAAGATGGACATCACCCCGGAGCGTGTCCCGCTGCGCCGGCTGCTGGACTACGTCGAGGCGACCTTCCGTCCCCTGACCACCCAGAAGAGCCTCGACTTCGAGATCAGGACGGCCCCCGGGGTGCCGGTGGACCTGGTCACCGACGACTCGCGTCTGCGGCAGGTGCTGCGCAACCTCGTCTCCAACGCCGTGAAGTTCACCGAGCAGGGCCGTGTACAGCTGCTGATCGAGCCGGCGGTGGCCGACGAGCTGCCCGACGCGGTGGACCGGGGTTCCCCCGCCGTCGCCTTCCGGGTGAAGGACACCGGCATCGGCATCGCGGAGGAGCAACTGGAAACGATCTTCGGGGCCTTCCAGCAGGCGGACGGCACCACCAGCCGCAAGTACGGCGGCACGGGACTGGGCCTGTCCATCAGCCGGGAGATCGCCTTCCTCCTCGGCGGTGTCGTCGTCGCCGCCAGCACACCCGGTGAGGGCAGCACCTTCACCCTGTATCTGCCGGTGGCGCGCCCCGACTTCACCGCCCCGGCGCCGGGTGCGCTCCCGGCCGCGGAATCCCGGCGCGACGAACTGTCGTCCGCCGACGGCGGGGCCGAGGCCTGGGCGCTGCCCGAGGCGGCCTCCGCCGCGCCTCCCCAGCGCAAGCGCCTGCTGGTGATCGAGGAACGGCCCCGCGGACTGCTGTCCCTGGTCGCCGAGAGCGCGGTGGGGGACCTCACCGACCACCATGAACCGGCCGATCCCCGCGGCCCCGTGGAGGTCGTCACCGTCGTCGGAGGCCAGGAAGCGGCCGGCGCCCTGGCCGCCAACTCCTACCACTGCGTGGTGCTGGAAGTGGACATGGCCGAGGGGGCGGCGCTGCGTTTCCTGGACGCGATGGACGGCGATCCCGCGCTGCGGGGCGTCCCCGTCCTCGCCCACAACAGCCGCCGTCTGGAGGCCGGACAGGAGCGGACGCTCCAGGAACGCGCCGAGACCCAGCCGCTGGAACTGCTGTCCAGCCTGGACGAGCTGCGGGAACGGATCGCCCTGCATCTGTCCGCGGAACAGCCGGGGGACGTGCTGCCCCTGGTACGGCCCGAGGAGTCCCGGGCACCGGACACCGCGGAGATAGATGACGCGTTGTCGGGTCGCACGGCTCTGGTGATCGACGACGACGCCCGCAACGTCTACGCCCTCACCGGCATCCTGGAACTCCACGGCCTGCGTGTCCTGCACGCCGAGGACGGACGCAAGGGCATCGAGATGCTGATCGCGCATCCCGAGGTGGCCATCGTCCTGATGGACGTCATGATGCCGGAGATGGACGGCTACACGGCCACCGCCGGCATCCGCGCGATGCCCGTGTACGCGGACCTGCCGATCATCGCCGTGACGGCCAAGGCGATGCCGGGCGACCGGGAGAAGAGTCTCGCCTCCGGCGCCAGCGACTATGTCACCAAGCCGGTGGACGCCAACGATCTCCTGGCCCGCGTCCGCCGCTGGCTCAAGGTGTGACACCGCACCATCCACGGCCTGTCCACACCTGTGCCCGGTCCCAGGACCGGGCACAGGAGACCCCATCACAGGAGCAGCAGCCAGTGCATCAAGACCAGCGGGCCGGGGGACCGGCTCAGCCGGACACCACACGGGACCCGTTCCCGGAGGGACAGCGGACGCCGGAGCACGAGCACCGGTCCGGCCTGCCCGGACCGGGGACGCCCATGGACGGGTACGCGGGTCCCGAGGCGGCACCCGCCACCGGCTCCGGCTCCGGGGGCGCGGGCATCGACAGGCTCGCCGCCACGGTGGAGCGACTGCGCCGTCAGGTCCAGGAGGCGCACGCGGCGGCCGACGGCCGCGCCCTGATCGAGCTGGCCAAGGGCGTCTTCGTGGAACGGCTGCGCTGCGACCCCGTACGGGCGGCACGTGAACTGACCCGGCTCGCCGACCAGGCGGGGGTGCCCGAACTGGAACTGGCCACCAGGATCATCAACCAGGCCGCCCACGACCGGGTCGCCGAAGCCGCGAACCGCTTCCTCTCCCACCTCGACGAGTCACCGGACGACTCCGCGGCGAACCCGTCCGGCTCACCGGACTCACCGGACTCGCCCGAACTCGCCGTACGTCTCCGCAGCGCGGAAAGCGGCGTACTGGCCGCCAACGACACCCAGTCGGCGGCCCAGTCGATCCTCCAGCACGCGCTCACCCCCCTCGGCGCCACCGGAGTCGCCATCTGGGCGGTGGGCTCCGACGCCTCCCTCACCCTGGAGGGCGCCGCGGGATTCACCGAGGGGGAAGCCCGGCGCTGGCGCTATGTCCCGCCCGGTGTGGCCACCCCGGCCCGCCGCGCCCTGACCGAGCTGCGTACGGTCTGGCTGGAGTCGCTCTCGCGAGCCAATCTGCCGTCCATCGGACACCGTCAGCACCCGGGCGGCGGGCGTGTCACCGTCCCCGCCGGTACCGGTGGCCGTATCCAGGCGGTGCTGGAGATCTGCTGGCCGCAGCCCCTCGCCCCCCAACCGCCGCAGGTGCAGCGGCAGATCGAGGCCCTGGCCGAACTCTGCGCCCGCACCCTGGAGACACATCCCGCGGCCGACCACCCGGCGTCGCCGGGGGACCGGGCGCCCGAGGGCCACTGCCCGGAACTCGCGGATCTGGCCGACGCCCTGCACGACACGGTCCTGGTGCTCCGCCCGCACCTGGACAGCGAGGGCGGGCTCGCCGACTTCCGCATACACCATGTCAACCCGTTCTTCGTCGACCTCGCGGGACGGCCGCGCGGCAACATCATCGGGTCTCTGCTGCTGGAGACCTATCCGATGGCCGCGACCGAGAGCGGACTGTTCGAGAAACTGGAGTACGTCTACGCCACCGGAGAGGCGTTCCGCAGTGAACGCATGTCCCTGGCGATGACGGTGGACGACGTCCCGATCACCATGACGGCGAGCGTCAGCATCAGCCGCCACCGGGAGGACCTGCTGCTCGTCTGGCGCGTCCAGGACGAGACGGCACGGCTGGCGAGCCTTCTCCAGCATGCCCAGCGGCTGGGCCGCCTCGGCGGTTTCGAGGAGCACGCCGAGACCGGCGAAATCAGCTGGAACAGCGAGATGTACGGCCTCTTCGGCCTTCCGCCCACCGCCAGCCCCATCCGCCTCGAAGAGCTTCCGGCCCGCGCCCACCCGGACGACGCCACGGCGATCGGCCGTTTCCTGCGCACCATCTACCACCACCGCCGCTCCGCTTCCACCGCGTTCCGGCTACAGCGCTCGGACGGCGTCACCCGCCATATCCGTATCGTCGCCGAACCCGTTCTCGACGGCAGCCGTCTGGTCACCGTACGCGGTGCCTACCAGGACATCTCCGCGCAGCACTGGACCGAGGTGGCCCTCGCCGCCACCCGCGACCAGCTCGCCCACTCCGAGAAGGAGTCCGCCGAGCGCAGCAGGCTCGCCCTCCAGCTCCAGCACGCCATCATGCCGCCGACACGCGGGCCGCTGGACGCGGAAGGACTCCAGGTGGCCGTCCGCTACCGGCCCGCGGAGACCGATCACCTGGTCGGCGGAGACTGGTACGACGTCGTGGTCCTGCCCTCCAAGCAGATCCTGCTCTGTGTCGGAGATGTCGCGGGCCATGGCATCAAGGCGGCGACCAGCATGGTCGTCCTGCGCAACGCGCTCCGCGGTCTCGCCGTCACCGGCGCCGGTCCCGCGCAGCTTCTGACCTGGCTCAACAGCGTGGCGCACCATCTCACCGCACAGGTCACCGCCACGGCCATCTGCGCGCTGTACGACCCGGCGGACCGTACCCTGCGCTGGGCCAGGGCCGGGCATCTGCCGCCCGTCCTCGTGCGCGCGGGCCGGGCCGTCGCCCTTCCGCTTCCCGAGGGCATCCTTCTGGGGGCGATCGCCGACGCCCATTACGAGGAACGCCAGGTGGAACTGGAGCTGGACGACCGGCTGCTGATGTACACCGACGGACTCGTCGAACGCCGTGATCTCTCCGTGGAGAACTCCATCGACCAGCTCGTCGTGACCGCGGGCTCGCCGACCGGCGACCTGGAGAGCTATCTGGACCGGCTTCTGACCCACAGCCGGTCCGACACGGACGACGACACCTGTGTCATCGGAGTACGGCTCCAATGACACAGGTGTCGTGATGTGTTCTGTGGCCCGGGGCCACCGTCGCGGCCGTCCTGCCCGGCGGTGGCCCCGGGTCCCGGGTCAGTCCTCGGTGAGCATCCCGGTGCGCAGCTTGCGGAGGGTGCGGTTGAGCAGGCGGGAGATCTGCATCTGGGACACGCCGAGTTCGGCGCCGATCTGACTCTGTGTCATCTCCTGGCCGAACCGCATGGCGACGATCCGGCGTTCCCGGTCGTCGAGCCGCTCCAGCAGCGGAGCCAGGGCGTGCAGATTCTCGACCGTCTCCATGCCGGGGTCGGGTTCACCCATGACGTCGGCGTAGGAGCGCCCCTGGGGCTGCGCGTCCCCGTCCTCACTTCCGGCGGGCACATCGATGGAGCCGGCCGTGTAGCCGTTCGACGCGACGATCCCCTCGATGACCTCTTCCTCGGTCAGTTCGAGATGCGCGGCGAGTTCCTTGACGGTGGGATCGCGGTCCAGGAGGAGGGAGAGTTCCTCCTTGGCCTTGGCCAGTTCCACCCGCAGTTCCTGGAGACGCCGGGGAACGTGCACCGCCCAGGTCGTGTCACGGAAGAAGCGCTTGATCTCGCCGACGATGTAGGGGATGGCGAACGAGGTGAACTCCACCTCGTGGGAGAGATCGAACCGGTCGATCGCCTTGATGAGTCCGATGGTGCCGACCTGGACGATGTCCTCCAGGTCGCCGTTGCCGCGGTTACGGAACCGGCGGGCCGCGAACCGTACCAGCGAGAGATTCATCTCGATGAGGGTGTTGCGGGCGTACTGGTATTCATGGGTGCCCTCTTCGAGGACCTGGAGGCGGTCGAAGAACACCTTCGACAGCTCTCTCGCGTCCTTGGGCGCGATCTTCCCCGTGTCCTCGATCCACGGCAGGTCCTCCGCACCGGCGGACACCCCCGTGGAAGGCGACCCCGCCGTCAGTCGCTTCTCCGCATGCGTCGTCTGCGGCACCATCGCCATGTCCCCACCCTCTTCACTCTCGTCGATCAACCGTCCATGGCGGCGCATGCCCCCGTGCACGGGTTCCATGCGTCGGCGGATGAGAAAATTTCGCGCCGGACGCCCGGTCCCCGGAATCTCCCGGTCCCAGGATCCCCGGACCGCACGTCAGCGGGGGCCGACCGGACGTTTCCGGTCGGCCCCCGCGCACTGACGTACGGAGCTGCCGCGCCCCCTCAGAGGCACTCAGACGCGGCGGTGGCGGCCGTAGTACTCACCCGTGGTGCGGTGATGGTCGGCGTCACCGAGATGCTTGTCCTTGTCGAACTCGGGAGCATCCTTGATCTGCTCCTTGGTGAGCCCGACATAGATCTTCTCGTCGGCCGTGTCGACCCGCTGGACGGTACCGGCCGGGAGCAGGACATGCCGGCCGAAGATCCATACGCCGGTGTCCACGACGAGATAGCCGGACCCGACCTCGTCCGAGTACTTGTCGACCTTTCCGATACTTCCATCGGTGGCTTCCACCGTGAAGCCGGCCAGACTTGTACCGGCGATGTAGCCAGAAGTGGGCTCGTAGCCCCATATGCTGTCGCTCATAGGAATAACTCCTTCATCGACATTCAGGTGGCCCCGGGGTCATCACTTGCCGTGACTTTCCCTCAGGAATTCGGCTGCCCGGCCATGAGGGCCTCACACATACGACCGGATGATTCCGTTCGTCCGAATGAGGCCGACGGCCGTCCGCCGCGCGGTCCGCGGACCGGCTACCAGCGATACCAGCGGCCGCTGCTGCCCTTGGGGCGGGCGACGAATCCGATCAGCCAGACCACGAGCACGATGATCGCGATCCACCACAGGGCCTTGAGCGCGAAACCCGCGCCGAAGAGAATCAGGGCGAGCAGAAGAACGAGAAGCAGGGGAACCATAGTTATCAACCTCCAGAGCGCCGAGTGCCCCCTGCTGAATCCATTACACGCCCGAAAACCGGCTGTTTCGGATTTCCTGAGCGGGGAATTCGGGGCGGCGGAGCGCACGGCGGAAACCCCCGGCGCCCAGGACGGAACGGTCTGGAGGCGCCGGTACGCGGTCCCGTGACGCGCATCACGTCCGGTGTCCGGAACACCACCGCTTGGCCCGGCTCCGGCGGGGCACAAGGGCGATGCCCCTTCTGCGACGGCAGCGTTTCGCCGCCCGACTCGTAATGGAGAGATCACTGTGCTGATGGCTCACCCCACGATCCTGCGCAGCCTTGTCGAGCAGTACGAGACACTTGAGGTCCTCCGTGCCGAGCAGGGCAGCCCGGAGACACGGCGCCGCCTGGAGGACGTGACCTACACGCTGTGCGTGTCGACCGGCACCCGGACGATCGAGGACGCCCTCGCGGTGGCCCGGACCCAGTTGGCCGACGCTCTCGGTGAGACGGCCGCCATCCCGTCCCCGATGTCCCCGGACGAAGTACGCCTCACCGTCTGACCGTCGCGCACAGGAGCCGGGCAGATCCCCTCGGCGGAGGCCGCGCCGCGGCGGTCCGGCCTCCGCCCGATCGGGCGCATGAGCAGGCGCAGGGGCAGGCGCAGGGCCGAGGGGATCGGGCGAGGGCGTGACCGCCCGCCACCGGGCCCGCCGGCCCGTCAGAGCGTGGCGAGGACCTTGCCCGCCGTGTCGTACAGCGTGATGCCGCGGATGAAGTCGGCCGTCGGCTCGCCGGTGCCCGCGCCCTCAGGACCGAAGCCCGCTGTCGCGGAGGACAGTTCGGTGGTGGCGTACCAGACGCCCCAGCCGGGCTCGCCCGCCAGTTCCAGCATGGCGGCCCGTACAGTCCTGCCCGTCGCGGTGGTGAGCTCGACACGGGCCGCGTCACGCGTCCCGTAGTAGACGCCGGAGTGGAAGTAGCGGCTGCCCACCGTTTCCGACTGACGGGAGACGCCGGGCGTGTTCAGATCGAGGTTTCCGTCGTTCACGCTGCGGAACTGATCGGGCTGGTCCTCGGTGGACCAGTGCTTGCCGTCCTCGGTCAGCCACACCTGCGCGCCCGGGGCGGCCTTCACCCGCTGACCCGGCCGTACCACGCGGGGCGGTTCCGCGGCGGGGGAGGGCGTCGGCGGGCCCGCGGTCAGTACGGGCACGGGTACGGGTACGGGGTCCGGCGGCGGGTTGCCGTGCAGGGCGACGACGGCCAGCGGACCCAGCAGCAGCCCGCACCCGGCCACCAGCATGGCCGCGTTGCCGCGTCGGCGCCGGGCGCGGCCGGCCCGTTCGATCGCGGCCAGCGGGGCCGGCGAGGGCGTGACGGCGGCGGCGGCCTCGGTGAACGCCTGGCGCAGGGCTTCGTCGTACGCGCCGCGGCAGGCGCGGGGGTGCGTGTCGTCCGGCCGTCGTCCGGCCTCGGAAGCGGGATTCATGAGCGGGCTCCGGTTCCGGCTCCGGTGCCTGGGACGGCTTTGGAGCCAGCTTCCGACTCGGGAAGCCGATGGGCGAGTACGGGATGGGCGCGCAGACTCTCCAGTGCGCGCCGGGCATGGGTCTTGACGGTTCCGACCGAGCAGTTCAGCACCGCGGCCGTCTCCTGTTCGCTCAGGTCCTCCCAGTAGCGCAGGACCACCACCGCACGCTGCCGGGCCGTCAGGGCCGCCAGTGCCTGGGCGAGCGCGGCACGCTCCTCGACATGTTCGGCGTGCCCGGCGTGCCGCCCGTGCACCCGCTCCGGCAGCAGCGGCGTCAGCAGATGGATGACGCGCCGCTTCCGGACCCGGCTGAGGTTGTTGTTGACCAGTGCCCGGCGTACATAGAACTCGACTTCCTCGCGGGGGATGCGCCGCCAGCGCGCACAGACCTTGACGAGGGTGGTCTGCACCAGGTCCTCCGCCTCGTGGAAGTCGCCGGTGAGCAGATGGGCGGCCCGTACGAGGCGGGGCCAGGCCCCGGCGGCGTACTCGGCGAAGTCGTCGTTCGTGTACGGCACAACCGGCGGTCCCTCGGTTCGAGTGGGGAGGAGCTGAAGCGGTGGGCGAGCGGTGGGGGAGCGGCAGGGGCGGGTAGGGGGCGGTGGGCACCGGACGACGGTACGGGTGGGGACCCCGGCTCCCCCGGGACGGCCGAGGTCCCCACCCGGGCTCTCCGTCGCCCGCCGTCCGTCAGAGCGTGGCGAGGACCCTGCCCGCCGTGTCGTACAGGGTGACGCTGCGGATGAAGTCCGGCACCGGCTTGCCGGTGCCCGCGCCTTCGGGACCCCAGAGCTCGGTGACGGAAGGCAGTTCGGTGGTGGTGTACCAGGCGCCCCAGCCGGGCTTGCCCGCCAGCTCCACCATGGCGGCCCGTACGGTCCTGCCCGTCGCGGTGGTGAGCTCGACCCGGGCCGCGGCCCGGCTGCCGTAGTAGACGCCGGAGTGGAAGTAGCGGTTGCCCACCGTTTCCGACTGACGGGAGACGCCGGGCCTGCTCAGGTCCAGGTTTCCGTCGACGACGCTGCGGAACTGCTCACCGACGTCCGGAGTGGACCAGTACTTGCCCTCCTCGGTCAGCCAGAGCCGGACGCCCGGTGCGGCGTGCACCCGCTCGCCGGGAGCGACGACGCGTATGGACGAGGCCTGGGCGGCGGGCCGTACCCCGGCGCCGGACACGGCGGTCGCCTCGGACACGGTGGTCGCCTCGGACACGGTGGTCGTGGCGGCCGGTGCGGACGGTGCCTCGCCCGAGGCCAGGGCGTACGCCGTCGTCGGTACGGCCAGCACCGCCGCCGTGACCGTCGCGGCGGCCAGGTACTTCTTGTTCCGTGTCATGAACGGACAGCTCCTTGTGCTTCGTCGAGTCGAACGGTACGGAGGGCGCCTCTCCACCCCTTCAAACCCCGGTTGTCACGCCGCCGGATGACATGCGCCGCGAACTTTCTCCCTCGCTTCGCCGACCGCCGGACCCCAACGGCCCCCGGACACCGGCGCACAGCCGGCCATTCGCCCCATCAGGGCCATCGGTGCCATCGGTGCGGGGCCGGTCATCGGCGCGTACATGAGCACACAACCGGCACCGGACGTACCGTCAGGCCCGCCTCCCCCGCGCCCTACCGCTCAACTCGGCCCACGCCGCCTTCACTTCGGCCTTCTCTGCCGTCACACTGCCCTCAGCAGGCAACTCCGGCCCAGGTCACCCACCCCCTGTATTGGCTGACCTTTCATCGCTCCGACATCCGCGGACGCTCGACGTGTCGACGAGGGACGGAGAAGCTGAGCCGCGCATGTCAATCAGGCCGTGTGCCCCACGCCACGGTCGATCAGGAGGACGCAGTGAAGAAAAGTCCGCGCATCCGCAAGGTCTCGCTCATCGTCGCCAGCGCCTTCGCGCTGGTCGTCGCCTTGCCGGGCAGCGCTCTCGCCGATCCCCCCAGTGCCTTGCCCGCCAACGCGGACGGACTGGAGCAGACGTTCCAGCCGGCGTACGACTACGACACGGACGGCTGCTACCCCACTCCCGCCATCGGCCCCGACGGAACCATATCCCCCGGACTCAACACCACCGGGGCCGTCAACGGCTCGTGCCGCGACTCCTGGGACCTCGACAACACCAACGGCTACGCACGGTACAAGTGCAACAACGGCTGGTGCGCGATCATCTACGGCCTCTACTTCGAGAAGGACCAGGCCGTGGCCGGCAGCGGACTCGGCGGGCACCGCCACGACTGGGAGCACGTCGTGGTGTGGGTGCAGGACAACGAGGCCAAGTACGTCTCCACCTCCGCCCACGGCAACTTCAACATCTACAACCGTGACCAGATCCGCTGGGACGGCACGCACCCGAAGGTCGTCTACCACAAGGACGGCGCGGGCACGCACTGCTTCCGCCCCGCGAACTCCAACGACGAGCCGCCGGAGAACCACTACCGCGGCTGGCAGTTCCCCCGGCTGGTCGGCTGGAACGGCTACCCCGCGGGGCTGCGCGACAAGCTGAGCCAGGCCAACTTCGGCAGCGCCGTCTTCGGCCTCAAGGACGGCAACTTCAACTATCACCTCGAGCGGGCCAAGCCGGCGGGCATCCCGTTCGACCCCAACGCCTGACGCGCGGGGACCGGAGGGCGGGGCGCCGGATCCACGGCCGCCCCGCCCTCCGGGCGTTCCACCGCCCTCCGGCGTTCCACCCCCCTCCGGCGCCCCTGCCCGTCGTGGGCCGGTCCGACGGAGACCCGGGCCGGCCCGGCCGGAGGGTGCCGGAGGGCGCTTCCGCCGGTGGACGTGATCGCCCGGTCGGCCGTACGGACCGGTGGGCCGGGGCCGATCGGGGGTACCTCGCCAGGGACCGCGTACGGGAACGCGTCACCGGAGACCTGTGACTCCGGGACCTGTTCCCGGATCACGGAACACGGAACACGGACCCCCTCACCCGTCACCCGGAACCCGTCACCCGGAACACGGGCCCCCGAGCCGAAGGAGCCGCAGTGAAGTTCGGTGTATCGACCTTCATCACCGATCAGGGCATCGCGCCGACCGCGCTGGGGCGCGCCGTCGAGGAGCGGGGGTTCGACTCCCTGCTCATCGCCGAGCACAGCCATGTCCCGGTGGAGCGCCGTACCCCCTATCCGGAGGGCGGCGAGCTGCCGGAGAGGTACTACCGCACCCTCGACCCGTTCGTCGCGCTCAGCGCCGCCGCCGCGGTGACCGAACGGATCCTGCTCGGCACGGGCGTCGCCCTGGTGGGTCAGCGGGACCCGATCATCACGGCCAAGGAGGTGGCCTCCCTGGACCTGGTCTCCGGCGGACGGGTGATCTTCGGGGTCGGCATCGGCTGGAACAGGGAGGAGATGGAGAACCACGGCACGGACCCGCGTACCAGGGGCCGTCTCGTGGACGAGCGGCTGCGGGCCATGCGTGAGCTGTGGACGGAGGAGAAGGCCGAGTTCCACGGCGAGTTCGTCGACTTCGCCCCCGTCTACGCCTGGCCGAAGCCGGTCCAGCGTCCCCATCCGCCCGTCTATGTGGGCGGTGGTGAGGCCGCCTTCCCCCGTGTGGCCGCCCTGGGTGACGCCTGGCTGGCGAACAGCGAGACGCCCGAGGACCTGGGGCCGAAGATCGACCGGTTGCGGAGCATCGCGGGCCGGGACGTGCCGGTGACGGTCTACGCGGTGTCGAAGGACCCGGAGAGCATCGAGCGGTACACCCATCTCGATGTGGAGCGGGTGCTGTTCTATCTGCCGACCGAGCCGGACGCCGGGACACTGTCGTATCTCGACGAGTGCGTCGCCGTCGCGGAACGCTTCCGGTGAGCCGTCCGGGACCGCGGTGCCGGGGATGACGGACGAGCGGGCCCGGGAGCGCTTCGTCCGGTCCCGGATCGCCCGTCTCGCGACCACCGACGCCTCAGGCCGTCCGCATCTGGTCCCCGTGGTGTTCGCTCTGACGGGTGACACCCTGGCCTTCGCCGTGGACCACAAACCCAAACGGTCCCTACGGCTGAAGCGGCTGGCCAATATCCGTGCCCACCCGGAGGTCTGCCTCCTCGTCGACGGCTACGACGAGGACTGGGACCGCCTGTGGTGGGCCCGCGCGGACGGCACGGCCGCCGTGCTGCCGCCGGCGGCCGACGGGTCGGCGGCGTCCGCGCGGTACGTACGCCTGCTGACGGAGAAGTACCGGCGGCAGTACGCGGACCGTCCGCCGGAGGGCCCGGTGGTGGAGATCGCGGTCACCCGCTGGTCCGGCTGGCACGCCACCTGACGGGCCGCGCCCCCGGGGAGCCGTGGACGGTTCCCCGGGTGGTCTACGGGCCCGTCGGGGGGAACGGGCCGGGGCCCAGGACGCCCGAGCGGTCCGGGAGGCCCGCCGCGACGCGCAGCCTCGCGAACTCGACCGCCAGGGCCGACGGCGGGTAATGGGCATTGAGGCCGCTCGGGTTGGGCAGCACCCAGACCCGGGTGGTGCCGAGGGTGAGGGGCTGGAGTCCGACGGTCGCGTCGGGGGCGTCGAACGCGGCGCGGTAGCCCGTGACTCCGAGCAGGGCGAGCCAGGCCGGGCGGTGGGCGCGTACCCGTCGGCGCAGACGTCTGCCGCCCTTTGCGTACTCCGGCGCCGTGAGTTCGGCGGCGCGCGCCGTGGGCCGGCGGACGATGCTGGTGATCCCGATCCCGTAGTCCAGCAGCCGGTTCTCCTCCGTGGCGTTCAGCACGCGGGGGGTGAAGCCCGCCCGGTACAGGGCCGGCCACAGCCTGCTGCCGGGTGTGGCGAAGTGATGACCCGCCAGGGCGGACGAGAGACCGGGGTTGATCCCGACGAGCAGGACGGTGAGATCGTCGGCGATCAGATCCGGCAGCCGGGCGCCGCGCGCGGCGTCGAGTTCGGCGCGTGCCGGACGGCGGCCCCGACGCGCCCCGGGGGCGGGGCCCGGCGCTCCGGCCGTCCCGCCGTGACCGTCCGGCGGCCGGTCTCCCGATGCCTGGCTCATCATCGGCTCCGCTCCTCCCGTGGAGACGGAGCCGTCCCCTCAGCGTGTGTGCAGCACGTCGACCGGGTGCCCGTCCCGCCATCGTTCGACCCGCGAGGCGAGTTCCTCGATCGCGGGAACCGAGTGGGGAACGGTCAGCTCCACCGCGGCGTCCCGGCGCTTCCCGCGCCTCTTCGCCCAGGAATCATACGGATAGTCGTCCACATCGACGAACACCCCGGCACCCCGTCGGGGAGCCGTCGGCACATAGGTGCTGCCGGTGTTGTACGGCGCGAGCTGGACCCGGTCGCCGTGCCGCGCCAGGAGGGCGGCCGTATCGATGTGCAGGACCGTCTGCGCCGGCTTCCGGCGGTTCCGGGACGCGTGGAGCAGCGAGTGCAGCCTGCGCGAGCTGAGCCAGAAGAACACACGGCCGTTGAGCGCGTTCAGGAACTGCCGCCGGGTCGTATCAGGGGTCAGGACCTGGTCCAGGAACCGGAGCGGTCGCTGGTCGCGGATCACGGCCGTGCCGTACCGCGGATGCTCGATCGGCACGCTCGACCGGCGCACGTCGGAGAGGATGCTGTGCCGTGTGGCCGGGTCGGGTGCGAACAGATCGACCAGCGCCTCCGTGCTGAGCAGCCCATGGGCCTTGATCGACGGCCACGCGCCGTCCTCCGCCACGTGGTAGACCGTCGGATGTTTCGAGATGAGTTCCTCGCGCCGCATACGCCCCCGCCGTTCCCGCCGCCGAACGAGGAGTTTCCCACGGAAAACGGCGGGGGCGTGGCCGGGGCCCCGCCGGTCCCGGGCCGGGGGCGGCGAGGGCGCGGGTTCCGGCGCGGGTTCCGGCGGACCGGCGAGTCCCCTGGCCCCGCTCAGCTCTTGAGCGGGCCGCCGTTGATCGCGACCCGCTGGCCGTAGCGGGTGAACGGGTAGTAGTCGTATGTCGCGTGGTGCTGCACACAGCGGTTGTCCCAGAACACCAGGGTGTTGGGGCTCCAGCGGACGCGGCAGGTCAGCATGGGGCGACCGGCGATCACCTGGAACAGCATGTCGAGCAGGGCCCGGCTCTCCTCGGACGAGAGCTGCGGGACGCGCGCGGTGTAGGCCTTGTTGACATAGAGAAGCTTGCGATCGGTCTCGGGGTGACGCACCACCAGCGGGTGTTCGCTCCTGGGGGCGACATAGCCCGGGGGCGGGGTGTAGCCCTGGAAGGCGACCAGCCCGTCGTGCACGGCGGTCAGGCCGTCGAGGAAGCCGCGCATGGCCGGTGACAGCATCTCGTAGGCCAGATGCATATTGGCGAACAGGGTGTCACCGCCGCTCCCCGCCTCCGGTATGCGGGTGATGTAGAGCATCGAGCCGAGCGAGGGCTCCGCGTCGGCGGTGCCGTCCGCGTGCCAGCCGTTGCCGGCCACGTTCTCCGCCTCCGGGGTGGTGCTGATCTCCAGGATGTACGGATCGCCCTCCGGCGGCGGGGGATTCACCGGGCGCAGTTCACCGAAGTGGCCCGCGAGGCGCTTGTGCTGCTCCTGGGTGAGGATCTGATCGCGGAAGACCAGGACATGGTGGTCGAGGAACGCCGCCCTCAGATCGCGCAGTTGCTCGTCCGACAGCTCCTCGGAGAGATCGATGCCGGAGACCTCGGCGCCGATGACGGGGGTGATGGAGTCCACCGTGAGGGTGCTGTACTCCTTCCGGGGGCGTGCCGTGATGCGCTGGACGGCATCCAGTTCGTAACTCTCCACGTGTTCCTCCTGTGGTGGTGGGCCGGGCTCCGGCCGGTGGTGCGGGGGATTGGGCCGGGGGGTGAGGGGGGCGGGGCGGGCTGAGAAGGGGGCGACGGGGCAGCGGCGGCGGTCGGCGGGCGGTGCGACGCGTCAGCCGGTCTCGGGAACGTGGTGCGGCACCGCGTTGATCGCCGCGGCCACCGCGTCCACATGGGGCGGCCGGACGATCCCGTAATGCGTGGTGTCGAGCCGGTGCCAGACGCTCGGCTCCGGGAGATGGGGCCGCCACAGCGCCCGCTGTTCCTCCGGTGAGCCGAGCGACGGCAGACCGGTCACCGGCTGTTCCGCCAGCCACAGCCGGGTGGGAGTGGTGGCCAGCGGCCGTACGTGGTGATCGGTCATGCTGCGCAGATTGGCCCGGCAGCACCGGGCGAGCCGTTGCGCGTAGGCCCGCGCCCGCTCACCGGCCGGGGCGTCCCCGCTGTGCCCGAGTTCATTGGCGAACACGGCCTCGAACTGGGTCTCGTCGTACGTCCGGAAGAGCGCCCCGGCGCCGGGCGGCGGCGGGTCGAGCAGATGGAGCGCGTCCGCGGGCCGGCCGGCCGCCTCCGCCTGGACGGCCATCTCCAGGGCGACCCAGGCACCGAAGGACCACCCGGCCAGTTGCCGGCGCCAGACTCCGTCGGGGAACCGGGCGCACAGGGCCGCGTGATAGTGCCGGGCCCGCTCGGCCACCGTCCAGGGCGGCAGCCCGGGGGTCCGCAGCCCGGGGTCGGCGATGAGGGCGACGGTCAGCCGCGGGTCGAGCGCCGACACCAGTGACCGGTAGGACTGGATGTCGCCGCCCACCGGATGCACCAGGCACAGGACGTCGTGCCCCGTGCCCTCCTGCCAGACCTCCAGCGATACGTCCCCGGCCTCCGGCGAGCCGTCGGGGGGCGTCGCGCCGAGCCGCGTCAGGATCTCGGTGAGAGAGACCCGGTGGCTGAGCCAGGACAGTTCGAGTTCGACATCGAAATGCCGCTTCACCTCGCTGATCAGGTCGAGCATGGTCAGCGAGTCGGCGCCCAGGTCGTACAGCGGGACGTCCGGGTCGAGACGGTCCACTCCCAGCCAGGCGCGGAGCCATTCGGTGAGACGCTCGGCCGCCGTGCCGGTGGCGGCGGCCCGGGAGCCCTCGGCCCCGGCCGGAGCCGTGGCACCGGACGTTCCGGTCCGTGCCGGAGCCCCGGCGGACACCGCGACGGATGACGGGACCGTCACCGCCGCCGGGAGCGGCGAGGAGCCGGAGTAGAAGGCACGGGACTCGTCCAGGCCGGTGGTCGAGACGAGGAGCTGCGGCAACTGGAGTCCGACGGCCCGCCCGAACAGCCGCTTGCCCTCGTCCACGGTCAGGCCGACCGCGAGATGCGCCTGATGCCGGGCGTCCGTCCGCAGCGCGCGCACGGCCATACCGCTCTCGCGCCACACATCCCAGTCGACGCCGATCCGTACGGTGGTCTCGGCCTCCCCGGAACGGTGGTGGGCGAAGCCGTCGAGAAGGCCGTTGGAGGCCGCGTAGTCGAACTGGCCGACGCCGCCGAGCAGCGCCGACATCGACGAACAGTAGACCGCGACCGCGGGCCGGTACTCCTCGATCAGCCGCTCCGCCAGCAGCGCGCCTCCCAGTCTGGCCGCTGTCGCGTCGCCCGCCCCGAGGGCGTCGCGCCGGGCTATCAGGCCGCCCGCCGCCACGCCGGCCGCGTGGATCACACTGTCGAGCCGTGAAGTCCGCCGGGAGATCAGGGACATGAGCTCCTCGGGCGGCGACGCGGCCAGGTCGGCCCGGATCAGCTCGACACGGTCGGCCCAGGGCGCCAGCTCCTCAGGCAGTCGTGCGTGCCGGGCCAGGAGCACCACCCGGCCGGCGGTCCGTTCCAGCAGCCAGGCCGCGACGCCGGAGCCGATCCCGCCGGTGCCGCCCAGCACGAGATGGACGCCCTCCCCGGTGGGCAGCGCCGAGGGGGTGGGACCGGCGGAGGACACCGGCCGGGTGATCTGCTCCCACCAGAATCCCCGCCGCAGCGCGAGCTGTCTGGGCAGCCCCGCCACCGCGGGACCCGCGCCGCCGCCGCCGGAGACGCTGGAGGGAGCGTGGGCGTGGACGGGGACGGGGGTGGGTCCGGTGCCGGTGCCGGCGGTGGCGGTGGCGGCCATCAGCGCGGCCAGTGGCGCGGCCCAGTCGTTGAGACCGGCGCCCGGGAGGTCCAGCCAGTGGCCGTCCACCGGGCCCTCCTGCGGGGCCACTTCGGTGACACCTGCCAGCAGTCCCAGCTCGGGCCGCCGCACGGAACCGTCGACCGGTCTCGCCCGGTACGACACCCACCAGGGCCGCAGCCGTGCTGTTCCCGGGCCTTCGGCCACCGCCCGCACCAGGGCGGCCGTGGTGTCCAGACACGCCCAGCGGGCGCGGGCCACCGAGCCGGGGCCGACCGGTCCTTCGACGCCCAGCGGCAGCGCGTGCAGCCAGTCGATGTCCCGCGCACCCGCCTCCGTCAGCGCGTCGAGCAGGCGCCGCAGTGATACGGGATCGGCCGGGTCGACCTCGAAGGCATCGTCCCCGTGCCGGGCGAAGGCGCCGGCGGCGCGGACCCGCACGACCCGCTCGTACACCGCCTCGAAGGCCTGGACGGCGGACGGCTCCACCGGACGGTCCGTCAGCAGCACCAGCGGACGGGGTATCCGTGACGGGGCTTCCACGGTGGCGCGGCGCAGGCGTACCCAGTGGGGCTGGTGCAGCCACTCGGCCTCCGGAAGCCGCCGCGGCCCTTCCCCCGCCATGTCCGCCGGACCGGAACTCTCCGCCGCCCTCGCGGCGCGTACGAAGTCGTGGTCCGCCAGTGCGAAGGCGGGCGCCGGGAAGTCCCACGGTGCCTGTGCGGGCCCCGCCGGCCAGTCGATCCGCCGGCCGGCCAGCCACGCGGCGGCCAGTTCGTCCGCCGGACGCCCCCCGGCGGGGACCGCCGCCGCGTCGGTCGTCCCCTCGCGTGCCCGGTCGCTCCGCGCCGTCGCGCCGTCCGGCGCCGGGCCGGTGAGGGTGTCGGAGACCGGTCCCGGTTCCCCTCCCGATTCCCAGCCCGATGCCGATGCCGCCGTCGTACGCAGCCATTCCACGGCGGCGACCGCGTCCGGGCAGACCGCGGCCATACGATGGCGCCGCGCCGGCCGGCCGGCCTGGAGATGGCGGAGCACCGTCCCGTACTCCTCGGGACGGGCCGCCAGATAGTCGGCGACACGTACGGCATCCGCGCGCAGACCGGTCACGCTGCTGTTCGAGAGCATCAGCAGGCAGTCCGCCGTGGCGGCCGACGCCGTCGACACGGCCGCCTGCGTGGCCGCCGACCCGGCAGATGACGTGGCGGCGGGTGCGGCGCAGGCGCCGGGCCCGGTGCCCGGTCCGTCCGGTTCGAGGACCAGATGCGCGTTGGTGCCGCCGATGCCGAAACTGCTGACGGCGGCCACCCGGTCCCGCCCGGCGGGCCAGGGCCGCGCCCGCGTCGGGATGTAGAACGGCGCCGGGTCGGGGCCGATCTGCGGATTGAGGGCGCGGAAGTCGGCCTGCGGCGGAATGAGCCCGTGGTGGACGCTGAGAACGGCGCGTATCAGTCCGACCACACCGGCCGCCGCCCCGAGATGACCTATCTGGCTCTTGACCGAGGTCAGGGCGCAGCGGCCGGACTCCGTCACGTCGAACGCCTGGCGCAGCGCGCCGACCTCGACCGGGTCGCCCAGCCGGGTGCCGGTGCCGTGTGCCTCGACATAGCCGAGATCGGCTCCGGTCCGGCCGGCGCGCCGCAGGGCCGACCGGATCACCTCGCGCTGGCCGCTGAGCGAGGGCGCGCTGTAACTGAGCTTGTCGGAACCGTCGTTGTTCACCGCCGAGCCGGTGATCACCGAATACACCGTGTCACCGTCGCGCCGGGCCTGTTCCAGGGGCTTGAGCACCACCACGCCGACACCGCTGGCGCCGATGGTGCCGCTCGCGTCGTCGCTGAAGGCCCGGCAGTGCCCGTCCACGGAGAAGATGTGCTGCGGGCGGTAGCGGTAGCCGTCGGTCAGCTCCGTGTCGACCAGCACCCCGCCCGCCAGCATCACCTCGGCGTCGCCCTGGCGCAGCAGGGCGGTGGCGAGATGGACGGCGACGAGCGAACTGGCGCAGGCCGCCTGGGCGGTGAAGGCCGGGCCGGTCAGCCCGAGGTGGTAGGCGGCCTTGGTCGCGAGGAAGTCCTTCTCGTGGTGGAGGGCCAGCCGGAAGCCGTCGGGCAGCTCCGCGGGATCCGCCTCGCGCAGCATGGCCTGGAAGTAGGTGCTCTCCCCGGCCCCGGCGATCAGGCCGACGCGCCGCGGGGACGGATCGGCGATCCCGGCGTGCGCGAGCGCGTCGGAGCAGCTCATCAGCAGATGCCGCTGCTGGGGATCCATCAGCCGGGCCTCCTGCCGGCTGATGCCGAAGTGGTCCGGGTCGAAGGCCAGCAGCCCGTCCATCTGGCTGCGCGCCCCCACGACGCCGTCGGGAGCGTCGAAGTGCTCGATGCCCCGGCCGCCGGCCTTCACCATCTCCCAGAACGCGGAGAGATCGGCGGCGCCGGGCAGCCGTACGGCCATGCCGATGACGGCGATCGGCTCGTCCGCCGGGGGGGCGAGGCTCCTCACGGCACGGCTCACGGTGGAACGGTCCACGGTGGAACGGTCCACGGCGGAACGGTCCACGGCGGCGGGTCCGGCCGCGCCGTCCCGTTCGACCGGGCCGTCCGGCGCCGTGGAGGTCCGGTCCGTACCGTCCGGCGGCGTCGAGGTCCGGTCCGTACCGTCCGGCGGCGCCGCGACCCGGTCCGTACCCTCCGGGGCGGTCGGTGTCCCCCCGTCCAGGAAGCGGGCCAGCGCGCGTACCGTGACATGCTCGAACAGGTCGGCGACGGTGAAGCGCAGCCCGAGTTCGGTGGTGCAGCGCAGATGGAAGCGCATCAGTCCCAGACTCGACGCACCGGCCTCGAAGAAGGTCTGGTCGCGTCCGATGGGGGAGCCGGTCACCGACTCGAACGCCTCGGACAGCCGCGCCTCGTGCTCCGGCAGCGGGGGCACGGCGGCGGATCCCCGGCGCAGTTCCTCGCCCGGGGCCCGCAGAGCACGCTTGCGGTCGAGTTTGCCGCTGGGCGTCAGCGGCAGTGCGGTCAGCCGCCGGAAGCGGCCGATCCGTACGTACGGCGGCAGCAGGGGGGCCAGATGGGCCGCGAGCGCCCCGGCCTCCGGTGCCTCCCCCCGGCACTGGAGGCAGGCCACCAGCTCCTCGCCGTCACGCACCACCACGGCGTTGACGATCTCGGGATGCCGCAGCAGGGCCGCCTCGACCTGGCCCAGTTCCAGCCGGTGACCGCTGAGCTTGATCTGCTGGTCGTCCCGGCCCGTGTAGTGCAGCAGGCCCTGCCGGTCGAAGTACGCCCGGTCGCCGCTGCGGTAGAACAGCCCGAGTCCCGGCAGTTCGACGAAGCGTGTGCCGTTGAGCGCCGGGTCACCCAGATAGCAGCGGGCGGTCATCGTGCCGCCGATCAGCAGTTCACCGGTGCACCCCGGCGGTACGGCCTCGTCCCACTCGTCCACCACGCGCAGCACCGCGCCCGCGATCGGCCGGCCGATGGCCGGACGCTCCGGCCACCGCGCCGGGTCGCCTTCGAGGCAGAGGCCGCTCACCACATGCGTCTCGGTCGGGCCGTAGTGGTTGAAGAGCCGGGCCCCGGGCATGCCCGCGAACCAGCGGCGGATGGCGTCGGTGCACACGAGCTGCTCTCCGGCGGTCACCACCTCCCGCAGCCGCGAGGGACGGCGGCCCAGATGGACGGCGTGCTCGGCGAGAAGCTGGAGGGCCACATACGGCATGAAGACGCGCTCGACGCCCGCCGTGTCGAGCTGCTCCAGCAGCGCCGGGGCGTCCTGCCGCCACTCCGGACGCACCAGACGCAGACAGCCGCCGCCGCAGAGCGTGCCGAAGATCTCCTGGAAGGACACGTCGAAGGACAGCTTGGAGAACTGCTGGGTGAGGGCGGGCGCCGCCAGACCGCCCGACTCCGCCTGCCACTGGAGCAGATTGCACAGGGTGCGGTCGGACACCCGCACGCCCTTGGGGGTGCCGGTGGACCCCGAGGTGAACAGGGTGTAGAGCGGACGCGCGCCCCGGTGCGGCGGCAGCGGCGCCACGGACGGTACGGGTGCGCCGGCGGCCGGCAGCGTGACCGTGTGGCGTACGACACCGCCCGGGTCGACGGCGTCGAACGCCGCCCCGCCGCCGGGGGGCAGCAGGACGCAGAGCGGCTCCACCTGCTCCAGGATCTGACGCAGCAGTCCTGGCGGGTACGACGGGTCCAGCGGCACGATGGTCAGATTGAGCCGGGCCAGCGCCAGGAGCGCCACCACATGCTCGGCGGAGGGCTCGAAGTGCAGCGCGACGCCGCACGGGCGGTCGTCCTCCGCCGGCAGCGGATGTCCCGCCCGCAGCTCGGCGGCCAGGGCCGCCGCGTGCGCGTCGAGTTCGGCGTAGGTGTAACCGGCGGAGCCGTCGGCGGACAGCAGGGCCGGCGCGTCCGGTGTCAGCGCGACCTGACGCGCGAAGCCGTCGGCCACCGTCGTCCACGCCGGATCGGCCGGTGTGCCACGGCCGTGGTCGGGCAGACCGCTCCGGTACGGTGCCGCCAGCTCGGCGGGGGTCGCCGTGAACCCCTCGGTGAGCAGGTCCAGGCCCCGCAGGAACAGCCCGGCCATCGCCTCGGTCCCGGCGGCGTCGAAGCGGTCGTCCGCGTACTCCCAGAGGCAGTCGAAGCCGTCCGTGTGCTCGACCACGGTGAGCGTCATCGGGCACTTGGCCTCGGCGGGCGCCCACCACAGGGGCCGCGAGGCACAGCCCGGCAGTGCCAGCGCGCCGAAGTCGGTGTTCTCCAGGACGAACAGGAAGTCGAACGGTGTCGTCCCCGCGCCCGTCGCCCCGTCGGACAGCACATCGGCCAGCGCCACGTCCTGGCGCTCCAGCACCTCCCGCGCCCCGGCGCCCAGCCGCAGCGCCTGGGCGCGCAGATCCTCGTGCGGTGCGACCGTCAGCGGAAGCAGGACGGTGTTGGCGAACATGCCGACGCTGGCGTCGAACTCCTCCACCGGCCGGTTGGCCACGGGACCCGCCACCCGGGGCCGGGTCAGACCGGTCACCCCGTACAGGCTCCACGCGAAGACACCGAGCAGGAGCTGAAAGCGCGTCAGATCGAGTTCGGCGCAGAGCCGGTCCACGGCGGCGCGCCGTGCGGCGTCGAGCGAGGTGCGCAGCAGCCGTCCCTCGGGGAAGGGCCGGGAGCCCGCCGGCGGCAGGGGCTGCGCCTCCTCGTCCAGCCCGGCGTAGTGGGCGCGCAGCTCGCCGCGCTGGGCCAGATAGGCGGGACGGGTGAACCAGTCGGCCTGCCAGGCGGCGTAGTCGAGCGGGGTGGGCGCGGGTCCGGCGGCCGCCGCTTCCGCGCGCCCGGGGGCGTCCGCCGCCTCAAGGGTGTCGGCGCGCCCGGGGGCGTCCGCGACCGCGAGGGCGTCGGCGTAACCCTCCGACAGATCCCGCAGAAGGAGCGTGACCGACCAGCCGTCGACCGCGATGTGGTGCAGACGCAGCAGCAGCACCCCGCCCCCGCCCCCGTCCCGTGGCAGCCAACTCGCTCCCAGCATCCGGGGCCGCGCCAGATCGAAGCCCTCGGCGAAGAACCGGTCGGCGAAGGCCCGTCCGCCGGACTCGCCGCCGACGGCGTCCCTGTCCGGTTCGGACCAGGGGTCGTACGGCTCGCCCACCACCTGGAGCAGGCCCTCGGGCGCCGCCTCGAAGGCGGTACGCAGAGCCGCGTGACGTTCCACCAGCCGTCGCAGCGCGCGCCGCAGCGCGTCCACGTCGACCGTGCCGTCCAGCCGGAAGGTCAGTCCCACGTTGTAGGCCGTGGAGTCCGGTGAGCGCTGTTGCAGCAGCCACAGACGCTGTTGCTCACTGGTGGCGGGTGCGCGCCACGCCCCCGAGGGGGCGGCGGGCACCGGATAGGGCGAGTCGCCCGAGGTTCTCGCCCGGTCGATCGCCTCGGCCATTCCGGCGAAGTCGCCGTGCAGGACAAGGGCCTGGGGCAGCTCGCACCCCCAGCGCCGCCGCACCTCGAAGCGCAGCCGCAGCGCCTTCAGCGAGTCGCCGCCGACGGCGATCCAGCGGTCGCCGAGCCGCGGTCGCGGAGTGCCGAGTACCTCTCCGGCCAGGGCGAGCACCTCACGCTGCCATCCGGTGGCGGCGCGCTCCTCCTCGTCCGGGGGCCGCCAGGGCCGCTCGTCGAGCCGCAGCAGGGCGGCCTCGTCGACCTTCCCGTTCGCGTTGCGCGGGAGCGCCTCGACGAGATGGATGTGGTGGGGCCGCATATAGGCCGGCAGCCCGGCCGCGAGATGGCGGTCGAACGCGTCGTACGACAGTGGGCCGTCGGGCACCACATACGCCAGCAGCTCGTTGGGCCCGTGCTCCTCGTCGCGGCGGGCGCACACATATGCCTGGCGCACCGCGGGATGGGTGACGATCCACTGTTCCAGCTCGCCCGGCTCGATACGGAAGCCCCGCACCTTCACCTGGCGGTCCGCCCGCCCGACGTACTCGATGAGCCCGTCGGCGTCGGCCCGTACGAGATCACCGGTCCGGTAGTGGACCCGGCGCCCGCCGTCGTGCCAGGGGAGCCGGACGAAGCGGCGCTCGGTCTCCTCGGGCAGACCGAGGTACCCGGCGGCGAGGCCGTCGCCGCTCAGCAGCAGCTCGGCCACCTCGCCGGGGGCCGCCGTGCGGGTGGTGCCGGGGACGACCAGCAGGGTGCCGGTCTCCGGCAGCGCCCGCCCGATCGGCACCACGCCCGCGTCGAAGTCACGCGGGATCGGGTGGGACACGGCGAAGGTGGTCGTCTCCGTCGGACCGTAGGCGTTGTGGAGCTGGGTGGAACTCGACGCGTTGTGGCGGTACCAGCGGCTGACCAGGCGCGCGTTGAGGCGTTCGCCGCCGATCAGGACCTGACCGACCCCGGCGAAGCAGTCGGGCACGGTCTGGACGACCGCGTTGAACAACGCCGTCGTGAGGAACATCGTGTCGATGCGCAGCCGCAGCAGCGCGGCCGCCAGGGTGTGCGGCGACTGGACGGTCTCGTCGTCGAGGATCACACAGCAGCCGCCGGTCAGCAGGGGCACCCAGACCTCGAAGCTCAGCGCGTCGAAGGCCGGGTTGGACAGGCAGGCGAAACGCGCGCCCTCCGCCAGCCGGACATAGCCCGGCCGGGCCAGTCGCAGGATGCCCGCGTCCCGTACCTCGACGCCCTTGGGACGGCCCGTGGTGCCGGAGGTGTAGAAGACGAAGGAGACGGGTGCGCCGGTGAACGGCGTTTCGTGGGGGGCCTGTTCATCCGGTCCCGCCGTGAGCAGGCCGTCCACCGCGAGCAGGCCGTCCACCGGGAGTGGCCGTACGCCCTCCGGCAGGGCGTCGGGCGCGGTCCCGCCGTGGATCACCGCCACGGCGGCCGAGTCGGTGAGGATGTGACGGAGCCGCTCCGGCGGGCTCTGGGTGCCGAGCGGTACGACCCGGGCGCCCAGCCGCAGGATGCCGAGCATGGCGCAGACCAGTTGCCAGGAGCGCGGCAGAGCGACCGCGACCGCCTCGCCCGGCCGTACACCGTCCCGGCGCAGCGCGTGGGCGACCGTGGCGCTCGCGGCGTCGAGAGCGGCGTAGTCGAGCCGCCGGTCGCCGTCGACGAGCGCGGGGGCGGCCGGGGTGCGCAGGGCCTGTTCGTGCACCGCCCGCGCCAGTCCGGTGGCCGGGTGAGCGGCGGGGAGGCCGGTTGTTCCGGATCGCATCATGCCTCCAGCGCGGCGGACGGGCGGGCCTGCTGTGCGGCGCCGGGCGGCAGGGCGTCGGAGTCTCCCCCGCCGGGCTCTCCCCTGCCGGGGCCTTCCCCACCGGGGCCTTCCCCGCCGGGCCGTCCGGTATCGGGGGGCGCGGCTCCCGGCGGGTCCGTCTCCGGCTCCCGGCCGCCCGTCTCGGCGGCGCCCGGTGGTACGGCGCCCGGATCCCCGGCGCCCGGGGGGACAGCGGCGGGGGCCGGCATCCGGGCCAGTTCCGCCGCGATCAGTTCCGCCACCCGAGGCACCTCGTCGCTCTCCAGCAGGTCCCAGTGGCCGCAGTTCACCGGCTCGACCGCGAAACCGCCGCCGGCCCGCCGCTCCCAGAAGGCGCGCACCCCGGCCCCGTCCTCGCTGTCGGTTCCGTCCCCGGCGGCCTGTACGAACACCAGCCGGGCGGGCGACGCCGGGACCGCGTAGTCACGGGCGGTCATCCGGTTGTGGTTGTAGACACGGAAGTACCGGTCGATCTGGTCGTCCTCGATACCGGGGTACATCCCGTTGAACCTGACCAGCTTCTCGCGGAACTCGGACGCCTCGACCGGCCCGATCGCGGCGCGCTCCGCGGGGTCCTCCGTACCGTGGGTGTCGAGCAGGACCACACTCACCCGGCTGTGTCCGGCGAGCGCCAGCCGGCGCCCCATCTCATGGGCGATCAGCCCGCCGTACGAGAGTCCGCACAGCACCAGTGACTCGTCGGGCCGTGGGCCGACGGCTCGCAGATACTCCTGCGCCATGGCCTCGACCGTCGGCAGCGGGGTCTCCCCGGCGTTGACACCGGGCGACTGGATCCCCTGGACGCCGATGTCCTCGGGCAGCGCCGCGGCCAGGGAGAGATAGCAGAAGGCGGTGCCGCCCGCCGGATGGACACAGACGACGCGCCGACGGCCGTCCCCCTCCCGGAACTCGATGAGATCGCCCCCGGCCCGGTCCGACGCGCCCTTCCTGAGCCGCTCGGCCAGCGCCTCGATGGTCGGGTGCAGCATGATGTCCCGGATCGGCAGCGTCTCGCCGAACTCCTCACGGACCGCGTGGGCCAGCTTGATCGCGGAGATCGAGGTGCCCCCGAGGTCGAAGAAGTTGTCGGAGACGCCGATACCGGGATGGAGCAGCAGCCGCCGCCAGATCCGGTACAGGGCCATCTCGACGTGGTCGCGCGGACTGGCCGTGTTGACCTGGGCGGGCAGCGCGGCCCTGGCCCGCTCCAGCAGCGCCGCGCGGTCCAGTTTGCCGTTGCGGCTCAGCGGCAGCCGGGGAAGTTCGACGAAGACCGCGGGGATCATATGGTCCGGCAGCCGCTCCGAGAGCGCCGCGCGCCACTCGTGCGGTGACCTGGGGGCCGCGCCGTCCCGGCCGATGCCCGCCACCAAGCGCGGCTCGCCGGGGCCCTCCCGGTCGGCCATCACGGCCGCCTCCCGTACACCGGGCAGTGCCAGCAGCGCCGCCTCGACCTCGCCCGGCTCGATACGGAAGCCCCGCAGTTTGAGCTGGTCGTCGCGGCGGCCCACGTACTCGGCGTTGCCGTCCGGGAGCCAGCGGGCCAGATCGCCCGTGCGGTACACCTGCTCACCCGGCACGAAGGGGTCGGGAAGGAACCGTTCGGCCGTCAGATCCGGCCGGTGCAGATAGCCGCGGGCCAGACTCGCGCCCCCGACATACACCTCGCCCGCCACCCCGGCCGGTACCGGCCGCAGCCGCTCGTCCAGCAGATAGAGACGGGTGTTGTCCAGCGGGCGGCCGATCGGGCACTGCCGGTCCACGGGCCCCGGATCGGTGTAGGCGGTGGTGTAGAGCGTGGTCTCCGTCGGGCCGTAGCCGAAGCAGATACGCAGTCCCGGCAGGGCCTGCCCCATCCGGTACAGCGCCCGCTCGGGAAGTGACTCCACGCCGGTCAGCAACTGACGCAGCGCCAGCCCCGCCAGGCGGGTGCCGGGATCCTCGTCGATCCATTTGACATAGGACGGCGGCAGGAACGCCTGGGTGATCCGGTGCTCATGCATCCAGCCCATCAGCAGTTCGGGGTCGCCGCGCAGCTCGTCGGGGACGAGATGCAGCGCCGCACCGGTGGTGAGGGGCATGAGGATCTCGTGCACCGAGGCGTCGAAGCCGATGCTCGACCAGAACGACGCCGCCTCGCCCGGCGCCTCCCCGAAGCGGGCCAGCCAGTGGTCGAAGAGGTTGGTGACGCTCGCGTGGGTCACCGCCACCCCCTTGGGGCGGCCGGTCGAGCCGGAGGTGTAGATCACATAGGCGGGATGCGACGGCTGGACCGCCACCCCGGGGGCGTCGTCGCGCGATCCCCGCGCCTCGACCGCCGCCAGATTCTCCCAGCCCTCGGGCGGCAGGCCGGCATCGCTCAGCACGAGGACCGGTACGGCGTCCTCCACCATCGACGCCAGCCGCTCGGCGGGCTGACCGGGATCGAGCGGCAGCCAGGCGGCGCCCGCCTTGAGGATGCCGAGGACACCGACCACCAGATCCGCCGACCGGGTGGCGTGCAGGCCGACCACCTGGTCGGGACCGGCCCCCCGGGCGATCAGGGCGTGTGCCAGCCGGTTGGCACGCCGCTCCAGGGCCGCGTAGTCGAGCTGTTCGGTACCGCTGACGAGGGCGGGGCCGCCGGGACGGGCGCGTACCTGGGCCTCGAAGCGCTCGACCAGGCCCTCCGGCCGGGACGACGGCCGTTCCACGGTCCGTCCGACGCCGCTCCAGCCCGTCAGCAGTTCCCGTTGCTCCCGCGCGTCCATGAGAGCCAGGTCCGCGACCTCATGGCCGGGCCGCTCGGCCATCTGCGACAGCACCCGTGTCAGACAGCCCGCGTAGCGTTCGACCGTCCGCCGGTCGAACAGGGCGGTGGCGTAGTCCAGATCACCGACCACACAGCCGTTCTCCTCGGTCAGCGCCAGCACCAGGTCGAACTTGGCCGGGGCGTGCGGTACGAGGAGCGGTTCCACCTCGACATCCGTCAGATCCAGCCGCTCCCGCAGCGAGGGGACCCAGGCGAACATGGTCTGGAACAGCGGGGTGTGGGCGGTACTGCGCGGCGGGTTGACCAGTTCGACCACGCGCTCGAACGGCAGGTCGACATGGTCGAGGGCGCCCCGCAGAGCGGCGCGTACCCGCCGCAGCATCTCCGTTCCCGTCGGCGAGCCCGACAGATCGGCCCGTACCGCCAGGGTGTTGACGAAGAAGCCCACCAGCTCCGAGACATCGCCGCGTCCGCGGTTCGCCGTGGGGACTCCGACAACGATGTCCGACTGGCCGGTCAGCCGGGACAGCACCACGGACCAGCCGGTCAGGATCGTGGAGTAGAGGGTGACGCGCTGCTGCCGGGCGAGGTCCTTGAGCGCCCTCGTGAGGCCGGCGTCGAGGGACAGCCGTACCCGGCCGCCCCGGAAGTCCTGCTCGGCCGGTCGTGGCCGGTCGGTCGGCAGTTCCAGCAGCGGCGGGGCATCGGCCAGCGCCGTTGTCCAGTAGGCGGCCTGCGCGGCGGGTTCGGCACCGGACATCCACTGCCGCTGCCAGCGGGTGTAGTCGGAGTACTGCCAGGCCAGCGGCGGAAGACCGGGCTCCTCGCGGTGGAGGAAGGCGTGGTAGAGCGCGCCGAGATCCCGGAGCAGGAGATCCCTGGAGCGGCCGTCGAACACGATGTGATGCACCGTCAGAAGCAGGATGTGATGGTCCGTGTCCAGGATGAGCAGCCTGCCGCGCGCCAGCGGGGCCCGGCTCATGTCGAACGGTACGGAGGACTCCTCACGCTGCCGGAGGGCGAGCCGTGCGTCGGTGTCCCGGCAGCCGGTCAGATCCTCCACCGTGAGGGCGAAGCCGGTGTCCGGCGGATCGATCCGCTGGTACGGCTCGCCCCCCTCGGACACCAGACGGGTGCGCAGCGTCTCGTGCCGGGCGGTCAGCGCGTCGAGCGCGCGGACCAGCGTCGCGCGGTCCAGCGGACCCCGCAGCCGGAAGCCCATCGGCTCGTTGTACGCCTCGCTGGCACCGCCCATCTGTGCCAGGACCCAGAGCCGCTGCTGCGTCCACGACAGTGGCGGGGGTGTTCCGCTCTCCGCCGGCGGTCCGTCCGTGTGCGGAGCCGGTACCGCGTGAGGCGGTGTGGTGGTGGTGCTGTGAGAACCGCGTATCGCCGACAAGACCAGCCCTTTCCCCTGGGGGAGGCTCAGTACGGAGTGGGGGATCACCGGGGGCGCCGTCCTCCCGGGACGGGCGCGAAGGAAGTAGGCGCGAAGGAAGTGGGGGCGGGTGCAGTGGAGAGAGTGGGGGTGGTGGAGAGGATGGGGTGGTGGGGGCGGTGGAAGACCCCGGAGGGCATGCGGGTGCCCCCGGGCAAGGCGGACATCGTTGTCGCGCCCCGGTGTCCAAGTGGCCCGCTCGTCGTGGTCGGCGCCGGTGCCGATGGCCGCGCCGGTACGGATGCCGGTGCCCGCGTGGCCGCGCACGGGCGGTCGTCCTCGTACGGCGTCACCGACGGGGGTGGGGGAGATGTCGGGCCGGGGACCGTATCGGTGGTGGGGCGTACCGGCCGGCCCGGTCACGGACCTTGATGCCGGGCGGAATCCGGCGATGCCCGGTGAAGACGGGTGAGGACGGGTGAGGGCCGGTCGGACGACTGGGGGAAACGGGGGTCGGAGGATTCGATCTTGTTACGGATGCCGGCGAGGCTGTCCGAGGCCGGTGCGAGGGATGTCTTCCGTCCTGTGTCCGGTCCGCCGCGGGTACCGGCTGCCTACGCTGCTCCTCTCACCATGCCGCACGGGTGGGCTCTCCCGGGGGCGGCCGCTCCGTGCGCTCCGCATCAGGACGTCCCACACGCATGCTCTCGCCCCTCGACCAGCCGGTTCGCTCGGTACGCGACGTGCTTCACTTGCGTCTCTCACGTCCTTCGCATCAGGCTGCTGATGATGATTGGACAACTCTTCAGCGCTGTCAATGGCGGCCTGAAGTACGGCAGTTGGCCGGATACGACGGGTGATGTTTCAGCGGCGGGGCCCTTGTGGCACCTGCGTCGACAGCCCCACGGACGGTGACTCTCCGGTGTCCATGGCCGGATTCCCCGCCCCTGAGTCCGGCCCGGCGCCGTCCGGTGTCCGGGTTCTCCCTCGTGTCCCGCGAGTGGGGAACGTCACGCGTTCCGCTTTCCGCCCGGAGCGGCACGGTCCGGCCCCGGTCGGGTGCCGGGATCACGGAGCACGACGGACCGGGTGCCGGTGCCCCGTCCCGGTGGGTTGATGGCGCGTGCGGCCGTACGGGTGACGGGAACTGCGGGACCGCTCCCGGCGGAGCAGTATGGAGCCACCGGCGCGAAACACCGGAATCGCGCAGCCCGCGCCGAAGGGCCGCCAGCCCGTGCCGAAGGGCCATGGGAGAGAGGCAGGGAGCCATGACGACCGCACACGCTCCTCATTCCGACCACCCGCACCACCACGGTGAGGGCTGCGGACATGTCGCCGTGCCGCACGAGAGCCATGTCGACTACGAGCACGACGGCCATATGCACCGCGTCCACGCGGATCATGTGGACGAGTGCGAGCACGAAGGACACACCGCCCACGGTGAGCACCCGCACCGCCACGGTGAGGGGTGCGGGCATGTCGCCGTGCCGCACGACGGCCATGTCGACTACGTGCACGACGGCCACCGGCACGCCGGCCACGACGGGCACTGGGACGACCACTGAACCCTGGCCCCGATGAGCCGTGACGCCCGGTGTCCGCGTGAAGCGCGGTCATCGGACCCGGTCGCTCCCGAAGCGAGTCGCTCCCCTTCCCCGGTGGAGAGGCTCGCTTCGTCCTTTCCCGGCCGTCCCGTCCGCGGCGGCCGGAAGTGGCGCGTAAGGGGTCCCGAAAAGGGAAATGAATATCGCTTGTATAAGGACGGCGGGCCGATATGCCCGAATGAGGAGGACTCTTGAGTGCTCTGCCGCTGTATCTGGAGCCGCGCACCGAGCCGCGTCTGGCGGCGCTGCTCCAGGCGGAAGACTTCACCCACGCGCTCGTCGACGCGCTCGGATCGCCGCTGGGTGTGGTGCTCCCCGATCAGATCGCCGACAACGCGGAACGCTTCCGTGCCATGTACCGGAAACACCGGCTGGGCGGTCAGATCTGGTTCGCCCACAAGACGAATCGTTCCTGCGCCCTGCTGCGCCGGCTCGCGGTCACCGACGCCGGCGTGGATGTCGCGTCCGTGGGTGAGTTGCAGCAGGCCCTCGGGGCGGGGTTCACCCCCGACCGGATCATGGCCACCGGTCCCAAGAGCCCGGAGTTCCTGTGGCTCGCCGCCCGTACGGGCGTGACCGTCAACGCCGACGGACGCACGGAGCTGGACGAGCTGGCCCGGATCGTGAGCTCCTACGCGCTGCCCCGTGTACGGGTTCTGCTGCGGCTCTCCGCGTTCGAGGCCTCCGGTGTGAAGGTGCTGAGCAGGATGAGCCGCTTCGGCACACCGGTCAGGGAGCTGGACAGCCTGCTGAGGACGGCCGAGCGGCACAGCGAGGCCGTCGAACTGGTCGGTGCCGGCTTCCACTTGGACACGACGAGCACGGCCGAGAAGGCGGTGGCGCTCGAAGGATGCGTCCGCGCGATGGAAACGCTCCGTGAGCGGGGCCTGAGACCGCGGGCCGTGGACATCGGGCGCGGGTTCGGCGTCAACTACCTTGCCCATCAGGAGCAGTGGGAGCGGTACACGACCGAACTCACCCGGGCGGTCCTGGGCCGCAGGCCCGCCCTGACCTGGCGTGGCCACGGCTACGGCCTGCGCGACGAGGCGGGGACCCTGCGCGGTTCCCTCGGGCTCTACCCGGGGTACCGTCCGGTCGCGAGCGAACGCTATCTCGACGAACTGCTGTCGGCGCCCGCTCCGTCGTTCGGCGGGCGGACGCTGTCCACCGTGCTCCTGGAGAACCTGTACGACCTCTACACGGAGCCCGGACGGGCGCTGGCGGACCAGTGCGGACTGACCCTCGCCCGGGTCCTGGAGGTGCGGAGCACCGAGGCGGGGGAGCACCTCGTACGCCTGGCGGCCAAGGCCGACGACATAGGTCTTGAGGACCACGGGATCGTCATGGACCCTGTTGTCATCGGGCGTGACGGGGGCCGGGTGGACGACGGCGGCGACGCGGTGGGGGTCTACCTCGCGGGCAGCCTGTGTCTGGAAGCCGATCTGATCTCGCGCAGGATGGTCTTCCTGCCGCGCCTCCCGCGCCCCGGCGATCTGCTGGGCTTCGCGAACACCGCCGGATACTGCATGGACTTCCAGGCCGGCCGGGCCCAGCACCTCCCCGTCGCGCGCAAGGTGGCCGCGTGGCGGGACGGCGAGGGCGCGTGGCGATGGAGTCTCGACGAGGAGTACTGGCCGACGCTGTGCCAGGAGGGCAGGGCATGAGGTACGACAGCATCACCCAGGTCATCGGCAACACCCCGCTGGTGCGCATCGATCCAGGAGTGCACGGCCTGCGGCACATCGACCTCTACGCCAAACTGGAGATGCTCAATCCCTTCGGCTCCGTCAAGGACCGGGCCGCGTGGAACATGGCCCGCCCCGGACTCGCCACCGCCGTCGAGCGGGGCAGCCAGATCGTGGAACTCTCCAGCGGGAACACGGCGAAGGCCCTGTCGGTGATCGCCGGTATGCACGGACTGTCGTTCAAGAGCGTCACCAACCGGATGCGGGTCCCGGAGATCAAGGATCTGCTGCTTCTGCTGGGCGCCGAGATCGAGGAACTGCCCGGACGGAGCGAATGCCTCGACCCGACCGACACCGAGGACCCGCTGACGCTCTTCCACCGGGCGCTCTCCGATCCGGACAGCGCCTATCTCCACACCGACCAGTACTTCAACGCCCGTAACACCGAGGCACACGCCCAGGGAACCGGCCCGGAGATCGTGAGGGACCTGGACGGGCGCGTACCGGACTGGTTCATCGCGTGTGTGGGCACCGCCGGCTCCTCCACCGGTGTCGCCGGGGCGCTGCGCCAACACGACCCCAGGGTCCGGGTCGTCGGGCTGGTCGCGGACAAGTCGGACTTCATACCGGGGATCCGCACCATCGACGAAGCGCACGAGGTCGGTCTCTTCGATCCGGCGACCTACGACACGATGGACGCGGTGACCGCCGACGAGGCCATCGACGGGATGCTCACCCTGGCCCGCCGTTGCGGCATCCTCGCCGGGCCCACCGGAGGAGCCGCCTACTTCGGTACGGTCCGGCGGCTGCGGGAGGCCGACGCCGCGCTGGCGGACAGCGACGAGCGCCAGACCGCCGTCTTCATCGTCTGCGACCGTATCGAGAGCTACTTGAGCTATGTGAAGCAGCGCCGCCCCGAACTGATCGGGCTCACGGCCCGCAAGAACTCACTCCTCGATGTGTCCGCCGCCGAGACCGCCGCGGCCGTGACCCTCGGGACGGGGGAGGCGCGGGAGTGGATCGCGCGGGAGCGGCCCCTCGTGATCGATCTGCGCGGCCCGTCCGCGTACGCCGCCCTCCATATCGAGCAGGCGGTCAACATCACCGACGAGCTGTTCGCCGAACTCGTCCGGGGCGGGCTCCCGTTCAGCAGACACCAGCCGGTTCTGCTGACCTGTCCCGTCGGCGACAGATCCGCCCGGTACGCGGCGCTGCTGACCCGTATGGGGCACTGCGACGCCCGCAGCCTGGACGGTGGCATCATCGCCTGGCGCGACGCCGGCGCGCCGCTGGTCAGGGACTGACGAGATGACCGACGAGACGACCGGCGAATCGACCGACGAGAGCACGGACGAGACGACCGAAGAGACTGCTGCCGATGCGACGACCGGGACGATCCCGCGCGGGCCCGACGCGGCGTTCCCGGACGAACTGATCCCCTGGCAGCGTCCGCTGCGCGCCATGTTCCCCATCATCACCGGGCATCCGGAGCTGGTCTATCTGGACAGCGCCGCGACGGCACAGAAGCCCCGGACCGTCCTCCAGGCCGTCGAGACCTATCTGACCACCGCCAACGCCAACGCCGGGCGCGGTACGTACCCCTGGGCCAACGCCTCCACCGAACTGGTGGAACGGACCCGTGAGCGGATCAAGTCCTTCCTCTCCGACCCCGCTCCGGAGCGCTCCGCCGTCCACTTCACCAGCGGTACCACCGAGGGACTGCGCACCGTGGCGCGGGACTGGCTGCCCACGTTCCTCGCCGACGGGGACGAGATCGTCGTCCCGTTCGCGGACCATCAGGCGAACCTGGTCCCGAGGCTCGACGCCCAGGAACTGCTGGCCTCCCAGGGGACCCGGATCCGGATACGCGAGATGCCGTACCAGACGTCCTCGGGCGACTACGACCCGGCGGCCCTCGCCCGCGCGGTCGGTCCCCGCACCCGCTTCGTCGCGGTGACCCATGTGCACCATGTGTACGGAGCGGACATGAATGTCCAGCGCGTCCGCGCCGCCGTCGGGCCGGACGTGGCGATCTGTCTCGACGCCGCGCAGAGCGTGGGGCATCTGCCGGTCTCCGTCGCCGACCTCGATGTCGACTTCGTCGCCTTCTCCGGGCACAAGGCCCTGGCGCTGCCCGGGTCCGGCGCGGTCTGGGCCCGTCAGACGCGCGGTCCCCGGTTCGTGCCCGGCGGCTGGAGCGGCACGCCCAACACCACCGGGATCGCCTCCCTGGCGGCGGCCCTCGACTGGCTGGCGGAGGCGGGCACGGACCGGATCGAGCGCTGGACGACGGCCCTCGCGCTCCGGCTGACCGACGGACTGCGGCGGCTGCGCGCCTACCAGGTCCTCGGCTGTCAGCGGAGTCTGGCGCTGGACACCCGTATCCAGCACCGCCGCGGCATCGTGGCGTTCCGCCATCACGGGATCGGCGCGAGCGATCTGGGATTCATCCTGTTCAGCCACGGTTTCATGGTGCGCACCGACGGCCACTGCCAGGGCGCCGCGGGGGAGAGGACCAGTTCCGTACGTGTCAGCACGCATGTGTACAACACGCCCGAGGAGATCGACCGGCTCCTCGCCGTTCTCGCCACGCTGGAGTGAACACACCCATCAGAGGGGAATGGGAACCGTTTTCAGATGTAGATTTGGCGGGTCGGTCGGAGGCGAGACAAGCGAGACAAGTGAGGGCGGCACGGTCACATGGGCCTGAGCATGGCGACAGCCGAATCATGGGTACGGCGGTGGGAGCGGCAGCAGGGGCGGTACGCGATCGACCGCGAGGAACGGTTCACGGTCATCGCGGATGTCGTCGAGCAGGTGACGGAGGGCCGGCCGCGCCCACGGATCCTCGACCTCGGATGCGGTCCCGGATCGCTGGCCGCCCGGCTGGCCGCCCGTGTGCCCCGGGCGGAGATCGTGGCGGTCGACATGGATCCGCTGTTGCTGGAACTGGCCCGTACCCACCACCCCGACGCGGCCCGCTACGTCGACACGGAGATCGGCGCCGAGGGCTGGACGGAGGAGCTGGCCCTCGGCGGGCCCCTGGACGCCGCCGTCTCGACCACCGCGCTGCTATCTCTCCGAGGCCGCCCTCGGCCGGACGTACACGGAGCTGGCGCGGCTGGTCCGCCCGGGAGGGGTCCTCGTCAACGCCGACCACCTCCTCCAGCACGGGAGCGGGCACTCCCGGATCGCCGCGCACGTCGGCCGGTGCCGGGCCCTGCGCCAGCGGGCGTTCGTCCACGAGGACTGGGAGTCCTGGTGGACGGCGGCGGCCCAGGAGCCCGAGTTCGCGGATCTGCTGGACGAACGCGCCCGCCGCGGCCCGATCACCGGCGCCGGCGACGAGCTGCCCCTGTCGCGCCACAGGGACCTGCTGCACCGGGCGGGCTTCGAACACGCCGCTCCTGTCTGGCAGTTCGGCCAGAGCTATGTGCTGGTCGCGATCCGCTGACCGGGAGCCGGTGAGAGATGTCTTCGACGGGCCAACGAGCGGACAGGCCGACGGGCCGACGGGCCGACGAGGGACGGTGCCGAGCATGCGATCTGCCGGTCTGGAGGCCAACCCCTGCGCCTGTCTGACGTATCAGGGCGCGTCGCCGTATGTGCGGCTGGAGATCGGCGCGAGTGCGGTCGGCTGAGCGCTCCCTCGACGGCGCGGCCGTACAACACCGTTTTCGCGCCGGAGTTCTCGGGGGCGGCCGTCGACCGTGCGGTCCCTGTCCGAGCTGGACGTCTTCCTCGGTGTCCACCGCGCGGCCCTCTCCGACGCGTACCGCCGGGGGATCCGGAGCGCGATGCTCGGCGCGGAGGCCGGAGCGGTCGGGCTCTACCGGCGTCTGGGGTTCGTGGCGGGCGGTGAGATGGCACGGTTACGGGCGCCCGCGCCCTGACGTCCTCCGGCGGCCTGGCCCTGTCCGGCCGGGTGGTGGGATGCCCGGGTCGGGCGGTGCCGTGGCTGCGACCACCGCCCGGCCCGGAGTATCAGGGGCTACGGCACGGGCTACGGCACGGGCTCCGGCGCGGGGGAGACCACCTGTACCGGCTGCCGCGGCCCATGGCCGTGCTCATGGTCGTGTCCCGTCGCGCGGGCGTCGTCGATTCCGGCGGTGTCCCACACGGGGAAGGGGTCGTACGGCGGAAGGCTTTCGCCGTCGGCCATCAGACAGCCGGTCAGCGCCGCCCGCAGGGCGTCACCACGGAGTTCGGTCCCGATGAAGACCAGCTCCTGGCCCTGGGCGGTGCCGTCGTCACGGGCGCCGGCGGGCTCGAACCGGGCGACCGCGCCGGCCTGTGACCACAGTCCGGTGACCCGGGGCCGGCCGGCCAGCAGGAAGAAGCCCTTGGAGCGCAGAATCCGCCCGAAGTCCCCGCTCTCCATGCCCTGGGTGACGAAGTCCCACAAGCGGCCCGGATGGAACGGGACGCCGGAGCGGAAGACGGTGCTGGAGATCCCGTACTCCTCCGTCTCCGGCACATGGTCACCGTTGAGTTCCCGTACCCAGCCCGGTGCCTGCTGGGCCCGTTCCAGATCGAACAGCCGGGTCCCCAGGACCTCGCCCGGACGCACGCGCCCCCGGGTGGCGGGGATGATCCGCGCGACCGGATTGAGGCGCGTCAGCGCTGCCCGGAGCCGGCCGGCGGCTTCCGTGTCGACCAGGTCGAGCTTGTTGAGGACGATGACATCGGCGAACTCGATCTGGTCCATCAGCAGATCACTGACGGTGCGCTCGTCGTTCTCGTACTGGTCGAGCCCGCGCTCGGCGAGGCCGTCACCGCCGGCGAGTTCGGGCAGGAAGTTCGCCGCGTCCACGACGGTGACCATGGTGTCCAGCCTGGCGAGATCGCCGAGGGTCGCACCGTCGTCGCGGGGGAAGGAGAAGGTCGCCGCGACCGGCATGGGTTCGGAGATACCGCTGGACTCGATGAGGAGATGGTCGAACCGGCCCTCACGCGCCAGGCGGTCGACCTCCTCCAGCAGATCGTCGCGGAGCGTGCAGCAGATGCACCCGTTGGTCATCTCGACCAGACGCTCCTCGGTGCGTGACAGGGCGGCCTGTCCTCCGCGGACGAGGGCGGCGTCGATATTGATCTCGCTCATGTCGTTGACGATGACCGCGACGCGCAGCCCCTCGCGGTTGCCGAGGACATGGTTGAGCAGGGTGGTCTTTCCGGCGCCGAGGAACCCGGACAGGACGGTGACGGGAAGCTGGTCGTGCGTCATACGGGCGGCTCAGCTCTCCGGGCGCAGCAGACCGCGCTCGTACGCCTTGGCCAGCCGCCGGGGCACCCGGTGGACCGAGCCGTCGACGGTGACCGGCACCAACGGGGGTGTGGTGGCCTTCCACCGGGCCCGGCGGTGCCGGGTGTTGCTACGGGACATCTTGCGCTTGGGCACGGCCATGGCGTTCTCGCGTTCTCGGCGTAGGGGCGGGCAGTGCTTCAGGACAGTACATGAAAATGGATTCCATTACTAAGTTACGGTGGCGGTGATCGCTGCGCGTGATCACTCCGACCGACGGGGTGGACGCGGCCGGGGGCGGACGTGCGCCGTCACGGGGTCTGGTGCGGGCAGGAGTTCCAGCTCCGGGACGGTACGCCCGAGGGGGCCCGTCAGGCTCCGGCGCAGAGGCAGCAGGCGTCCACGAAGACGCGTACCGCCTCACGGTGGTCCGCCGTACGCCAGACGACGGCGAGCCGGCAGGGGGAGAGCCCGGTGACGGGTCGGCAGACCAGGGTCTCCCGCTTGTAGAGCATCTCGGCGTTGCCCGCGGAGAGAAGCACCACCCCGAGTCCCGAGGCGACCGCTTCGAAGGTCTCGTCGGCGGTCTCCGCCGTCGCGGCGATCCGTGCCGGTGCCCGGCGGTGGTCGTCGCCGAGCCAGAACGCGCGGAGCGCTCCGGCCGTCGCCGGCAGGGCGATGAAGGGCTCGTCCGCCAACTCCTCGAAGGGGACGACAGGTTGGCCGGCCAGCCGGTGGTCCGCGGGGAGAGCCACCCAGCGGTCCTCCGCGATGATCACCTTCTGCGAGAACCCGCCGCTCGTCGGCGCGGGCAGCCAGGCGACGGCGACATCGACATCGCCGCCCGCGAGTCCCGCCGTCGGATCCGCCCAGGTGATCTGCCGGAACTGGAGCCGCCAGCCGGGAAGCAGCTTCTCCATCGTGGCGGTGACGGCCGGGATGAGTCCGCGGCCGATGCTCGTCTGGAAGCCGACCGTCAGTGTGGTGTCCTGGGCCGCCGCGGCGTCCGCCACCGCGCGCTGGGCTCCCTCCCACTGCTCGATCAGCCGACGGGCGTGGGGCAGGAGGGCTCTGCCCGCGGCGGTGAGGGCGACCGTACGCCGGTCGCGCGCGAAGAGCGTGGTGCGGAAGGCCCGTTCCAGTTGGCGGATCTGTTTGCTCAGCGCCGGCTGCGAGACGAAGAGCCGGTCGCTCGCGGCCCGGGTGAAGCTGAGCTCCTCCGCGACAGCGACGAAGTAGCGCAGGTCCCGGACATGGACATCCATAACCAGAGGCTATAACAGCAGCTCTTGGACAGTCGGCGGGCGCGGTTCCACGATGGGCGGGCGGCTGCCGCACAGGAGCGCCGCCCGGATCGGATGGAGGTGGGCGCCCGTGGAACTGGGTGTCACGGGGCTGAACGCGAAGGCCACACTGGGAGCCGCGGAGACGGTCCGGCTGGCCCGGCTCGCGGAGGAGCTGGGATACCGGTCGTGGTGGGCGGGGGAGCATGTCGTCCTTCCCAGCCCCCGGGTAGCGCCCGCGCCGATGGAGCCGACGGATCCGATTCTCGACCCGCTGGTGCATCTCGCCTATGTCGCCGCCGTGACGGAACGGCTGGAGCTCGGCACCGGGATCGTCATCCTGCCGCAGCGCAATCCGCTGGTCCTCGCCAAGCAGGCCGCGAGTCTCGATGTGCTCAGCGGCGGCCGGCTGCTGCTGGGGGTCGGCGCCGGATATCTCGAACCGGAGATGACCGCCGTCGGCGTGCCCTACGCGGAACGCGGCAGACGCACCGACGAGTACCTGGACGCGATGAGGGCGTTGTGGACCCAGCCGGCCCCGTCCTACCAGGGCCGCTATGTGGCCTTCGACGCCGTCGACGCGCATCCGCGGCCGGTCCGTGCGGACGGACCGCGGATCGTGATCGGCGGCCACAGCCCGGCCGCCTTCCGGCGGGCGGTCGCCCGTGGCCATGGCTGGTTCGGCAACGGGGACGGCCCGGACGATCTCGCCGGCCATCTCGCCGGGCTGCGGAAGGCCGCCGCCGAGGTCGAACGCCCGGAGCGGCTGGGCCGGTTGGAGATCAGCTTTATGCAGCTCTCCCCGGTGGACGCCGGTACGGCCCGGCGCTACGCGGACCTGGGCGTCGACCGGCTGGTGGTCTATCCGTTGCCGCTGGAGGATCCGGCGGAGGTCGCCGCGTTCCTGGAGCGCCACGCCGGGCTGCCGCACTGAAACGTCAGAGGGGAGTCCGCCCCTCGGGGGCGTGGCGCGGGCGGTCCGCCCGGTGGCCACGTGCTCGCGTGCGCCCCTCCTCTGTGAGGGACGGGGTGAGGGATGAGACGGGGGTGAGGGATGAGGGGTGAGGGGCGGGCGCGCCGTCCGGGACCGTGAGTGCGGTGACCGTGCGGGGCGCCAGTCCTGATCGCGCCGAAATGGTGATGACCCCGGTCGCGGAGGCGAAGGGCCGGCCCGGGGGAGCGCGGTGGCTGCGGAGCGTACCGACGGCCGGGCCCGGTTCTCCGGGTGACGGCGTGTCGGCCCCCGCGCCCGGGGAGGGCCGCCCGGCTTCCTTCCGATGGTCCGCACCCGCGCGATGCCTCCGTATGAATGACGTGTCACCGGGCGGCACCCGGCACGGTGCGGGGCACACCCACGGCGGCCGACGCGGTGCGCGGCCGGTGTCCGGCGGGCCGTGACGGTCACTCAGCGTCGGCTTTCCGGGGGCGGATCCCCGCGCCCGCGCCCGCCCTCTCCTCGTCCGTCCGACCGGCCTCCGCCTGCGGGGCGATGCCCTTCGGCCAGGCGTCGAGCCATTTTGTTAAAGCTGTTGACGAATTGCTGACGGCGGGCCACCATCGCAGCACTTTCCGCAGTGCCCGACCCGTACCAGCCACAGCCCGTACAGGGAGAGCGACGCATGTCGACCCGTACCGCACCGCTGTCCGTGCACAATCCCGGAACAGGCGAACATCTCGGAGACATCGAGGACTTCACCTCCGACCGGATCACCGCCGCCCTCGGCGCCGCGGCGCGCGGGCAGCGCGCCATGGCCGCCATGCCCGCGCACGAACGCGCCGGGCTCCTGCTGCGCACAGCCGATCTGATCGAGGCCGAGGCCGGCGACCTGGCCCGGCTCCTCGCCGCCGAGAACGGCAAGCCCCTCTTCCAGACGGTCGAGGAGGTCGGGGCGGCGATCCGGATCTTCCGGGGGTTCGCCGGGGAGGCGACCCGGCTGTTCGGACGGCAGATCCCGCTCGGCGCCGTGCCCGGTCTGGAGCGCCATCTCGCCGTCACGGTCAGGGAGCCGCTGGGCCCGGTCGCCGCGCTGGTGCCGTTCAACTACCCCGTCGAGCTGTACGCCCACAAGGCCGCCGCCGCGCTCGCCGCGGGCAACGCCGTCCTGGTCCACCCTCCGGTACGGTGCCCGCTCACCCTGCTGCGGATCGGCGCGCTCGTCGAGCGGGCCGGTGTTCCCGAGGGCGCCCATCAACTGCTCACCGGCGGCGTCCATGTCTCGCAGGAACTGGCCGCCCGCCCCGGCACGGCCGCCGTCAGCCTCACCGGCAGCACACTGGCGGGACGGGAGATCGCCCGCCGCGCGGCCGACACCCTGAAGAAGGTCCATCTCGAACTCGGCGGCAACGACGCCCTGATCGTCTGTGACGACGCCGATGTCGAGGAGGCCGCGAACGCCGTCGTCCTGGGCCGGCTCGCCCGCGGCAACGGCCAGATCTGCTGCGCGGTCAAGCGGGTGTACGTCCAGGACGGCGTCCATGACGCCTTTGTGGACGCCCTGCTCGCGGGCGCCGCCAAACTCACCGTCGGCGACCAGCTCGCCGACGGCACCGATGTCGGACCGCTGATCAGCGAGGAGGCGGCCGAGCGCGTCGAGAGCGCCGTCGCGGCGCTGGTCTCCGACGGTGCCCGCCAGGTGGCCGGGGGACCCCGCCACGGCGCCTTCAGCCGGCCCGCCGTCCTGGTCGACGTACCGGGGGACAGCCCCGCGCTCGCCGAGGAGATCTTCGGACCGGTCGCACCGGTCGCCCGGTTCACCGACCCGCTGGACGCCGTACGGATGGCCAACGAGTCCCCGTACGGACTTCAGGCGGCCGTCTTCACCCGGGACATCCGGCGTGCCTTCACCCTGGCCCACCGGCTCGACGTCGGCGGGGTGATCATCAACGGCTCCACCGCGCTGCGCGCCGAGAACCTCCCCTTCGGCGGGCCCAGGGACACCGGCGGCGCCACCGAGGGCCTGCACGACACGGCCCTGGAGTTCACCCGGCAGAAGACCGTCGTGGTGATGGAGGCCCTCGGGTGAGCAGCACCACCCCGAGCACCGCACGGAGCGCCGCACGGACCGCCCTGGAGATCCGTGGCGTGCGCAAGGCGTACGGCTCCACCGAGGTCCTGCACGGGGTCGACCTCACCGGACGGGCCGGTGAGGTGCTCGCCGTGGTCGGCGCCAACGGGGCGGGCAAGTCCACCCTGATCAAGGTCCTGGCGGGCGCCGAGCGGATGAGCGCCGGGGAACTCCTGCTGGACGGCGAGCGCGTCGAACTGCGCTCGCCGCACGACGCGCACGCGCACGGCATCCGTACGGTCCACCAGGAGCTGACCCTCGTACCGGAGCTGTCGGTCACCGAGAACCTCCTCATGGGCCACTTCCCCCGCCGGTTCGGCCGTCTGATCGACTGGCGGGCGGCCCACGCGCGCGCCCGCGATCTGCTGGAGTCCATCGGCTACGGCGCGATCGACCCGCGCACCCGGGCCGGCCGGCTCACCGTGGCCAGACAGCAGATGGTCGAGATCGCCAAGGCGCTGGTGAGCGAGGGCGGCGAGCCGAGGGTCCTGGTGCTCGACGAGCCCTCGGCGGTCCTCGCGGGCAGCGATCTGGAGGCGCTGTTCGCGCTGATCCGACGGCTCCAGCGACGCGGGGTGCTGATCGTCTATGTCTCGCACCGCCTCGCCGAGGTGACGGAACTGGCCACCTCCATCGTGGTGATCAAGGACGGCCGGGTCGTCGCCGAGACCGTGCCCGAGCGCACCGACGAGAACGAACTCATCCGGCTCATGGCGGGCCGGGGGCCGGGCCGGCTCTATCCCGCACGCCGCCCCGGCCCCGGCGCTCCGCTGCTCACGGTCTCCGGACTGCGTCGCACGGGGGAGTTCCAGGACATCTCCCTCACCCTGCGGGCGGGCGAGATCACCGGACTGTTCGGACTGGTCGGCTCGGGCCGCAGCGAACTGGCGCGCTGTGTCTTCGGCGCCGAGCCCGCCCACGCGGGAAGCGTCACCGCGTCCGGGGCCGGAGACCGGCCGGGAGGCGGGTCCGGGGGTGGGGCCGGGAGCACGCCCGGCGACGGTCCTCCCGCCCCCACCGCCATGACCGGCGGCGGCGCCCGGCTCTTCCGCTCCCCGCGCGAGGCGATCGCCGCCGGGCTGGCGCTGGTCACCGAGGACCGCAAGCGCACCGGTCTGGTCCTCGGCCTGACCACCGCGGAGAACATCGGCCTCACCACACTCCGCACCACCACCCGCGGCCCCCTGCTGGACACGGGAAGACGGCGGCGCGAGGCCACCGCCATGGTTGAGCGGCTGGACATCCGGCCCGCACACTGCGCGAGGCTGCCGGTCCACACCCTCAGCGGCGGCAACCAGCAGAAGGCCGTGCTCGCCAAATGGCTGCTCACAGGACCACGTGTCCTGCTGCTCGACGAGCCGACGCGGGGCGTGGACATGGCCACCCGCGCCGAGATCTACCGGATGCTCGACGAACTCGCCCGCGCCGGGATGGCCGTCCTGCTCATCTCCTCCGATCTGACGGAGGTGCTCGGCGCCACCGACCGGGTGCTGGTGATGCGTGAGGGGCGTCTCACCGCGGACCTCCCCTCTGACGGTACGACCGAGGACACCGTCCTCGCCCACGCGATCGGACACGCCGCATGACCGACCAACTGACCACCTCCGCCCAGCCCGCGGAGCCGGCCGGCTCCGGGAAGCCCGGTCCGGACGGCCGCCCACCGTCACGGCTGTCACGGCTGCCCCGGCTGGTCGTGGCCGGACGCGATCTCACCCTGGAGGCCGGGTTCGCCGTCCTGCTCGTGGCGTTCGTCGTGATCGCGGGCTCGACCACCGACGCCTTCCTCACCGAGGGCAATCTGACCAATCTGCTCAAGCAGATGGTCACCACGGGCCTGCTGGCCTTCGGCATGCTCACCGTGATCCTCACCGGCGGTATCGATCTCTCGGTCGGGTCGGTGGTCGCCTTCTCCGGCATCGTCGCCGCGGGGCTCTCCGCCGGGCTGCCGGTCCCGCTCGCGATGCTGATCGGTCTGGCCGCCGGGGTGGGCTTCGGCTGTGTCAACGGGGTGCTGATCGCCCGCTTCCAACTGGCACCGTTCGTCGTGACCCTGGCGGCGCTCACCACCATCAGAGGGCTGGCCTTCGTGTACTCGGAGACGCCCGTCGCGCCCGAGAAGGAGGGCTTCTTCGAACTGGGCTCGGCGGTGCTCGGCCCCCTGCCCGTCTCCACCCTGATCATGCTGGCGGTCTTCCTGGTCGGCGGGATCTTCCTCGGCCGTACTCCGGCGGGCCGCTCGCTGGTGGCGATCGGCGGCAGCGCGGAGACTGTACGGCTGGCCGGCATCGGTGTCCGCCGCCATATCGTGCTCGCCTATACGATCAGCGGCGCCTGCGCGGGTCTGGCGGGCGTCATCCTCGCCAGCCGGGTCGGTATCGCCCAGCCCAGTGTGGGCACGGCCTTCGAACTCGACGCGATCGCCGCCTGCGTGATCGGCGGGGCCAGTCTGGCCGGCGGCAAGGGATCGGTACGGGCCACCTTCGCCGGCGTACTCGTCCTGGCGCTGATCAACAACCTGCTCAACCTGTACGACGTGCAGAGCTTCTGGCAGCAGGTCCTCAAGGGGCTGATCATCGTCGCCGTCATTCTCGTACAGCGCACCGGACGGTTCCGTACGGCCGGCGCACCGAACCCCGCGGATTCCGGAAAGGCAAGATTGTCATGATCATGAAAAAAGCATCCGGTGTGCTGGTGGCCGGAGCCCTCGCCGCCGCCCTGGCAGGCTGCTCCTCCGACGGCGCCGGAGGAGCGGGAGACGGTACGTACACCATCGGTGTCGCCAACTTCACGCTCAGCGGGCCCTACTTCAACGGTATGGACCGGGCCATCAAGGCGCGGGCGGAGAAGAAGAACGTCGAGATCGTCAGCACCGACGCGGGAGGCGACGCGGCCAAACTCGCCTCGAACGTCGAGGACCTGCTGAGCAAGGGCGTCGACGCGGTGATCGTCTCGGGCGGTCCGCTGGAGTCGGCCCCCGCCGTCCTCAACTCCGTCAAGGCGGCCGGCAAGCCCGCCGTCCTGGTCGACCGCAAGTTCCGGACCGGTACGTACAGCAGTTGGATCGGCCCCGACAACGAGGCGATCGGAAAGCAGAACGGGGAGTTCCTGGCCCAGCGGCTGCCCGACGGCGGCACCGTCGCGCTGGTCAAGGGCGGGCCCGCCGACAACAGCATCGGCCAGGCCCGTACGGACGGGGTCAAGGCCGCCCTGGAGGGCGCCCCGGGGATCGAGCTGGTCGAGGCGCCCGACTTCGGCAACTGGAGTTCCGACGGCGGACTGAACGTGATGGAGAGCCTGCTCGCCTCGCACGCCGACATCGACGCCGTCTTCTGCGAGAACGACGCCATGTGCCTGGGCGCGCAGCGCGCGATCAAGGACGCGGGCCGCGACGACAAGATCGTGCTGGCGGGGGTCGACGGCCAGGCGGAAGCGCTCAAGGCGATTCTCGACGGCACCAACTACCTGGTCACGGGCCTCAACGACGCCGATGTGATCGGCAGCCTCGGGCTGGACAGGACCGTGGACATCCTCGACGGCAAGAAGACCGAGAAGGACACGGTCGTTCCCTCACCACGTGTCACCAAGGAGAACGCGGAGAAGTACTACGACCCGAAGGGCAACTTCTGATGACCCGCACCCCACTGAGCCGTGCCCCGGCCGGCGCCACCCCCACGAGCCGTTCCCGTGTCCGCACACGGCCGCGGCGTACGGCCTACGCGCTGACGGGCCTCGTCTGCGGCGCACTCGTCCTGCCGCTCTCGCTCGACACCGCGTCCGCGGCACCGGACGCGGGGCCACGGGCCCAGGCACAGACCCAGACCCAGGCGCAGGCGCAGGCGCAGGACGTGGCGCAGGACGCGGCGCGGGGCGCGAAGCCCAAGGTGTCCTGGCGGCTGCTGCACTCCGAGAACTTCGCGAGGAGGCTCGACCCCGGCGGCGCCCCCTGGACGCGCGAGACATACGCCGAGCCCTTCGACACGATCATGGACGACAACGGGCAGTGGTACCCCAATGACTACGGCCCCGCCTGGAACACGGCGTTCAACTCCTTCGACACCTACCGCAAGGAGTTCCCGGTGGGCGACGGCGGCTGGCTGACCGCCTCGCTCTCCGCCCGTGACTGGAACAAGGACGGCCTGATCGAGAAGGCCCCGTCCATCACCAACGGCAGGGCGGGCGGCAGCACGGTCGCCCAGCTCAAGGTCCCGGACCACACCGGTGGCGCCATCTTCCGCCCCACCGAGCAGCTTCCCGACCAGTACCGCATCGAGTACCGCCTGAAGACCATCGACTTCGGCGGGAAGCGGAACGGCACGATCGACTACGACAACCGCGTCAACGGATACAGCAAGGACGGCTGCAAGACCCAGCACCCCTGGGGCGAGGGCTCCAACAGCCCCGGGTGGGAGGGCGACGCCTCCGCGCCGTACTGCGAATGGCAGGACGTCCGTGAGGGCAACTACGGCTACAACGGCTTCCACTTCCTGTCGATCGTCGACTTCGCGGACCCCGCGCCCCGCAACAACCACTTCTGGCACTACCGCCGCAAGGTGCTGATGGACTCGTTCTCCCAGCACCCCGACCGGGTCGGCAGCGGCACCGGCGGCCGGGTCTGCAACTCCACCTCCAACACGTACTACAACTACCGTGACAGCAGCTTCAACACCGTCAACATGTGGATCAGCGGACTTCCCAACTGGACCCCGGGCAGGGGCGGCCTGGCGGGCAACTCCCAGTGGTTCATGTCCAGTTGCTCGGGCGGCGTGGCCGAGCAGCAGCTCACCTCGGCGGCGGAGCTCCAGCCGGAGCTGATGCCCAACCAGGACTATGTCTTCGCCATCGAGCGCGATGCCACCGGCTACACCCTGGAGGCCAGCGGCAACTTCGCCCGCGTCGGCCAGAAGACGCTGCGCTTCCACCGGAACTTCATCGTCGACAACCAGCCGATCTGGCACTACAACGTCAAGCCCGGGGAGTACGACGGGCGCTTCAACAACACCCTCGTCCAGAACGATGACAACGGCAGTGCGCGGTGGCCCGACCAGTGGCCGGCCGGCTCCGCGTACCCGGACTCCTTCGTGATCGGAGACCTGTACACCAATGTGTACGAGGGGAGCGCCGGGCTGACCGACATCAAGCTCTACGTACCTCGGACGGGCAGGAAGTAGCGCGCCCGGAGGCACGGTACGGGGCGGGATCGGGCACCGGCCGGAAGACCGGGAAAACAAGTGGCCGCTCGCCGCGCATACGTTGCCCGGCCGGGGGCACAGGCACTGATGAGCCGAGCTCGCGGCCCCACCCCCCCCGGGCCGCACGGGCTCCCCGGCCCCACCGGCGCACCCCCTCGCCGGTGGGGCCGCTTCCTCACCTCAGTGCTTGACGGGCAGGTCCGGATACATCAGCTCCGGTCCGCCGGACAGCGCCGCCTCGACATCGCGGCTCCTCTCGTCGGCCACCACTTCCAGGGCCCGTTCCTGGATTCCGTCCAGGGCCAGACCGGCGACCATGGCGGGGTCGACCTTGTTGGCCGCGTCCACGTAGTCGGCCATGTCGGTGTCCATATAGCCGACGTGGAGGGCCGTGACATCGATGCCGGAGGGTGCCAGTTCCTGCCGGACGACATCGACCATCGCCCACTCGGCGGCCTTGGCCGCGCTGTAGGCGCCGTAGGCCGGGTAGTGGGCCCACGCGAGGAGCGAGAGAACGTTCAGAATCGCTCCGCCGCCGTTGGCCGCGAGGACCGGGGCGAAGGCGCGGGTGACGGAGAGGGTGCCGAAGTAGTGGGTCTCCATCTCCAGCCTGATGTCCGCGAGGTCGCCGTCGATCAGTCCCGCGTGCGTACTGACCCCGGCGTTGTTGATCAGCAGGGTGGCGTCCGACGCCACTTCTGCGGCCCTGGCCACCGAGGCGGGGTCGGTGATGTCGAGCTGGAGCGGTATGGCTCCGGGCAGGTCGACGGACGACGGATTCCGGGCGCAGGCGTAGACCTTCGCGGCCCCGCGGCTGAGGGTCTGGGCCGCCAGATGCCGGCCCAGACCGCGATTGGCGCCCGTCACCACGGCGACGGAGTTCTGGATGTCCATGTGTCCCACTTCCCGGACGATCGCGCGATCGCGCCTGGTGCCGGCCGGTGCCGGCCACTCTTCACGAGGGGGGTGACGACCACCGGACACCGCCCACGGGCCCCGGCTCTCCCCGGCGTTCCGCCGCTCGCGGACGGCCGGTGCGTGTGGCCAGGCCTGCCACGGCCCTCGGGGTCTGGTCCGTAGGGACCGCGGTCCACGACGGGACCTCTCGTTCCACGGTACAGGGGCGGGGGCGGCCCGTCATGGCGAAGCCGCCGTCCCGAGGCGGCGCACAAGGCTGCCCCGCACACGGGATCGCGTGCGGGGCACCCAGGGGCCGGGCGTGCGCGCACGACGTGTCGTGCCCGTACGACCCGCGGATCGGCGGATCAGCCGACGACCTTGCCCTCGTGCAGCTTGGAGATGGCGTAGGCGTCGTAGCCGAGGTCGGCGAGGACCTCGTCGGTGTGCTCACCGAGCAGCGGCGCGCCCTTGATGTCGGGCTTGAAGGCCGAGAACTTGATCGGGCTGCCCACGGTCAGATAGGTGCCGCGGTCCTTCTGCTCGACCTCGACGATCGTGCCGCTCTTGCGCATGTTCTCGTCCTCGGCGAGTTCCTTCATGCTGAGCACGGGCGCGCAGGGCACCTCGAACGTGCGCAGGATGTCGACCGCCTCGTACTTCGTCTTGTCGGCCAGCCACTCCTCGATCTGGCCGAAGATCTCGAAGATGTGCGACTGACGCGCCAGGGCCGTGGTGTACTCCGGGTCCTCGACCCACTCCGGCTTGCCGATGGCCTCGCAGGTGCGCTTCCAGTTCTGCTCCTGGATCGTGAAGTAGATGTAGGCGTTGGGGTCGGTCTCCCAGCCCTTGCACTTCAGGATCCAGCCCGGCTGGCCGCCGCCGCCCGCGTTGCCGCCACGGGGCACCGCGTCGCCGAACTCACCGTTCGGGTACTGGGGGTACTCCTCCAGATAGCCGACCTTCTCCAGGCGCTGCTGGTCACGGAGCTTGACCCGGGTGAGGTTGAGCACGGCGTCCTGCATGGACACCGACACCTTCTGGCCCAGCCCGGTCGCGTTGCGCTGGATGATCGCGGTGAGCAGACCGATCAGCAGGTGCATACCGCTGTTGCTGTCGCCCAGGGCCGAACCGCTGATGGTCGGCGGGCCGTCCCAGAAGCCCGTGGTGGACGCGGCGCCGCCGGCGGCCTGCGCGACGTTCTCGTACACCTTGAGGTCGGACCACGAGGAGTCGTCGTTGAAGCCCTTGACCGACCCGAAGATCAGGCGCGGGTTGAGCTCGTGGATGTGGTCCCAGCCGAGGCCCATCCGGTCCATGGCGCCCGGCGCGAAGTTCTCCACGAGGATGTCGGCCTCGCGGATCAGCTTCTCCATGACCTCCTTGCCCTCGGGGGACTTGGTGTTGATGGCCAGCGAACGCTTGTTGCTGTTCAGCATGGTGAAGTACAGGGCGTCGAGGTCGGGGATGTCGCGGAGCTGACGGCGGGTCACATCGCCGCCTTCGATGCGCTCGACCTTGATGACATCGGCCCCGAACCAGGCGAGCATCTGGGTACACGCCGGACCGGCCTGGACCCCGGTGAAGTCGATCACCTTGATTCCGGCGAGCGGCTTTTCACTCATGGTGGCTTCCTTCTCGTGATTGATCTCGTGCGAGGGTGGAGTGTGCGCGGTACGCGGGGAGTTCAGGGGGAGGGGCGCTTACTTCTTCGCCGGCGTGATGTTGCCGACGGTGATGCCCTTCGGGTTGAGATGCGCGATATGGCCGCTCTCGGTGCCGGCCGACGGGTCGATCGCGCAGTCGATGAGCGCCGGGCCGCCCGAGGCCAGCGCCTCGGTGAGGGCCGCGGTGACCTCGGCGGGCGTGGTGGCGCGGTAGCCCTTGCCGCCGAACGCCTCGATCATCAGGTCGTGGCGCGCCTGGAGCATCAGGGTCGTCGGCGACGGGTCGGTCTCCAGCGGGTTGACGTCGTCGCCGCGGTAGACACCGCCGTTGTTCATGATGACGGTGACGACGGGCAGCTTGTAGCGGCAGATCGTCTCCAGCTCCATGCCGCTGAACCCGAAGGCGCTGTCGCCCTCCACGGCCACGACCGGCGCGCCGGTCTCGACGGCGGCGGCGATCGCGTAGCCCATACCGATGCCCATGACACCCCAGGTGCCGCTGTCGAGGCGGTGGCGCGGCACCTGCATGTCGATCACGTTGCGGGCGATGTCCAGCGCGTTCGCGCCCTCGTTGACGATGTACGTCTCCGGGCGCTCGTGCACCACGTCACGTACGGCCTTGAGGGCGCCCATGAACTGCATCGGATGCGGGTCGGCCTTGAGGCGCTCCGCCATCTTGGCGACATTCTGCGCCGAGCGCGCCGCCAGCTCCTCCCGCCAGGCGGCGGGGGCCGCGATCTGTCCGGGCTTGGTCCGCTCGGCGAGCACTTCGAGCACCGACTCGATGTCCCCGACGAGCGGGGCGGCGATGGGCTGGTTGCTGTCCAGCTCCTTGGGCTCGATGTCCACCTGGATGAACTTCGCGTCGGGGTTCCACTGCGGTGCCTCGCCGTGGTTGAGCAGCCAGTTCAGCCGGGCGCCGAGGAGCACCACGACATCGGCCTTGCGCAGCGCCAGCGAACGGGCGGTCGCGGCCGACTGCGGGTGGCTGTCGGGCAGCAGGCCCTTCGCCATCGACATCGGTACGTACGGGATGCCCGTGGACTCGATGAACTCGCGGATCCGCTCGTCCGCCTGCGCGTACGCGGCGCCCTTGCCGAGCACCACCAGCGGCCGCCGGGCGTTCTCCAGGATCTCGATCGCGCGGTCCACCGCCTCGGGGGCGGGCAACTGGCGCGGCGCCGGGTCGACGAGACGGCTCAGCGTCTTCGCGCCCTCCTCGGCGTCCATGATGGAACCGAGCACCGCGGCCGGGATGTCCAGGTAGACACCGCCGGGACGGCCGGAGATCGCGGTACGCAGCGCGCGGGCGATACCGCGGCCGATGTCCTCCACCCGGCTCACGCGGTACGCGGCCTTGACGAACGGCTGCGCGGCGGCGAGCTGGTCCATCTCCTCGTAGTCACCCTGCTTGAGGTCGACGAGATGCCGCTCGCTGGAGCCGGAGATCTGTACCATCGGAAAACAGTTCGTGGTGGCGTTCGCCAGTGCGACCAGCCCGTTGAGGAAGCCCGGCGCGGATACCGTCAGAGCCACGCCCGGCCGTTTGGTGAGGTACCCGGCCGCCGCCGCCGCGTGACCGGCGTTGCTCTCGTGGCGGAAGCCGATGTAGCGGATGCCCCGCGCCTGTGCGAGGCGGGCCAGGTCGGTGATCGGGATGCCGACCACCCCGTAGATGGTGTCGACATCGTTCAGCTTGAGTGCGTCGACGACCAAGTGGTACCCGTCGGTGAGCTCGGCCGGAGCGTCGGCGGTCGACGCGGTCTCCAGTGCGGAAGGGGCGGTCATGGTCCGAGGTCCTCCTTGGGCAGTCATGCCTGTGCGGCTTCTCGTCCCACCTTGTTCGGCGTGCGTCCGCGCGTCCAAGACCTATCTGCGACTAGCCGATAAACAGCATTTATTGATGCTGGTCGAGGCAGCCCGGTACGCCCCGCAGCTCCCTTGATAGACATTTGCTATCGACTGTTCACCAGCGCGTATTGGACGCACACTTCACGCCAGCGCAGGCTCGCAGAAGACGGTTGCATCAGATCCGGTACGCGTTCGAGTGCGAGGAAGTGGTGGTCATGGCCGTTCCCACTACGGCATCCGTGTGCGACACGAACCGGTACCGGGCCCCGGCGGTCACGGGGCTCGTCGATCTCCTCGACCGGCAGGCGCGCGACTGTCCCCGCGCCCGAGCGCTCGTCGTGACGGGGGACCGGGTGGGTCTGACGTACGGGACCCTCGCCGCCCTGGCCGACGACATGGCCGCGCGGCTCGGCGCCGCGGGGCTGCGGCGCGGGGACGCGGTGGGCCTGGTCTGCGCCAACACCGCCGAGTTCGTCGTGGCGCTGCTGGGCGCGGCGCGGGCCGGGCTGGTGGTCGCCCCGGTCGATCCCGCCGTGCCCGGGGCGCAGATCGCGGACCGGCTCGGCGAACTGGGGGCGCGGGCGGTCCTCGTGGGTCCGCCGGCGGCGGACGTCACACCGGCCGCACAGGGCGTCGTCGTGCCCTCATGGACCCTGCGGGTGGACATCTCCCGCGCCGGGACGGCGACGACGACGCTCGACACCGGCGGGCGCGCCCCGTCGGCCCGGGAGACGTCCGGTTCCGGGACGTCCAGAACCGGTACGTCCGGTCCCGGGACGTCCGGAAGCGGCACACCCAGAACCGGGACGTCCGCGTCCGGTCCTGAGCTGTCCGGTGACGACGCCCTGGTGCTGTTCACCTCGGGAACCACCGACCGGGCCAAGATGGTCCCGCTGACCCACGCCAATGTGGCCGCCTCCGTACGGGGCATCTGCGCCACCTACGAGCTGGGACCCGGCGACGCGACGGTCGCGGTGATGCCGTTCTTCCACGGCCACGGCCTGTTCGCGGCGCTCCTGGCCACCCTGGCCAGCGGGGGATGCGTCCTGCTGCCCGAGCGCGGACGCTTCGCGGCCCATACGTTCTGGGACGACGTCCAGGCCGTGGGCGCGTCATGGTTCACCGCGGTCCCGACCATCCACGAGATCCTGCTGGACCGGTCGGCGACCGAGTACCCGGGGCCGGAACTGGCGCCCCTGCGGTTCGTCCGCAGTTGCAGCGCGCCCCTCAACACGGCCACACAGCGGGCGCTGGAGCGCACCTTCGGGGCGCCGCTGCTGTCCGCGTACGGGATGACCGAGACCACGCACCAGACGACCAGCGAGCCGCTGCCGGACCGGGGGCCGCTGAAACAGGGATCCGTCGGCCGGACCACCGGCGTGGCCCTGCGGGTCGTCGACCGGAACGGACACACCTGCCCGATCGGCACCCGGGGCGAGGTGTGGGTGCAGGGTCCCACCGTCGCCCGCGGCTATCTCGCCGACCCGGCCGGGACGGCGGAGGGCTTCGCCGACGGCTGGTTCCGCACCGGCGACCTGGGCTCGCTGGACGAGGACGGATATCTGTATCTCACGGGGCACATCAAGAACCTCATCAACCGAGGTGGTGAGAAGATCTCGCCCGAGCATGTCGAGGATGTACTCGCCGGATGCCCCGGTGTGGCCGAGGCGGCCGTCTTCCCCGTCCCGGACGCGCACTACGGGCAGCGGGTCGGCGCGGTCGTCGTCATACGCGAGGGCGAGATCATGTACCCCGGGCAGATCCTGCGGTACTGCCGCGACCGGCTGTCCGCCGTCGAGGTGCCCGACCGGCTGGAGATCGTCGCCGCGCTGCCGCACACGGCGAAGGGCGGCCTGGACCGGCGGGCGGTGGAGAAGAGCTACGCGTAGGACGCGGAGGGGGCCCGGCCGCCGCGTGTCCGCGCGGCGGGAGGCTGCCCGCGTGGCCGGACCGGTCTGCCTGCGCGGCAGGACCCGGGCCGCCCGCGTGGGGCGGGGCCGGGTCTATCTGACGCGGTGCTCCGCGGGCAGCGGCTGGTCGAAGAACTCGTCCAGTGACAGGCCCGTCGCCGCGTTCACGAACGCCCGGGCGGCGATCGATCCCGGGGTCGCCGCGTGGATCGCCACCGAGACCTGCGCCCTGGCGTCCGGGGCGACCAGACGGACGGCCCTCGGCCGGCCGATCACCGGCATCGCGCGCAGCCAGGTGTGCGGCACGATGCTCGCCCAGTCCCCGACGCCCACATGCGCGTAGAGGGACGCGACCGAGTCCGTCTCCACCTGCGGGGTCACCACGACCCCGCTGTCCGCGAACACGTTGTCGATGAGCTGTCGGATACGCATGTCGGGCGTCAGCAGGGCGAGCGGCAACTGCGCCGCGTCCGCCCAGGTCATGGTGTTGGTCTGGGGCATCAGCTGGTCGCCCGACGCCAGCAGTACGTACCGCTCCTGGTACAGCGGCACCACCTGGAGGCTCTCCCGGTCCTCGGGGGCGAAGTGCGCGATCGCCGCGTCCAGCTCGAACTCCCGTAGCTGGCGGTGCAGTTCCCTCGCCGACAGCCGGGAACGGACCTGTACCTTCGCCAGCGGATGCGCCCCGCAGAACGCGGCCACGGGAAGCGCCAGGGTGGTCGAGGCCGTGGGCTCGGTGCCCAGCCGCAGCGTGCCGGTGATGCCCGACTGCACGGCGGCCACCTCCGCCTTGAACGCGTCCTGTTCGGCGAGGATCCGCTTGGCCCACACGACGAGCCGCTCGCCCTCCGGGGTGAGGCCCTCGTAGTTGTGTCCCCGGTTGATCAGCGTGACGTTCAGTTCACGTTCGAGCTTGGCGATGGCCGCCGAGAGCGCGGGCTGCGACACGTAGCAGGATTCCGCCGCCCGCGCGAAGTGCTTCTCCCTGGCCACCGCCACGAAATACTCCAACTGACGGAACAGCATCAGCGAACCCTCCCTGCCTCGGCACCGCGCCGAAACCGGACCACGGACTTCCGCCGCACCGGTGACACCGCGAATCATCCCATTGATCAACGCTCCGACGACCGCCCCGGGCGCGACCGCCCCGCGCGGCACGGAACCCGGCCGACGCCGCCACCGGCCCGCTGACCAGCGTCCATGGGCTCCGGCCCACGGACCGGAGCCCATGGACAAGGGCCGCGGACCGGGTGCCGGCCCGCGCCGCGGGCGCCGTGGCTCCGCGCCCGGCGACCGTGAGAAAACCGCAGTCCATCCGGGCTATCATCCGCTCTACACACCCGATTGCGCACCGCCGCGCAGGCCGTGGATCTTCCTGGCACCGGAGGGCTTCCCCCGGCCCGGATTCCCGTGCCGCGTGGCCATGCCGCCCTGTCCGACGGGAGCGTCCCCGATAACACTTCGCATTTGGCTCAGCAGCGCGGGGGTGGCCGCCACCGAGGTGGCCCGGATGTTGCGTGAGAACCCCGACGCCACCGATGTCCGCATCTACGGCACCAACATCAGCCGGCACGCTCCCGCGCTCGCGGCCTGCGATGTGGCGGAAGTCGAACCGCACCGGGTGAGCAACGCGGCCTACGCCGAGTTCGCCCTGGACTTCTGCCGCCGGCACGCCATCGACGTCCTGATACCGCCCAGGCGCCTCGGCGCGCTCGCCCCGTACGCCGACGCCTTCGCCGCGGTCGGCACGAAGCTCATGTGCTCACCGGCCGCCGCCGTCGACACCCTGACCAGCAAGACCCTGACCTATGAGGCGGCCCAGGCGATCGGTGTTCCCGTACCGCCCTGGTGGATCGTCTCCGACGGAGCCCAACTCCGTGCCGCGGCCCGGGAGATAACCGGGGCGGGCAGCACCGCCTGTATCAAACCGGCCGGGGAGTTCTCCGCGTTCGGCTTCCGCATCCTCGACGACGAACCCCTGCGTATGCAGGATCTGCTGGCACCGGCGCGGCCCCTCGCCTCCGTCGGCGCGGTGGCGGACGCGCTGGACCGGGCCGCCGACCAGGGGGAGAGCGTCCCCGAGTTCATCGTGATGCCCTATCTGGACGACCCGGAGGTGAGCATCGACTGTCTCTCGGCCCCGGGCGGCGCCATGGTCACCTGCGTCGCACGGTCCAAGGACGGCCGCTACCGTCATCTGCTCGACGCCCCGGCGCTGACCGCCATCGCCCAGCGTCTGGTGAGCCACTTCCAGCTCGCCTATCTCTCCAACGTCCAACTGCGCCACTGGCATGGCCGGCCGGTCCTGCTGGAAGCCAACCCCCGGGCCTCCGCCGGGCTCTTCCAGACCGCCTACGCCGGGGTGAACCTCCCGTGGGCGGCGGTCCGTCTGCTTCTGACCGGCGATCCCGGCCGGCTGGAACCCCCGCGGCTGGGCGGCCGGATCGCCGTCACCGAGACGGTCATGGCCATCACCCCGCCGCCCCAGCCCTTCGCCCCGCCCGTGTCCGCCGGGGCGGTCGCCGCCTGCCCGGCGCCACTGGGCTGAGTGCCCGGCCGGAGACGAGGACGGCGGTGGAGGGCGGCGGTCGCCCTCCACCGCCCCACCGTTCCGGCCGGCCGGCCGCGCGCGGACCGTACCGCCGGACGTACGCCGTCCTCGCCGTGGCCCGTCGCCGCACGGCGTTCCGTGGGTGACCTCGCATGTGGCGGTGACGGTGACCGCGTCGGTGGCTGTGACCTGGGGTCACAGGATGAATGCCTGCCTGGTTGTGGCCGTGCGTCCCGAGCAGCATGGCGGGGGCCGGACGGCCCCCGCCGCCGGAGCCGCACGGTGGCCTTCCCGTCCGGCCCCGGCCGCCGCGAGGGCTCCCCACAGACGCCCGAAAGGCAGTGATCCCCTTGAGCGGTCCCCCGGACGCGCACGACCCGGATCCCGCGCATGACCCGGACCCCGCCCCCGACCCGGACCCGGACCCCGCCCCCGACCCGGACCCGGACCCCGCCCCCGACATCGATACCGCGTCCGGGACATTCCACCGACGGCGGTACGCCGGGGTCTTCGCCCTGCTCTTCCTCTTCGGCACGGAGACCTTCCTGGTCTCGCCCCTCCTGCCGACCATCGCGGACGACATCGACGTCAGCGAGGCCGCCGCGGCCTCCAGCGTGACGGCGTACGTCCTCGTCTACGCGATCTGCGCGCCGTTCCTCGGTCTGCTGAGCGACCGCTTCGGACGGCGGACCCTGGTGGCCGGTGCCGCGCTCTTCCTCGTGTCCAACGCCCTCGCCGCGCTCTCCACCGGACTGGCCCCGCTGGTTGTCTCCCGCGCCGTCGCCGGTCTGGCCGCCGCCGCGGCGGGACCCGCGATCTGGGCCCATATCGCCGAGACGGCACCCGAGCGGGTACGCGGCCGGGCCCTCGGTCTCGGCATGGCGCTCTTCTCCTGCGGTCAGGTGATCGGCGTACCGCTCGGCGCGGTGCTCGCCGGCTGGGCGGGCTGGCGCTCGGCGTTCCTCGCCATGGCCGTGGGCACCGCACTCGCGCTGCCGCCGCTGCTGCGCCGGCTCCCGCCCTCGGTCCCGCCCTCGGCCGGCCGGCCGACGGAGACGGGCGCGGTCAGGGCGGTGCTCGCCGGGTGGAGCGATCCCACGCTCCGCAAGGCGCTCACCGTCAACACGGTGTTCCACGCGGCCAATCTCGGTGCCTACACCTTCCTGGGCGCCCTGCTCGTCGAGCGCTTCGACCTGTCCGTCCCGGAACTCGGCCTCATCGGCATCCTGGTCGGGGCGGGCAGTGTGGCCGGGTCCCTGCTCGGCGGCCGGCTGGGCGACCGGGCCCGTGCCGCCGGGGGCGACCAGGTGCCGCTGCTACCGCTCTGGGGAGTGCTGTTGGCGGCGGGCATCACCCTGGCGGCCTGGGGCCCAGGACCGGTGCTCGCGCTCGCCGGGGTGGCGGTCTGGTTCCTGGCCGGCGGCGGCTTCGTCATCGACCAGCAGACGCTGGCGGGCACCGTCAGGCCGGAGCTGCGCGCGACCTCCAGCGCCTGGCTGACCTCCACGATGTACGCGGGGACCGGTATCGGCGCCTGGGCGCTGGGATCGTTCGCCGGTGTCATCACGGGCACACTGGTCATCGGCACCGGTCTGGCGCTGGTCGCGGCCCTGGGCGCGCTCACGGTCGGCACGGGCCGGCGGAAGGCCGTACGGCAGGATCAGCCGGCCTGACGCCCCGCCCCCGCCCCCGTACCCGGGCCGACGGCCCTGAGGGGCCGCTCGGCGAGGGACTCCATCCGGACCCGGTCCGTGGCGGACACCGGTGTGAGGAGCAGCACCAGCGCACTGGGGTCGTCCACCGGGTGGAAGGAGGAGAGCGACAGCTCGATCCAGCCGGTCCCGGCCGGCTCCACGACGACCCGGCGGGTGGTCAGCTCCGCCACCGAGTGGCACCCCCACCAGTGGCGGAGCTCCGGCGCGTCCTGGTCGAGACGCCGGTAGACCTCCTCGGTACGGGGGTCCTCCAGCGCGGGCCCCGCCTGGGCGCGGAAGTGCTGGAAGACATTCATGGCCAGCGGCTCCCAGTCGCGCAGCACCGCCCGCGGCCGCCGGTCCGCCACCATCAGCCACATCAGATTGCGGCGGTCGGCGGGGACGGTCTCCGGGCTGCCCCACAGCGCTCCCCAGGCGGTGTTCCAGCCCAGCAGATCGAAGTACCGGTCCAGCAGAACGGCCGGACTGGCCGGCCAGGAGTCCAGTACCGGCTGTACGGCCGCGGCGAGTTCACCGCCGCCGTCCTCCCCGGCGGGGAGCACGGGATCGTGATGGCCCGCCAGCCGCATGGCGTGCCGCTGCCCGGCCGCGTCGAGCCGCAGCGCCCGGGTGACCGCCCCCAGCACCTGCCGGGAGGCGGTCACCCGGCCCTGCTCCAGCCAGGTGTACCAGGCCAGTCCGACCCCCGAGAGCGAGGCCACCTCCTCCCTGCGCAGCCCCGGCGTGCGCCGGCGGGCGGTTGCCACCAGGCCCACATCGGCGGGCTTGAGCAGTTCGCGGTGGGCTCGGAGGAACGCGCCGAGTTTCGCGCTGGGGAGGGGAGTTGACATGGTGCTCCTCGAACGGACGGGACGGCGTACCGACGGCTCTGCGGGGTCCGCTCAGCGTAGTCGGACGCTCACCGCGGCGGAGTGAGCCGCCGGAGCCGTACGGGCACCTCGCCGCCGCGCTCCCGTTCGCGGGTGAGCGCGCGAGGTGGGGGAGGCGCGGGAGGTGGGGGAGGTGCGGGAGGTGGGGGAGGTGGGGGAGGTGGGGGAGGTGGGGGAGGCGCGGGAGGGAGGACCTCGTGCGTCCACCGGGCACTCTCCACCCGGGGGCCGGCCGACCGGGGGCCCAGCAGTACCCCTCTCCACCCGTGCCCGCCCCTCGGCACGGACCTAGCCTGGGACCATGAGCGATTTCTCCTCCGAGGCCGGGGCCGGGGCCGGGACCAGCGGGGCCGGCGGGACCGGGAGCGGAGCCGGGGGCAATGCGGAACTCCGGGAGTTCCTGCGTTCCCGCCGGGCCAGGATCACCCCCGAGGAGGCCGGTCTCCCCCCGCAGCCCGGTGTCCGCCGGGTGCCGGGACTGCGCCGTGAGGAGGTGGCCCGGCTCGCCGGGGTGAGCGTCGACTACTACGTACGCCTGGAGCGCGGGCGTACGACGAGCGTCTCCGAGAGCGTGCTCGACGCCGTCGCCCGCGCGCTGCGGCTGGACGACACGGAGCGCGGCCATCTCTTCGCCGTGGCCAGGCGCACCCGCCCGCGCCGGCGCCCGACGGCCCCGCAGCGGGTACGGCCGGGCCTCTACCGGGTGCTGGAGACCCTCGACGACGCCCCGGCCCTGGTCATCGGCCGCCGTATGGACGTCCTGGCCAGCAACCGTCTCGCGCGGGCCCTGTTCACCGACTTCGACGCGCTGCCGCACCGGGAGCGGAACATGGTCCGCTATCTCTTCCTCGACGAGGCCGCCCGCGAGCTGTACACCGACTGGGAGTCCTCCGCCCGGGGCACGGTCGCCGCCCTGCACCTGTATGCGGGACGCCATCCCGATGACCCCCTGCTCGCCGAGCTGATCGGTGAACTCTCCCTGCGTGACCGGGACTTCCGCCGCTGGTGGGCCGATCACGACGTCGCCCGCCGCACGCACGGCACCAAGCGCTACCACCATCCCGTGGTCGGCGACCTCGACCTGGAGTACGAGGCACTCACCCCGGCCGGGGACTCCGAGCAGACCCTCGGGGTCCACACCGCGGAACCCGGCTCACCCTCCGCGCAGGCCCTCCGTCTGCTCGCGAGCTGGACCGTGCCCGAGGGGGACGAGCGCGCGCGGCCGAGCGGCCCGGGTCCGGCGGCCGACGCGGGCCGGTCGTCCGCCCCCTGAGCGTGCGCCCGGGGCCGCCCCGTCGCCCGCCGGCCGGGGCCGCCCGCCCGGCCGGGGCAGAGCCCGCCGTGCGGAGTCGGCCGGAGAGCTACGCGGAGAGCTACTGGGAGGCCGACAGCTCGCAGAGCGCCGAGCGGTTGGGCTGGTCGGTCTTGGTGATCAGGCTGGCGATGTGCTTCTCGACGGTGCGCGGCGAGATGTAGAGGCGGGTGGCGATGGCCTTGTTGCTCAGCCGCTCGGCCAGGAGCTGGAAGACCTCGTACTCCCTGACCGTGACCCCCTGGGTGCGCAGGGCGGTGGGGATCCTGTTGCTGCCGGCCCGGTGCTGGCGTACCGGGGCGCCGATCTGCCGCAGCAGCGCGCGGCACGCGCCCGCGACCGTGGGGACCGAGGCCTGCTGGAAGTGGTGCTCCGCCCGCCGCAGCCAGGCCTCCGGCTCGCCCCACTTCGCGGCATGGGCCGTCTCCGCGACCAGCCGGTGCCCGAGATGGAGCGCGGTGGGGTGGGGGGCGGCGGTCTCCTCCGCGACGCGGGCGGCCTCCGTCGCCGCCTCCGGCTTTCCCTCCCGGCCCAGCAGCACCGCGTCGGCGAGCAGGACGAAGTGGCGGTTCCAGCGCATCTGCGCGGCCGACGCGCCCGCGACCTCGCGGAAGCGCTCACGGTCGGCCGTCCCGCCCAGCACGTCCAGCAGCAGCCCGACACCGTGGCGGCCGTCGAGATGGAAGGTCGTCGGGTTCTCGGCCGTCAGGGTGCGTACCGCGGCCAGCTCCCGGACGGCCCGGGGCCGGTCCTCCTCCAGGAGCGCGCAGAACACCCCGGCGAGTCCGAGGAGCAGCGGTTCCTCCTGGGAGCCGGTGCCGCCCATGCGCCGGAACTCGGCCACGGTCCCGTCCATCGCCTCGCGGTCGCCCTGGTGCGCGGCGAGCGTCGCCCTGGCCATCAGCACATAGCGGGCCACCGGCGTCAGCCGGAGCCGGGTCGCCATGGTCAGGCACTCCTCGCTCAGCTCCCGGGCCTCGGCGAATCCGCCGAGCAGCACGCTGTTGAGGACACGGATGCCGTCGATCGCGTAGACGACGGGGACGGCGCCGAGCCGCTGGGCCTCCTCCCGGGCCTCGGCGAGCGTTCCGGTGTCGCCGGCGGCCAGCCAGTGGATACCGCCGAGCCGGGTGAGCGCGTACATCCGCTGGAGCGGCAGTCCGTGCCGGTCGGCGGTCTCCAGGACCTGTTGCAGACAGGCCGAGGCCTCGCTCAGATCACGCTCCCTGGCCAGCACCCCCAGCAGTTCCCAGGCCTGGCAGGCCACCAGCGGCAGATCGTGCCGCTCCGCCGCGTCTATCGCCCTGCTGACCAGCCTTCCCGCGCGCTGGGTACGGTTCGGGCCCGGCGTGTCGAGGGTGAGATGCGCCGCCACCACATCGATCTGCGCGGCGTACACCTCGTCGGGCTCGGGGCCGAGGAGTGCGCGGGCCCTGGCGATCTGGTCGTTGCCGTCGGCCCACCGGCCCGCCACATGCGCGACCTGCGCCAGCCGGGTGTGCAGCGCCGCGAGCCTGGACGCGCCGAGCCCGCCGCCGACCAGCTCCCGCAGACTGTCCGCGAGGCTCAGCGCCCTCTCCACGTCACCGGTCTCGGCCAGGGCGGGCAGCAGCGCCTCCAGCGCCTCCGCGCGGGCCAGGGTGTCGGGGCCCGTGGCCAGCAGCCGTTCGGCCCGGTCGAGCAGCGCCACCGCGGAGCCGACCGCGCCGTCGGCGAGCGCGCGGCGCCCCGCCTCGGCGAAGAGCCGCCCGGCGCGGAGCGCGTCCCCGGCGTCCGAGCGGAGCGAGGCGACCAGCGGGCACCAGTCGCCCTCCAGCCCGGGATGGAGCGCCTCCACCGCGTCCGCCGCCCGCTCGCAGAGACCGGCCCGGCCGGTGGGGGTGAGCTGGGTCAGCAGGGCCTCCGCGGTCAGCGGATGGCGGAACGCGTACCAGTCGGGCGCGGGCTCGTCCGGTACGACCAGTTGGGCGGCCACCCCCGCGTGCAGATGGCTGAGCAGGCTCCGGTCGTCGGTGCCGGTCATCTGCTGGAGCACCGACAGCGGGAACCGCCGGCCCAGCACGGCCGCCGCGGACATCAGCATCCGGCCCTCGGTGCCCAGCCGGTCCGTGCGGTGGATGACGCCCTGGACCAGGGCGCTCGGTACGGTACGGCGCAGATCGCCGGTCAGCCGCCAGTCCCCGCCGTCCCGTACCAGCGAGCCGTCGCCGATGATCCCCTGGAGCAGCTCCTCGGCGAGGAAGGGATTGCCCGCGCTGTCCCGCCAGACCAGCTCCAGCACATCGGCCGGGATCCGCTCGGGACCGGCGTCCAGACAGGACGCGATCAGCCGGGTGACATCGGGTCTGGACAGGGGCGGCAGCCGCAGCAGCGTCCCGGCCCCGCGCCGCGCCGCCGCGTTCGCCAGGCCCAGCGCGTCGCCGGGCTCGGCCCGGACGGTGGCCAGCAGCATGACCGGCAACTGCTCCAGATTGTCGATCAGGTACTCGACGACGGCGAGGGTCTCGGTGTCGGCGTCGTGCAGATCCTCCAGGATCAGCACGCTGCCGCTCTTCCCGCCGACGGCGACGAGCAGCCGCAGCACCGCCTCGCCGAGCACGACCAGCGAACTCTGGTCCGGCTGCGTGTCGCCGCGCCAGTCCGGGATCAGCCGGCCGAGCACCGCACGGTACGGCCCGAGCACCGTCTCGTCCAGCGGGTCACCGCCCCGGGACAGCGGCATCAGCGCCTCGGTGAGCGGCCGGAGCGGCACCATCGGCCCGATGGTGCCGCTCCGGCCGCGCAGAACCCGCATGGTGGCGCCGAGAGCCGCGCCCGTCGCCTCCGCGACCAGCCGCGACTTCCCGATCCCTCCCTCGCCGACCAGGAACAAGGCGCGGCCGCGTCCCTGCCGGCTGCCGAGCAACGACTCCTCGATGAGGGCGAGTTCACTGTCACGACCCACAACTTCGGCTGCGCGCGCATGCATGGGTATGGATCGTAGCGGTCGGTGCGGGTCCGCCAGAGGCTGTCGTGAGGACGGAATTCCGGTACGGCGGCCGTCAGGGGCTGGAGACGCTGGTGTGAATGCCGCTCAGGGTGATCACGATGCCGCTGCCGAGGGTGAGCCCGGCCAGCACCCGGGTCCGGGCGCAGGCCAGATTCCGGCGCGCCAGGCTGATGGTGTCGGCCGGTACCGGGGGCTGCGGCGACGCGTCGGCCTCGGTGTCCTCGGCGGGGTGCTGGGCGCTCTGCGGCGACGTGGTCATGGCGGTGGTTCCCTTCTGTGGCGTGAAGACGGTGTGCGGGGTCAGTGAGCCGATGTGGTGGGGCACGGGGCCGGGACGTCTCCCCTCGTCGGGGCCGTGAGGCGGGAGGGTGTGGGGTCGAGGAGCAGCACCGAGGGCACGCGGTCGGCGAACCCCAGGCGGAGCAGGGCGTATCCGATGCCGGACAGCCCGGTGAGCAGACCGGGGGAGTGGACCCGGCCGGGGGTGCCGCACAGATGGCCCCCGTACTGGAAGGCGCCGACGGTCAGTCCCGCGCGGCGTGCCAGGCCGGTCCTGGCGCCTTCGTGTCCCTGGGCCGCGAGCACGGCCAGCGGCTCGACCGTGCCCAGGTCCCCGTGGCAGAGGCTGTGGTCGGTCAGCGGCACCTGCGCGCCGAGGACGCGCACCGCCGTGTCCAGACGGGCGGAAAGGCTCTTCCCGGCGGCCGCTCCCGCACCCCGCGGGCCGAGCCCGCCGGCCGCCGCCAGGACCGTACCCGAGAGCCCCGAGCACCAGCTCAGATCCTCCGGGGCGGTCCGCTCGGCGGTGGCGGACGCGGAGTCCAGCAGCCGCTGTCCCGCCTCTGCGTAGGGACGCCGGTCACCGCCGGCGGCGTAGCGCAGCAGGGCCCAGCCGATTCCCGCGTCACCGAAGGCGAATCCGGGGCTGCCCACGCCACGGCGGCCGTTCTCCGTCCGCGCGAGCAGCAGCTCCGCGATCCGGTCGGCGTGGCCGACGGCCCCTGGCGTTCCGCGCTCGGCGTGGACGGAGAGGAGCGCCGCCAGCGCGCCGGCGAGCCCCGACGACACGTCCAGGGACAGCTCGGCGCCGGGCGCGTCGTCGACCGACAGGGCGAGCGCGGCCACGGCGGTGTCCAGGGAGTCGCCCGCCTCCTCACCGAGCAGGGTGGCCAGCCGGGCGACGGCGTAGCAGACGCCGCCCAGTCCGTGGAGCGCGCCCGGTCCCACCGTCCGGCCGAGCCCCGGGTCCTCGGCGAGCGCGCCCACCAGCGCCGACACCGGGGCGAGCGCCTTCCGCGCCAGGTCCGTATAGCGCGAGGAGCCGGTCAGACAGCCGAGCTGGGCGAGGAACAGCGACACCCCGCAGTACCCCTGCGCGAGGCTCGCCCCCATCGGCAGCACCGCCCAGTGCGTGTCGTCGACCAGTTCCAGACCGATCCAGTTGGCCCGGCCCCGCTCCTTCCCGCCCTGCCCGGACCTGGACCCGGGGCCGCCGGGGCCCGGCCCGTGGACGGCCCGTGCCACGATCTCGTCGGCGATCCCGGACGCGGCGGCCAGCAGCACCGACGGATCGGGTACGGCGGCGGGTGTGGTCCTCGCCGGGGCCCCGGCCGGCCGGTGCCGGCTTCCCGCCGGGGGCCGGGCGGTGGCCAGCGCGGCGGAGATGATCCACTCCTGGTCGTGCCGGTCGACCTCGCCCATCGCCCCGATCTTGTCCGTGGCGGCGGCGATGCCGGAGGTGTCGAGCACACCGGACACCCGGGTGCCCCGGGACGTCCACACCTCGGGATCCGTCGGCCGGTGGTAGAAGACCGGAACGTCCCCGCACCACAGATCGGCGATCTCGTCCTCGATCACCCGCTGCCGGGCCGGGTCGCCGGACGACTCCGCCCACAGCAGGGAGAGCAGCGCGTCCCTGTCCAGCGCGTCGCGCAGTACGTCCGGATGGAACGATTCCGTCAGCAGCGTCGCGTAGAGCTGGGTCGGCCGTACGACCAGCCGGCCGGGCCCGGCCACGCTCTCGCGCGCCAGCGGTCCGTCCGTGCCGCGCAGTTCGTCGCGGTGGGCGACGATCGCGTCGTAGGCCGCGCGGAAGCCGCTGAGCAGGGCGGCTCCGTACTCCGCCGCCGCGATGTCCTCGCCCCCCAGCAGCGGCCGGTTGTGGCCGCCGGTGAACGGGGCGGGACGGCGCGTCAGGCGCATCGTGTCCGTTCCCGCGCCGTCCCAGACGATCCGCGCGTGCGGGCCGCGGTCGTCCGGTGCCCCGCCCACGGCCGAGATGTCGACGGCGCCCAGCTCACCGACCATGAGCTGGGGCAGCAGACAGGTCCGGTGCACGGAGGCGGACAGCGCGGCCGACGCGGGGTCGGGTCCGGCCGTCGTCGGCTCGGCGAGGGTGGGGTGCAGCAGCGTCTCGACATCCACCAGGACCGGCTGGTCGCCGTGCGCGACGAGGTTCTCGTAGTGCAGATCGGAGCCCTCCACCGCGTACGCCAGGGCCAGGAGCGCGCCCTGCCGCCGGTAGAACCGGTCGATGTCCGCGACGGACGCGCAGGAGAGACGGCCGATGTACTGGAGCCAGCCGTAGCCGTCCCGGGCGACCGTGCGCACCGTCCGCAGACCGAGCCCCGGAACCCTGTCGTTGAGCCACTCCACCAGCCGGTCGAGGACGTCGTACTGGCTGAGCGGGCGCGGCTTGTAGACCACGGTGGACCCGTCCGCGAATCGCAGCAGGGCCACCGAACGGCCGCGCTCATGGGTGTCTCCGAGCCCCAGGTCCACGGCCACCAGCGGTCCCGGGTCGGTCCCGCCCAGCAGCTCCGCGACGACCGCCGAACGGTCGGCGGCGAACCGGGTCAGCAGCTCCGCGAGGGCGTCGGCGGCGAACGCGCAGGTCTGGGCGAGGATCCGGGCCAGCACCGGATAGCCGGCGAAGAGCCGGGCCAGTCCGCCGGCGCCGCCCGTCCGCCGCAGGAAGTCCGCGAACCGGTCTTCGGGCCGGGCGCCGGTCAGCCGTCCCGCCGAGCGGGCGGCGGCGAGTTCCCCGGCGAGGGTGCGGGCGGCCCGGCGGGCGAGCCGCTCTCCCAGCCGGGCGGCGAACCGCTCCGTCAGCGCGGCCGTGTCGGCCACCGCCGGGTCCAGATGTCCGTACGCCCCGGTCATCGCCCGGACCGCGGCGTCGACGAGCGGACGGAAGAGCGGGACGAACACCTCGGAGCCGTCGGCACCGTACGGGTCCGGGTGCGGGTCCGGGTGCGGGTCCGGGTGCGGGTCCGGCGCGGGGGACGAGCCCTCCGCACGGGACGTAACCGCCGGGACCACCGGGACCGCCGGGATCACCGGGGGCAGCGAGTCCAGTGCGTCGGGGGTCTCATTGGCCTTCCCCGCCAATTCCGCGGCCAGGTCACGGGGGAGGTCCGGGGCCGCGGCGAGGGCCTCCTCGACGAACAGCGCCCAGTCCGGCTCGGCCGCCCGCCCGCCCAGCCGCTCCGCCGTCTCCCCGGCGAGCGCGGCGGCCTGGCCGGGGCCGATGCCCAGCACAGCCAGCCGTGTGCTCCAGCAGGCCTGCTCCAGATCCGACAGCGCACGCTTCCCGTCCGCCCCGTCCGCCCTGTTCGCGCCGTCCGCGCCGTCCGCCACGTCTGCTACGTCCGCCCCGTCCGCCCCGCCGGGACCGGCGGAGACGGGAGCGTGCGGCAGGGCCAGCCGCTCGCGGAGCGTCAGGCCGTACGCCCACCAGCGGCGGGGAAGTCCCGGGGCGGCGGCGGATGCGGGGGCGGAGGAGGTCACATCCGTAACCCTGGCAGAACCCCCCTGGGGGCGGCATGGGGGCGGATCCCCTATATTCCGCGCGTCCGCTACCCACTTCCGCCCCGCTCCCCCCACCCACCGCGACCGGCGGGGGGAAGCACGTGGTCACCGGTCCGCCGAGGGGGGCGACCGCGTCCCGCGCCCGGAGCGCGGCCCGTACGGACCGTTCGGTGGCCACGGCGGGCGACGGGCTCCCGCCGCGCCTTCCCCGGGGCGTGTCCCGGCATTCCCGCGAATGCGGGGGACCGCCCCCGATGTGACGGCCCCCCACCCGCGCCGAAGCTTCCTACGGAGCCGCCCGCCGTACGGAGAAGAGGAGTACCCCATGGGTGAACCGACGCCTGTCAGTGTGGTCGCACTGGACCCGGTGCTGGAGGCGGGCGCCAGGAGCGCCCTGCACAGCAGCCCGGACGTCGCCCTGGTGCTGTCACGCGAAACGGCCCAGGTGACCGTACTGATGGTGGACCAGGTGGCCCACCAGACGATGGACCTGGTCCGGGCCATACGCAGCGAGCCGCACCGGCCCGAAGTGGTGCTGGTGGCCACCGATCTGACACCGGCCGAGGCACTGCACGCCATCGCCGCGGGCGCCCGCGGTCTGCTGCGCCGCCGGGAGGCGAGCGCCGACCGTCTGGTACGCACCGTCCTCACCGCCGCCGGCGGGGACAGCACGGTGCCGCCCGATCTCCTCGACCGGCTGCTGGAACAGGGGGCCGACGCGGGGGGCGGGACCTCCGCGCGCCCGCACATCGCCGGCTGGGGGCTCGACGACCGGGAGAGAGCGGTGCTGCGGCTGGTCGCCGACGGCCGTGAGACGGAGGAGATCGCCAAGGAGCTGAGCTACTCGACGCGGACCGTGACGACGGTGATGCGTGACATCACCCAGCGCTTCCGGCTCCGCAACCGCGCCCACGCCGTCGCCTACGCGCTCCGGGCGGGTCTGCTGTGAGCGCCCCCACGGTCGCGGCCGCACCGCTCGCCTCCGAACTGCGCCATCTCTTCCGGGACATGGCGCCCGCCGCCCCTCCCGCGCCGGGCCCGTCCCGACGGGACTGCCCGCGTGTGTATCTCTGCGCGCCGGGCCCCGCCCAGGGCGATCCGGTCGCGGCGGCACTGCGCCGCGCCGGGATCGAGCGCGCCCCGGCGCTCTCGCCGGACACGGTCCTGGTGGCCGCCGCGCGCACGGTCGACGAGGCGCTCGACGCGGGCTCGGCACTGGACCGCCCCGGCACCCACCGCCTTCTGGTGGTCGCCGACACCTTCACCGCCGCCGGTGTGCTGCGTGCCGTACGGGCCGGGGCCCCGGCCATGCTCCAGTCGTCGGAGGCGACCCCGGCCCGGCTGGCGGCCGGGGTGCGCTCCGCGTACCACGGCGACGGCCGGCTGCCGTCCGGTGTCCTGGTGCGGCTGCTGAGCGGGGCCGCCGAGCAGTACGTCCCGGAACCCGGGAACCCCGTCGCCGTACCGCCCCTGACGGCACGTCAGGCCAAGGTGCTCGCACTGGTCGCGGAGGGCCATGGCAACGCGGCCATCGCCCGCAGCCTCGCGTGCTCGCAGCACACGGTGAAGAACGTCATCTACGACCTGATGGCCCGTCTCCAGGTACGCAACCGCGCCCACGCGGTGGCGTACGGGGTCCGCACCGGTCTGATCTGAGCCCCCGGCCCATGCCGCTGTGCCCTGCGCCGCCGTACGGCGCGGTGCGCGGCCGCGGCCGCACGGCTCCCGTACGGGTGCCCGCGCCTCCACGGGGCAGCGTGCTCGCGCCGCCTGCCCGCCTGCGTCCCCGCGCCCCCGCGCGGCCCTGCGGTCGGGTGCGGGTGCGCGCGGCGGCGGCGGCCGGGCGGCGGGGGTGTCGCGGAGCCGAGCGTGCCCGCTCGGCGCCCCCGGCGGACAGAGACATAAGCGCAGCAAGCCCGGCGGCGGACCGCTGCCGCTCCTTCCCTGTTGCCGCGCCCGGCGCGGCCAGCAAGCTCTCGCTGTGCCACCACGGCCACCACGGACGTGGCAGACACCCCGACCCATGGAGGCAGCCGGTGGACCACGCTGACAGCCGCTCAGCCGACGGCATCCGGACGACATCCCGGACCACATCGTTCTCGCAGCAGCGGCTGTGGTTCCTCGACCAGCTCCGGCCCGGCTCCGCGGACTATCTCCTCCCGCTGGCCCTGCGGCTGCGCGGGGAACTGGACGGCCCCGCCCTCACCGGTGCCTTCGCCGATGTCGTCGCCCGCCACGAGATCCTGCGCACCCGCTATCTGCCCGCCGACGGCGAGCCCGTGCCCGAGGTCGTCGCCGAGGTGAGGATCCCGGTCGACCGCGTCGATCTCACCGATGTGCCCGCCGACGGACAGGAGGAGCGGCTCCGCTCGGTCGTCGAGAGCGAACTGCGCCGCCCGCTGGACCTGTCGGCCGCGCCCGCGCTGCGGCTGACGCTCGTCCGGCTCGGGCCCGCCGACCATCTCCTGCTGGTGGTGGTGCACCACATCGCGTTCGACTTCATGTCCTGGGGCGTCCTCACCCGTGAACTCGCCGCTTACTACCGGGAACGCACCGCGGGCGAGCCCGCGGAACTGCCGCGACCGGCCCTCCAGTACGGCGACTTCGCGGCCCGCCAGCGCGAACAGCTCTCCGGGGAGGGCCTGTCCGGCCGGACCGACTACTGGCGCACCCGGCTCGACGGCCTCGCGCCGCTGGAACTGCCCACCGACCGCCCCCGCCCCGAGGTGTGGCGGGGCGATGCCGCGATGACCCGGTTCCGGCTCCCCGCCGCCCTGGTGAGCCAGGTCGACGCGTTCGCCCGCTCCCGGCGCGCCACCCGCTTCATGGTGCTGCTCGCGGCCTTCCAGGCGCTGCTCGGCCGGTACACGGGGCAGACAGATCTCGCCGTCGGCACCCCGGTCGCCGGACGGAGCGGGCCCGAACTCCAGCGGCTGATCGGCCTCTTCGTCAACACCGTGGTGCTGCGCACCGATCTGTCGGGACGTCCCACGTTCGGTGAGCTGGTGCGCCGGGTGCGGGACACCACCCTCGCCGACTTCTCCCGCGCCGACGCCCCCTTCGAGCACATCGTCGCCGAGCTCACCCCCGAACGCGATCTGTCCCGCAACCCCCTCTTCCAGGTCTCCTTCCTGCTGCTGGGCGGCGAGGCGGAACGGCCCGAACTGCCGGGACTGGAGGTGGAGCTGGTCCCCACCCCCGCCACCGGCACCCCGTTCGACCTGGTGCTGGATCTCATCGGCAGCCCCGAAGGGCATCTCTCCGGCCGGATGCAGTACGCCACCGCGCTCTTCGACCCCGGGACGATGCGGCATCTCGCCGACGGCTACGCGGAGCTGCTGGGCGCGGTCCTCGCCGCCCCCGACGCGCCCCTGGCCGAGACCACCGGGAACATCGCCCCGCTGCCCGCCAAGGAGCGCCGCCGGCTCCTCGCCCAGGGCGCCGGGGACATACGACCCGTACCCGAACTGACCATGGCGGGACTGTTCGAGCGCCAGGCCGCGGCCACACCCGACGCGCTCGCCGTCCGGGCCGCGGACACCACGCTGACCTACGCCGCGCTCGACGCGCGGGCCAACCGGCTCGCCCACCGGCTGAGGGCGCTCGGCGCCGGCCCGGGTGTCCCCGTCGGGGTCCATCTCGCGCGGGGCGCGGGACTGCCCGAGGCGCTGCTCGCCGTGTTCAAGGCGGGCGCGGTCTACCAGCCGCTCGATCCCCTGCACCCGGACGCGCGTCTGGTCCGTCTCGTCGCCGACACCGGCGCCCCGCTGGTGATCACGGAGCAGGCGCTCGCCGGGCGTCTCGCGGGCACGGGCGTACGGACCCTGCTGCTCGACCGGGACCGGGCGGAGACCGACGCCCAGCCGGCCGAGCGTCCGGACCGGCCGGCCCGCCCGCACGAGCAGGCGTACATCTTCCACACCTCGGGCTCCACCGGTACGCCCAAGGGCGTCATGATCCCGCACCGCGCGCTGACCAACTTCCTGCTGTCCCTGCCGCACCGGCTCGGCATCGGACCGGGCACCCCGGTGATGGCCCTGACCACCCTCTCCTTCGACCCGTCCCTGCTGGAGCTGTGCCTTCCCCTGATCACCGGCGCGCACATCGTGATGGCGGACGCGGAGCAGGCCAGGGACCCCCAGCGGATGATCCGGCTGATGGAGGACGTACGCCCCGCCGTGCTCCAGGCCACCCCCGTCGTCCTGCGGATGCTGACCGACACCGGCTGGACCCCGCCGCCCGCCCTGACCGTCCTCTCCGGCGGGGAGAAGATCCTCCCCGGCCTCGTCCGCGCGCTCACCGCCCGCGGCGCCCGCGTATGGGATCTGTACGGGCCGACCGAGACGACCGTATGGGCGACCATGGCGCGGCTCGGCCCCGACGGGCGGCCACGGGACTGGTCCGCCCTGGACAACTGCGCCGTCCGGCTGCTCGACGAGCGCCTGGAGCCGGTGGCCGTGGGCGGGACCGGGCAGATCCACATCGGCGGCACGTCCGTCGGCTGGGGCTACCACGGCCGGCCGGGGCAGACGGCGGACGTGTTCCTGCCCGACCCGTACGCCACCCGGCCCGGCGGACGGCTCTACGCCACCGGCGACCTGGGGCGGCTGCGGCCCGACGGATCACTGGAGATCCTCGGCCGCGCCGACCACCAGGTGAAGATCCACGGCCACCGGATGGAGCCCGGCGAGATCGAGGCCGCCCTGCTGTCCGCCGACGCGATCCGCGCGGCCGTCGTGCATCCGACCCCCGGCGCCTCGGGCGAACCCCGGCTCACCGCCTATCTGGTGGTCCGCGAGGGACACCGGACCCCCGCCCCCGACGAGCTGCGCGAGCGGCTGCTGAGGACCCTTCCCGACTACATGGTCCCGGCGTCGTTCCTGGTGCTCGACGAACTGCCCACCACCGTCACCGGGAAGGTCGACCGCAAGGCGCTGCCGCTGCCCGGCACCCCGTCGGCCGCCGTGCCGGCCGCGGACCCCGGGCATCTGCCGCCGCGCACCCCCGAGGAGAGGACCATCGCCGACGTCTGGCAGACGGTCCTCGGGGCACCGCGGGTCGGCGCCCACGACGACTTCTTCCGCCTCGGCGGGCACTCCCTGCTCGCCACCCGTGTCTCCGTACGGCTGCGGGGTGTGCTCGGGATCGACGTCCCGGTGCGTGCCCTGTTCGACCACACGACCGTCGCCGCGCTCGCCGCGGCCCTCGACGGCTACCCCCGGGTGTCCGCCGACCGTCCCGCGCCGGTGCTCACCGCCCGGCGCAGGGGACGCTGAGCGCTCCCACGACCCGCCGCCGGGCAGTGCCCACGGGCCGGCCGCACCATCCCGAGCCGAGAGGACCCTCATGACCACCACCGTCCCCCTCCACCAGCCCCTCGACCACACCGACCGTCCCGTGCCCCCCGACGTCTCCGTCTTCGAGGACCTGGAGTCGGAGGTCCGGTTGTACTGCCGCACCTTCCCCGTGGTCTTCCAGCGCGCCAAGGGCGCCGAACTGCACACCGAGGACGGGCGTACCTTCCTCGACTTCTTCTGCGGTGCGGGCAGCCTCAACTACGGGCACAACAACGACTTCATCAAGCAGCGGCTGACCGACTACCTCGCCTCCGACGGCATCATGCACGGACTGGACATGCACACCGTCGCCAAGCGCGACTTCCTGGCGCGCTTCTCCGAGCTGGTCCTGCGCCCGCGCGGCCTGGACTACAAGACGCAGTTCGCGGGCCCCACCGGCACCGACGCCGTGGAGGCCGCGCTCAAACTGGCCCGCAAGGCGACCGGCCGCACCGGGCTCATCGCCTTCTCCGGCGCCTACCACGGCATGTCCCGCGGCTCCCTCGCGGTCACCGGCAGCCGCCGCGCCCGCCGGGCCGGCGGGGTCAGCGGCCAGGACGTGACGTTCGTACCGTACGAGGACGGGCCCCTCGGCCCGTTCGACTCCATCGGCTTCATCGAGCGCCTGCTCACGGACCCCTCGTCCGGCACCGATCTGCCCGCCGCGGTGATCGTCGAGCCGACGCAGATGGAGGGCGGTGTCTACCCGGCGAGCCGGGAGTGGCTGCGCCGGCTGCGCGCGCTCACCCAGCGCCACGGCATTCTGCTGATCCTGGACGAGATCCAGGCCGGCTGCGGCCGGACCGGCACCTTCTTCGGCTTCGAGGACGCCGGGATCGTCCCCGACATCGTGACCGTCTCCAAGTCCATCGGCGGCTACGGTCTGCCCCTCTCGCTGACCCTGTTCCGGCGCGAACTCGATGTGTGGGAGCCCGGCGAGCACACCGGCACGTTCCGCGGCAACCAGCTCGCGTTCGTGGCCGCGACCGCCGCGTGCGAGCTGTGGCAGCACGGCCCCTTCAGGACCGGGGTGACCCGCGCGACACGGCGTCTCGCCGCGTTCCGCGCCGAACTCACCGCGCTCGACCCGGCCCTGGCGGTGCGCGGCCGGGGCATGGTCCTCGGCATCGACACGGCGGGCGCCGGGGGCCCCGAACGGGCCCGCGCCGCCCAGCGGTACGCCTTCGAGCACGGGCTCATCGTCGAGCTGTGCGGGCGCCACGACGAGGTCATCAAGGTCATGCCGCCGCTGACCATCGACGCCGACCGGCTCGACCGCGGCCTCGCGGTCCTCCACGAAGGGCTGCGGGTGCGCTGACGCGCGACCGCCGCCGCGACACCCGCCACGCGACCGCCGCCGCGACACCCGCCACGCGCCCGCCACCCACCGCAGACCAGGGAGGACCCGATGAGCCATCCGACCCGCCGTCACCTCATCTCCATCGACGACCTCGCCACCGAGGAGCTGGACCGTATCGTCCGGCGCGGTGCGCGCTACGCGGCCGGCGAACTGGAGGACGCCCGCCCGCTGCACGACGCCGTCGTCGGCGTCCTGTTCCGCAAGACCTCCACCCGTACCCGTACCGCCTTCTCCGCGGGCGCGCTGCGGCTCGGCGGCCGGCTGATCACCTACGGTCCCGGCGACCTCCAGGAGAACACCGGCGAGAGCGTCGAGGACACCGCCGCCGTGCTGTCCCGGATGATCGACGTCCTGGTGGCACGCACCGCGGGCAGCGAGGCCGAGCTGCGCGCCTACGCGGACCAGCGGCGCATGGCCGTCGTGAACGCGATGAGCGCCGACGAGCATCCCACCCAGGCACTGGCCGATCTCACCACGCTCCTGGGCACGTTCGGGCGGATCGAGGGCCTGCGCGTGCTCTACGCGGGGGAGGGCAACAACACGGCGTCGGCGCTCACCCTGGCCCTCTCCCGCTACCGGGACACCACGCTCTATCTGCGGACACCGCCCGGATACGGGGTGGCCCAGCGCTATCTCGACCGCGCCGCCGTCCACGCCAAGACCACGGGCGCCCGCGTCGAGCAGCGGCACGACATGGACGACCTGCCGACGGCGGACGTCGTCTACACCACCCGCTGGCAGACCACCGGCACCGCCAAGCCGGACCCCGACTGGCGGCGTGTGTTCGCTCCCTTCCAGGTCGGCCCGGCCGTGATGGCCACCAGCCCCGGGGCGCTGTTCATGCACGACCTGCCCGCCCACCGGGGCGAGGAGGTCACCGCGGACGTTCTCGACGGGCCGGCGAGCATCGCCTTCCAACAGGCCGAGAACAAGTACCACAGCGCCCGCGCGGTCCTGGAGTGGTGCACGGCCGGCACTCCGGCCGGCTGATCGGGCCCGCTCCTGGCCCCGGTCCTCGCGTCTCCCCCGTCCCCGCGTCCCGCCCGTCACTCGTCACTCGTCCCTCGCCCCTGTCCCGCGTCCGTCCCCGTCCCGTCCCCGTCTCCGTCCCGTTCCGCTCGGCGCGATCCGCCACACCGCCGGTCCACCGGTCACCGGCGTGCTCACCGACGTTCTTCCCTGGGAGGTCCAGCCATGTCTGAAACCGTACTTCTGCCCGCGGGCGGGTGGCGGCTGTGGACGCATTTCTCGCTCCGTGGTCCGGGTTTTCCGGTGTCGGGGGTGTTGCGTTTGGCGCCGGAGGGTTTGGGTGTGGCGGCGGACAAGTTTGGTGTGGGGGAGGTGTTGTC
>NZ_JBIASO010000026.1:0-83762 GCF_042890865.1 Streptomyces sp. NPDC002018
CCGCTCCCACTCAGCATCGCTCAGATCACCCCGCCCCATGCCCACACCAACGACCCGCACACGAAGCAGTCACATGATCGACCGGACAAGTCCTAAGCGCTGCGCTCGGCAGAGCATGGAGAGGGCCGCATCCGGTAAGGGTGCGGCCCTCTCGCCGTTGTTTCACGTGAAACGGGCACCCCCGGATGTTTCACGTGAAACATCCAGTCGAGTCGCTGTGCACCGGGACCCCGCGCCGACGGGCAATGCCCTCTCAGCGGGTGGCGCCCGGGATGAGCCAGCGGCCGGAGCGTGTGCGCAGCCAGAGCGTCACCATGCGGACCGCCATCATCAGCCCCATCGCCCACCAGAGCGCCGTCAGTCCCCCGCCGAGAGCGGGAACGAGCAGCGCGACCGGGGCGAAGACCGCCAGGGTCACCAGCATCGCTCCGGCGAGATACGGGCCGTCGCCCGCGCCCATCAGTACGCCGTCCAGTACGAAGACGATGCCTGCGACCGGCTGGACGACGGCCACGACCAGCAGGGCCGGCAACAGGGTGTCCCGTACCACCTGGTCGCCGGTGAAGAGGGGAATGAACAGCGGTCGCGCGAGCACGATCAGAACGCCGAGCAGCACACCGGAGGCGATGCCCCACTGCACCATGCGGCGGCAGGCCTCCCGGGCGCCCCGGGTGTCACCGGCCCCGAGACAGCGGCCGATGATCGCCTGGCCGGCTATGGCTATCGCGTCGAGCGCGAAGGCCATCAGACTCCACAGCGACAGAATGATCTGGTGGGCGGCCACATCCGCGTCACCGAGACGTGCGGCCACCGCGGTCGCGATCATCAGCACCGCGCGCAGCGAGAGCGTACGGACCAGCAGCGGTACGCCGGCCTGGGCACTGGCCCGTATCCCCGCGGAGTCGGGGCGCAGAGAGGCGCCATGCCGGCGAGCTCCCCGTACGACGACCACCAGATAGACGGCGGCCATGGCGCACTGGGCGATGACGGTGCCCCAGGCGGAGCCCGCGATACCGAACCCGGCGCCATAGACCAGCGCGGCATTGAGCGCCGCGTTGGCGCCGAATCCGCCGATGGCGACATAGAGCGGTGTCCGGGTGTCCTGGAGTCCGCGCAGCACGCCGGTCGCGGCCAGCACGACCAGCATGGCCGGGATACCCAGGCTGGAGATCCGCAGATAGGTGATGGCGTACGGAGCCGCGGTGTCGGACGCTCCGAAAAGATCGACAAGCCAGGGTGCGGTGGGCAGGGTGACGGCGATCACGGCGGCACCGAGCAGCAGCGCGAGCCAGATTCCGTCCATGCCCTGACGGATGGCGCCCTGGAGATCGCCCGCCCCGACGCGCCTCGCGACGGCCGCGGTGGTGGCGTAGGCGAGAAAGACGAAGATGCTCACCGCGGTGGTGAGCAGAGCGGCCGCGATGCCCAGCCCGGCCAGTTGCGGGGTACCGAGATGGCCCACGATCGCACTGTCCACCATCACGAAGAGCGGCTCGGCGACCAGGGCACCGAAGGCGGGAACGGCGAGTGCGACGATCTCGCGGTCGTGCCGTCGCCGTAGGGTTCTGGATCCCGCAGGGGCCTGGGTCATGCGGGTCAATCTAATCTTCCACAGGTAAGTGATGCAAGCGGCTTGGAGTCCTTACCCGACTCCTCGGTGGGGGCTCTGCTGCGCGCTGTTTGTCGTGATCTTGGTCCAGTCGGGAAAGTTTTTCTCCCCCACAGCCGGTGGACGGAAAAGCGCCAGGTCAGATGGGGTGCGGCAGGGTTTTCGCGACTTTGTCCACAGTGCTGTCCCCCGGTCCGTGCACAGGTTCGCCGGGGTTCTCCACAGCATCTGGTCGGTCGTCCACATGGCCTGTGGATAACCAGATTGGCTGACGGTGCGGAGGGGCCTACCGTGGACCGGCGTCCGACGCGCCGGAACCGGAGTCAGGCCTCTCGTTTTGTCAGTGTCGTGCCGTAGAAAGAGTGGCACGGCGAGGTCCGCGGAGCGGACGTGAGGAGGTGGCCGGTGAGCATTCCCGAGCCATTGGACGACCCCTGGACCGATGCCGGCCCCAGCGATCGTCTGCCTGTCTCCCGGCAGCGCCGTGGTGAGGGCCGGGGCCGCGAGGAACAGCACGAGCGTGGCCGTGACACCGGTGTCTGGGACGGCGGATCCACCGGTTTCGAGCGGGTTCCCCCCCAGGACCTCGACGCCGAACAGTCCGTCCTCGGCGGCATGCTGCTGTCCAAGGACGCCATTGCCGATGTCGTGGAGATCATCAAGGGGCACGACTTCTACCGCCCCGCGCACGAGACCGTCTTCCAGGCCGTTCTCGACCTGTATGCCAAGGGAGAGCCGGCCGACCCGATCACGGTGGCGGCCGAGCTGACCAGACGCGGGGAGATCACCCGGGTCGGCGGGGCCTCGTATCTGCACACCCTCGTCCAGTCGGTGCCGACCGCGGCCAACGCGTCGTACTACGCGGAGATCGTCCATGAGCGGGCGGTGCTGCGGCGGCTGGTCGAGGCCGGCACCAAGATCACACAGATGGGATACGCGGCCGACGGGGATGTCGACGAGATCGTCAACTCCGCCCAGGCCGAGATCTACGCCGTCACCGAGCAGCGGACGAGCGAGGACTATCTGCCGCTCGGCGACATCATGGAGGGCGCGCTCGACGAGATCGAGGCGATCGGTTCGCGCAGCGGAGAGATGACCGGTGTGCCGACGGGGTTCACGGACTTCGACTCCCTCACCAATGGTCTGCACCCCGGCCAGATGATCGTCATCGCCGCCCGCCCCGCGATGGGCAAGTCCACGCTCGCGCTGGACTTCGCCCGTGCCGCGTCCATCAAGAACAATCTGCCCAGCGTGATCTTCTCCCTCGAAATGGGCCGCAACGAGATCGCGATGCGTCTGCTGTCGGCGGAGGCACGGGTGGCGCTGCACCATATGCGCTCCGGCACGATGACGGACGAGGACTGGACCCGGCTGGCCCGCCGTATGCCGGACGTGTCACAGGCCCCGCTCTATATCGACGACTCACCGAATCTCTCGATGATGGAGATCCGGGCCAAGTGCCGCCGTCTCAAGCAGCGCAACGACCTCAAGCTGGTGGTCATCGACTATCTCCAGCTCATGCAGTCCGGCGGTTCGAAGCGCGCCGAGAGCCGCCAGCAGGAGGTCTCGGACATGTCGCGAAACCTCAAGCTGCTGGCCAAGGAGCTGGAGCTGCCGGTCATCGCGCTGTCACAGCTCAACCGTGGCCCCGAGCAGCGCACGGACAAGAAGCCGATGGTCTCCGACCTGCGTGAGTCGGGCTCCATCGAGCAGGACGCGGACATGGTGATCCTGCTGCACCGCGAGGACGCGTACGAGAAGGAGTCCCCGCGCGCCGGTGAGGCGGACCTGATCGTGGCCAAGCACCGTAACGGCCCGACGGCGACGATCACGGTGGCCTTCCAGGGCCATTACTCCCGCTTCGTGGACATGGCGCAGACCTGACGCGTCCGGGTGTGCGGGCACGGGGGACGTCGGGGGAAGCCGGTCTGTCGGTCAGCCGGTCGGCGGGTGGTTCGGTCAGTGGGGCAAGGCGGGTGGAGTCCGGCCCCCGTTCCGTCACGGTGTCACGTCCGCAATGACAGGGTTACGGTGGTTTTAGGTCCTCGAAGCCCTGCTGCCGGGCGGGGTCTGAGCCGCTTCGAACCTCCGCCACCGCCCGTCACCCCCCACACAGAGGCACACCTCTTGGAGGAAGACCATGGCATCGACTTCGGTGAGCCGGGTCGTACCGGCCTCCCCCGAGCGCGTATGGCAGCTCATCGGCGGTTTCCACGCCCTGCCCGACTGGCTTCCCTATATTCCCGAGAGCGTCCCGCTGGAGGGCGGCCGGATCCGCCGCCTCCGTACCAGCGCGGGCGAGCTGATCATGGAACGCATGGTGGACTTCAGCGAACAGGAGCGGCGTTACAGCTACTCCATCGTCGAAGCGCCCTTCCCCGTCAGCGGCTATCTCTCGACCCTGCGGGTGCACACGCTGCCTGGCCAGGAGGAGGCCGCCGAGGTGCAGTGGTCCGCACGGTTCATCCCGGTGGGGGTGGGCGACGACGACGCGGCCGCCCTCTTCACCGGCATCTTCCGCGACGGTCTCGACGCCTTGCACACGGCAGTGACAGGGCTTCGTGTCTGACAGACGTCCCGCCGGAACGCGGGCCCCGGGGGCCTGACTGCGGGCTGCGGGCTGCGGGCCGGCGGGGGGCCGGGCGCGCAGGCCCGAGAGCGCGCGCGATGCGAAGGAGGACACGATGAGCGAGCCGCAGGAACAGGACGAGGCCGTGCCCCTGTCGGCGATCACCTTGCGCGTCGGCGGACGCTCCTGGCCCCTCGACGTGGATCCCCGTACCTCGCTGCTCGACGCGCTGCGGGAGCACCTGCGGCTGAGCGGGACCAAGAAGGGATGCGACCACGGCCAGTGCGGCGCCTGCACGGTGCTGGTCAACGGCCGGCGCGTCAATTCCTGTCTGACACTCGCGGTGATGCACCAGGACGACGAGATCGTGACCATCGAGGGCATGGGGGAACCGGGCGATCTCAGCCCCATGCAGGCCGCCTTCCTCGCGCGCGACGGCTTCCAGTGCGGCTACTGCACCCCCGGTCAGATCTGTTCGGCGGTCGGCATGCTCGACGAGGTGGCGGCGGGGTGGCCCAGCCATGCCACCGCCGATGTGTCCTCCCCGCGGATCGAGCTGACCGACGAGGAGATCCGGGAGCGGATGAGCGGCAATATCTGCCGGTGCGCCGCTTATCCGAATATCGCCGCGGCCATCCGGGACGTCGCGGAAGGAGAAGGCCAAGAAGGAGACGAAGGAGGAAGGGGAGACGCAGGAGGAAGAGAACGAAGAGGAGGACGAGGAGCAAGGGGCGAAGGGGGAGGCCCGGGATGAGGCCCTTCACCTACGAACGCGCGACCGACGCACGGGCCGCCGTGGCGGCGGCGTCCCGGCCCGGCGCCACGTTCATCAGCGGTGGCACCAACCTCCTCGATCTGATGAAGCTGGAGATCGAGCACCCGAGTCATCTGGTGGACATCAGCCGGCTGCCCCTCGGGGACATCGAAGAGCTGCCGGACGGGGGACTGCGGATCGGCGCGCAGGCGGCGAACTCCGAGGTGTCCGCCGACGCCCGCGTGCGCACCTCCTATCCGGTCCTGTCCGAGGCGCTCGTCGCCGGTGCCTCGGGCCAGTTGCGCAATATGGCATCCGTCGGCGGCAATCTCTTGCAGCGCACCCGCTGCCCGTACTTCTACGACACGACCGCGGGCTGCAACAAACGCGATCCCGGGTCCGGGTGTGCGGCGATCGGCGGCTTCAACCGGACGCACGCCATCCTCGGCGCGAGCGACGCCTGTATCGCGACCCACCCCTCGGACATGGCCGTCGCGATGACGGCGCTGGAGGCGCGGATCGAACTGCTCGGTGCCGACGGGACCGCGCGCGATGTGGCCATCGGGGACTTCTACCTGCTGCCGGGCGACACTCCGCACATCGAGACGGTCCTGCGCCCCGGCGAGATGATCACGGGTGTCGTCCTGCCTCCGCCCCCGCCGGGCGGACAGCTCTACCGGAAGGTGCGCGATCGGGCCTCCTACGAGTTCGCGCTGGTCTCCGTGGCCGCCGTCGTCCTGGTGGACGGGGAAACGGTCGCGGACGCCCGGGTGGCGTTCGGCGGTGTGGCGCACAAGCCCTGGCGGTCGGTCGCGGCTGAGTCCGCGCTCAGGGACCGTCCCGCCACGATGGCGACGTATCGCTCCGCTGCCGAGGCGGCGACGCGGGACGCGGTGGGGCGGGGCGGCAACGACTTCAAGATCGAGCTGGCCCGGCGCACGCTCTGCCGCACCCTGGACCAGGCGGCTCGGGCGGCTCGGGCGACCCGGGCGGGATGAGGACCCCATGGCGGAGTTTGAGTTGAGGAATCCCGAAGCCGAGGTGACCGGGCAGCCGCTCGACCGCGTGGACGGCCCGGCGAAGGTCACCGGCCGCGCCACGTATGTGTACGAGCAGTGGGAAGCCGGCCTGCCGCTGTACGGGTTCATCGTCGGCGCGGCCGTCGGGAAGGGCCGTATCACGCGTATCGACACCGCGTGCGCCGAGCGGCTCCCCGGGGTACGGATGGTGATGACGCACCACAACGCTCCGCCGCAGGGCACCCGCGACGAGACCACGTTCCTGGAGTTTCCGCGCGCCTTTCCGGTCCTGGTGGGCCCTGAGATCCACTTCCACGGTGAACCCGTGGCGTTCGTCGTCGCGACGACCTTCGAACAGGCTCGGGCGGCGGCCGGTCTCATCGAGGTCGCCTACGCCGTCGAGCCGGGGAACTACGACCTGGCCGCACGGCTGGAGTACGCCCATCTCCCGAAGAAAATGAAGATCGGCCTGGCGCCCGACACCGCGGTGGGCGATGTCGACGCCGAGTTCGACGCCGCCGATGTCACGGTCGATCAGCACTACACGACGTCGTTCGTGTCCTCCCAGCCCCTGGAGCCGCACGCGTGTCTGGCCGTGCCGCGGGGCGAGGACCTGTACGTCCACACCAGCACCCAGATCGTGGCCTCGGCCCGTACCTCGATCGCGAGCACGCTCCGGATGGACGAGGAGCGGATCCATGTCGCCAGCCCGTACGTGGGCGGGGGATTCGGCTCCAAGCTGCGCGTCCACTCCGAGACGATCCTGGCCGCGATCGCCGCCCGCGCGCTGAACGAGCCGGTCAAGGTCGCGCTGACCCGGCAGCAGACCTTCCCCCTCGTCGGGGTGCGCCCCGCGTCGCACCAGCACGTCCGCCTGGGCTCCGGGCGGGACGGCAGGCTGCTCGCGATCGCCCATGACGTCACCATGCACACGAACCCCGACGTGGAGTACTCCGAGCAGACCGCCGTCACGACACGCAGTCTCTACGCGGCCCCCGGCCGGGCGACGCGCCACCGGCTGACGGCGCTCGACCTGCCGCGCGGCGAGGACGTCCGCGCGCCGGGCCACGCGCCGGGACTGCTGGCGGTCGAGGGGGCGATGGACGAGCTGGCCCACGCGCTGTCGATGGACCCGGTCGAGCTGCGGATCCGCAACGAGCCGGAGCGGGATCCCGAACGAGGCGTGCCGTTCAGCGACCGCCGTCTGGTCGAGTGCCTGCGCGAGGGGGCGCGCCGGTTCGGCTGGAAGGGCCGCCCGGTGACACCCGGGAGTCTGCGCGAGGGGCGGTGGCTGGTCGGATACGGCGTCGCCTCCGCCATCCGTCCGCATCCCCAGGCGGAGACCAGGGCCCGGGTCCGGCTGGCGGCGGACGGCACCGCCGTCGTCCGGTCGGACATGACCGACCTGGGCACGGGGACGTACACGATCATGACCCAGGTCGCCGCCGACGGGCTGGGACTCTCTCCCGACCGGGTACGGGTCGAGCTCGGGCGTTCCGGTTTCCCCGTGACGGCGGGGTCCGGCGCCTCGTGGGGTGCGGGCAATTCGAGCACCGCCGTCCACCGCGCGTGTGCGGCGCTGCGCGAGAAGCTGCTGGCCGCGGCGTGCGGTGACGCACGCTCCCCGCTGTACGGCCTCGACCCCGCCACCGCGGTCCTCTCCGACGGCAGGGTCCGTATCGGCGCCGTGTCCGAGGCCGTGGGCGAGATCGTCCGGCGTGTCCGTCCCGAGGGGCTGGAGGCGGAGGGCGGGTCGACGGCCATGGCGAAGGATCCGAACTACGCGGACTATTCGATCAACACCTACGGAGCGCACTTCGCGGAAGTGGGCGTCGACGCCGACACGGCCGAGATCCGGCTCCGGCGGATGCTGGGCGTGTTCTCGGTGGGCCGTGTCCTCAACGCCAAGACGGCACGCTCGCAGCTCGTCGGCGGCATGATCTGGGGGCTGGGGATGGCCCTGGAGGAAGCGGTGGTCGTGGACACGCGGTCCGGAGCCTTCGTCAACCGGGACCTCGCGCAGTACCGGGTGCCCGTCCACGCGGATGTCCCCGAGGTCCACGCCGTCATCCTCGAAGGGTTCGACGGCAGGGCCAACCCTCTGGGGGCCAAAGGCGTCGGTGAGCTGGGCATCTGCGGGTCCGGAGCGGCGGTCGCGAACGCGGTGTTCAACGCCACCGGCGTACGCGTACGGGACTTCCCCGTCGCGCTCGAAGATCTCCTTCCCGGCCTGCCGCCCCTGGAGGAGTGAGTCGGTTCGCCGCAGATTCGCCGCCGGTCCGCCGCGCGACGGGACCGGCGCCCGTCCCGGGGGTGCGGGAGCGGGCGCCGGACGGTTTGGGCTGTTTCGGAGCGTCTCGGAGCGTCTCGGAGCGTCTCGGAGCGTCTCGGAGCGTCTCGGACGGTCTCGGATGCGGGACGGGCGGTAGGCGGCGGGCCCGTGCGGCCGGTGAGTCCGTGGACCCCTGGGCCCCTGAGCCCCTGGGTCAGGACACCACCCGGCTGACCAACTGGCCGCGTACCCGGGCGGGGATGTCCGGGGCGAAACGCCGCAGATAGTGGTCCATGTGCGTATCGTCGCCGAGCAGGAAGGGCAGGTCGAAGACGAGGAGCTTACGGACCGCCAGCAGCGGCACGGGAGCCCGCAGCGGACGGAAGGCGGAGTTCCACAGGCCCGGTTCCTCGCACACCGGATGGAACTGACCGATCATCAGTCCGTCGGCCACGAACGCGTCCTTGGCCTTGCGCTGAAGCTCGTCCAGCTCGCCCGAGTCCGTCGGGTCGAAGCCCGGCAGCACCAGCAGCAGCGTCAGCAGCTCCTGGTCGTCCTCGTCCAGACCGGCGGAGAGCCTCTCGTACCAGGTACGCAGCGAGCCGACGGCCGAGGACAGATCCGCGTCCTCCGTCCCGTCCGGCACCGCCAGATGGAAGAGCTGTTTGCGCAGCGAGGGCTGGGTGTACGGGCACACCGGGCCGCTCCGGCCCAGCTCGGGATGGCCGGACACCAGGAAGTCGCCGCTCCACTCCAGAACCGCGCGCAGATGGGGCAGATGTTCCCGTGGCACCTCGCCGCGCGCCACCTCGGCCGCGGTCCAGAAGCGGATGCGCTCGTCGCCCCTCACCGCGGGTCCCGCCACAGCGGACGCAGCGAAGGACCGCCGTCCGGCAGGGTGATGGGGCCGCCCAGCGGGACGAAGCCCTGCCGCAGACAGAGCGTCTCACCACCCGGCGAACTGGCCTCCGTGTACGCCGCGCAGCCCTCCCGGTCGGCGCGGTCGATCAGCTCCTGGAGCAGCACGGAGAGCAGGCCGTTGCGCTGCCGCGCCGGACGGACCGCCGCGAACGACGCGTAGTAGTGCGGCGGGTCGGCCGGATGGCGCTCGGCCTGGAGCCCGACGATGGTCCCCAGCGCCCCGGCGTACTCGCCGAGGGCATCGGCGAACCGCCGCTCCAGCTCGTCCCCGCGCGCGTCCACCTCCTTCGAGGCGCCCGGCGGCAGGAACAGCATCACCGCGTCGCCGCAGGGCGAGAGGGCCACTCCGTCGTAGTCGTGCGAGACGTCGACGAAGACGCGGAACAGGCCGGGCAGCAGTCCGGCCCGGGTCCGGTCGTCCGGAATGATCCAGCGGGTCAGCGGATCGTCGTGGAAGGCGGCGGCCAGCAGCGCGGCCAGCTCATCGGCGTCCGGCCTGCTGGGACGGCGCGGGACACCACGCGGCGGACTTTCTGACGTGGACAACGGTTCCCTCCGGAAGGCGGTGCGGGGGCCGTGCGCTACCGCTCCTCGCCGTGAACGGCGAGCTGCTCCACCCGGGCGTGCAGGCGGTCGAGATAGTGCTCGGCCTCCGGCTTGATCAGGACACTGCGCATTACCCGTGCCGTGTCGGCATCGCGGATGATCCGCGGATGCCGGCGTACGAACGCCTCCGCGTCCGTACGGAGCACACTCAGGAAGACCGGCTCCTGGTGAGCGGTCATGCCGTCGCGCAGCAGACGTCCGGACGCCGCGTCGACGGCGGACAGCGAGGCCGGCCGGGTCGTCGGGAAGTAGCTGACGATGTCGAGGTCCGGCCGCTGGTACAGCTCCAGGGCGTCCGACGCCTCCAGCAGATCCGCCCACCGCAGCGCCGCGCGGTGGTCGGCCGCGAGGATCGCGCCGAATCCGTCCGGGGTCAGCGGGAGGAGCTGAAGGGTAAGCCAGAGGCCCGCCGCCGCGGCACCGGCCCGCGAGCACTCCAGGCTGATCTCGCCCAGATGCACCTCGGCGTCGGTGAAGTAGGTGTACGGCGAATCGTGCGCGAAGTGCCGGGCGGCCCCCGGGTCGGGGAAGAGCACCGCTCCGCAGCCATAGGGCTGGAGCCCGTGCTTGTGCGGGTCCACCACCACCGAGTCGCACTCCGCGACGGCCCGCCACGGCCTGGGATCGATTCCCTCGGGCGCGTCCGCCCGTCCCAGCAGCGCGTAGAAGCCGCCGTACGCGGCGTCCACATGCACCCGTGCCCCATAGCGCCGGGCCAGGGGCAGCACCTCGTGCACCGGGTCCACGGCCCCCAGGCCCGTGGTGCCCGTCGTCACCACCACCGTGCCCACCCGGCCCGTCCTCAGCAGGCTCTCCAGGGCGTCCAGATCGATGCGTCCGTGCGCGTCGACCGCCACCCGGTGGCCCTCGACCCCCAGTACCTCGCACATCCGCTCATGTGTGTAGTGGCACTCCGTGCTGTAGGCCACTCCCCGGTCCGGATGCAGCCGCCGCGCCACGTACAGCGCTTCGAGATTGGCCATCGTGCCGCTCGTCGTGAGATGCCCGACATGCGCGGGAAGGCCGAACATCCCGGCCAGCGCGTCGACGCACTCGCGCTCCATCTCGGTGGTCGCCGGACCGCCCTCCGCCGCGTGGTTGTTGGGGTTGAACAGCATCGCCGTGAGATAGCCGACGACGGCGGCCGGATGCGGCGGCTTCACCATCTGCCCGGCGTAGCGGGGATGGAAGAAGGGGTAGTTGTCCTCCATCCGCTTGGCGAACCGGTCGAACGCGTCGGCGAACGCCTCGTCGCCGACCTGGTGCGACGGATGCGCCTCGAAGGGGCCGAACCGCTCGCCCCATTGCTCGGCCACATCCACCGCGCGCGGCAGCCAGTAACGAAGATCCACGGTCAGCCTTCCCGGGCACACGACTCGGACGTACGACTCGGATGTACGTAGGAGTACGTATACGGGCCGGGCCGCAAGCCCCGCGCAACGCGCGTCGACCCGCCCGGTGCCGGGGTCTTCCGCGCCGGGCGAAGGCACCCCGGTGCCGTGAAATGAAGTCGACTCCCCGGGACGGCACCGGTAGATGTGGGGCATGACCTCACCTTCCGAAGAGCTCCTGCCCAGTACCCGACGAGCCCTGCTGCACCGCATCGCCCGCGCGCAGTCCGAGGGCCGGGCGCCCTCGCTGGTCGCGGCGGTGGCCCGTGAGGGACGGATGGTCTGGACGGGCTCCCGTAGCTGTGCCGACGGACACGCCCCGGATGCCGGCACCCAGTACCGCGTCGGGTCGATCACCAAGACCTTCACCGCCGTGCTGGTGCTGCGGCTGCGCGACGAAGGGCTGCTCGATCTCCAGGACCCCCTGGAGAAGCACCTCCCGGGCACGGGCGTGGGGGAGGTCACGGTCGCCCAGCTTCTCGACCACAGTGCGGGACTGGCCGCCGAGAGCCCGGCGCCCTGGTGGGAGCGGACACCGGGCACGCTCCGCCCGGGACTCCCGGATGTGCTCGGCGAGCGGCCCCTGCTCCACCCCGCGGGGCGACGCCACCACTACTCCAACCCTGGCTACACCCTGCTCGGCTCGCTGGTCGAGGCGGTGCGGGGAGCGTCCTGGGAGGAGGTGCTGCGACGGGAGATTCTGGAACCGCTGGCCATGGACCGTACGACCACCCAGCCCGTCGCCCCGCATGCCGGCGGCTGGGCCGTGCATCCCTGGGCCGATGTGATGCTGCCCGAGCCCGCCGTGGATCTCGGGCTGATGGCCCCGGCCGGTCAGCTCTGGTCCACCGCCGCCGACCTCTGCCGCTTCGCCGGGTTCCTCGCCGAGGGCGACGAGAAGGTCCTGAGCCCGTCAACCGTCAGGGAGATGAGGACATCGTCCGCCCCGCCGGAGGCCGGGCAGTGGGACGGCGGCTATGGGCTCGGTATGCAGCTGGCCCGCCAGGGCGGCCGTAGTCTGGCCGGGCATTCGGGGTCGCTGCCCGGCTTTGTCGCCTCGCTGTGGATCAGCGTGGAGGACGGGGTGGCCGCGGTGGCGCTCGCCAATGCCACCTCGGGACCGCAGATCGGGGTGATCGCCGCGGATCTGATCGGGATCGTGGCGGATGCCGAGCCCCGGATCCCGGAGCCCTGGCGTCCGCTGCCGGAGGCCGACCAGACGCTGCTCGCTCTGACCGGACCGTGGTACTGGGGCACCCAGGCCTTCGGACTGAAGCTGACGGCGGACCGGGGCGTGGAACTGCACCCGCTGCGCGGCGGAGGACGCGGCTCACGGTTCGTCGTGCAGCCGGACGGCACCTGGACGGGGCTCGACGGCTACTACGCGGGGGAGACCTTGCGGGCGGTGCGTCGGACGGACGGTTCCGTGAGCCATCTCGACCTCGGTTCCTTTGTCTTCACCCGCCAGCCGTACGACCCCGAGGCGGAGGTACCCGGTGGCGTGGACGAACAGGGCTGGCGCGGGCTGCCTCTGTGAAACAAGCCGGATGTTTCACGTGAAACAGGCAAACATCCGGGCCCTTGGTCAGAGTTGGAGTTTGAAGCCCACATGGGAGGCGGTGAAGCCCAGCCGTTCGTAGAAGCGATGGGCGTCGGTACGGCTGGCGTCAGAGGTGAGCTGGACCAACTGACAGCCCTGGCGCCGGGATTCATCGACCGCCCACTCGATGAACCGCGTACCGAGCCCGCTGCCGCGCTCATCGCCATGGACGCGTACACCCTCGATGATCGAGCGGACGGCGCCGCGCCGGGAGAGGCCGGGGACGATCGTGAGCTGGAGCGTTCCGACCACCCGGCCCTCGCGCACGGCCACCATCACCCGCTGGTTCGGGTCACGGGCCAGCCGCTCATAGGCCTCGGTGTACGGGGCCAGATCGTCGGGGGACTCGCGCAGGGCGCCCAGCGGGTCATCCGCGAGCATCGCCACGATGGCGGGGATGTCGTCGGGGGCCGCCGGGCGTATCTCCAGGTCGCTCATGAGTCCGCAGACTACGCCGGGGTGTCAGGAGGGCCGTCGCGCGCATCACCCCGTCGCCAGGTTGAGGGGCGCGAACCGCCTGGTCCAGTCACCGGGCAGATCCGGGATGCCATGGACCATCGTCGTCGTACGGGTCGCCGGTTCCAGCCCGTGCTCGTGCACCCAGCTCAGCAGCTCCTCATGGCGTATGTCGATCACCGTACGCACCGGCCGGCCGGAACCGGCCGTCAGTGAGCCGATCAACGAGCAGACCAGCGCTGTGGCGGTCTCCGTGTCCCGGGCGATCAGGGGGCCGATCACATCGGCCTCCGGTGTCGGCCAGACCGCTGCGTATCCGATGAGCCCGGCGCTGTCCTCCGCGACCCTGAGCCGGTCCGCGAAGGCGGGGAGGCGAGCGACCATATGGGTGCGGTCGACTCCGAAGACCTCGGTGTCCAGACGCACGATGGCCGGCAGATCGTCGGCGGCAGCGGGCCGGGTCCTCACGTGAGGCGCCTGCTCCGGAGAGCGGAAGCGCCCGAGGACCGTCTCCGTCTCCCCGATCTCGGTGAAGCCGAGCCGGCGGTAGAGCGGTCGGCCGTACTCCGTGGCGTGCAGCATGAGCGGGGTGTTGCCTGCCTCGTGCAGTACATGGGTCATCAGCCGCCGCCCGAGGCCCTGCCGGGCATGACGGCCGGCGACGAGCATCATGCCGATCGCGGCAAGACTCCGGCCGTCCGAGGTATCGGACGGGGAGCTGTACGAGACGCTGGACACGGAGCCGAACGGGGAGCTGTACGCGGTGCCGTACGAAGTGATCACACAGACCGCGGCCAGCCCCGCCCCGCCGGGATCATCGATGCCGTATCCGGCTCCCGCCGCCAGCAGCAGCCCCCATCTCCGCTCCTCCCTGGCCCAGCCACGGTCCTCGGCGAGGTCCGCGCAGGACCTGAGGTCACCCATGGTCAGACGGCGGATCGGCAGAACGGAGAGTGATGTCGGCATGGGGATCAGGCTGTCGGAGCCGATGATCGTTCGTCTACCGGTTTGCGGGAAGTTGGCGACGAGAAGGGCCCGGCGGGCGGGTCGTTTCAGGTGTTTCACGTGAAACACGGCCGTGCGGTCGGCAGAAGGACGTCTGACGACGGGAGTAACCGCACGTACTAACCTCGGCGTACATGGCGAGCGTACGCAGACTGCATCTCTTCGATCTCGATGGAACACTCATCCGTGGTTCGGCCGCTGCTGTGGAGATCTCCCGGCAGCTCGGGCTGAGTGCCGAGATCGCCGCGCTGGAGAGTGATTTTCTCTCCCGGGGGATGGCGCCCGACGAGTTCGCGGTGCGGGCGCGTGACCTCTGGGCCGATCTGACGACTGAGCAGGTCACAGCGGCCTTCGAGGGTGCGCCCTGGCTGGCCGGGATCCGTGAGGTCTGGGCGGATATCCGAAGCCAAGGGGATTACTGTGCCGTTATTTCCCTCTCGCCCGACTTCTTTGTCTCACGGCTCCTGGACTGGGGCGCGCACGCCGCCCACGGTTCCCGCTGGCCCGTTCTGCCTTTCACCGAGCCGGTCGACCGGGCCGGCATTCTCAACCCGGCGGCGAAAGTGAAGATCGCTGACCGCCTGTGTGCGGAGTTCGGGGTAACCCTGGACGACTGCGTTGCGTACGGTGATTCCATGTCCGACGCCGCGATCTTTGCGGCGGTGCCCCGGGCGGTGGCGGTGAATGCGGACCACCATCTGTCGGGGCTTGCCACCCACACGTACAGCGGAGGCGATCTGCGTGAGGCGTATGAACTGGTATGCCCCACGCGGTGACCGGGGTGCCCACGGGAGTAATACGCTGACCCGGAGGCGCCGCGAGAAACGCGGCCGGAAACCGCGAATGGGCACGGGAGTAATGCAGCGTATCGGTAAATCCGGTGTGGATGGCCGGACTTCACGCTCTTTGTCCCATGCTCCGACGTTCCCTGCCATGCTGCGACGGCAGGGACTGCGGACAATGTCACACTCCTCCACAGCATGCCCGAATCAGGAGCGTGGTGGAGGCTAATGTGGGCTGTCAACAGTCCTAGTCGAGCGGGGAATTGCTAGCGTATTCCGGGCCAGCGGAAGTGCGCAGACCGACCGAAAGATGTTCGAGGCGAGGCACACCATGGACGCTCCGACCACCACGTCGGCCGACAACGGCACTTCCGGAGAGAGCGGGAAGGGCGGTTGGTTCGCTCCCCGCAGGGCGCCGAGCGGCGAGGGCCGCGGCGACTCCGGCACGGCAGGCGCGACAGCGAGCGGTGCGGCAGACACGGCCGGCCGGGAGCGAATACGCGTACCGAGCCGCTCGCTCGCCTCCATACGCCCGGTCGGTTCCGGGACGGCCCGACCCGCACGGCCCCCACGCGAGGGCCCCGCGGTGCACGACGGGCCGACGGATACGGCCTCCCGCGCTCCGGCGCCGGTGAACGATGTCCCCGACGCCTTTCGTCCGCGCGCCAAGGGCCCCCAGGGCGGGGAAGGACCTGCCGGACATCCGCAGGTCCACGAGGGCCCGGCCATGACGGCCGACCCCGGCAGAGCGAGGGGGCCCGTCTCCCAGGCAGCAGCGGAGGCGGCCGTACGATCCGCCGTCGGACGGCCGGACGCCGTTCAGCCGTCCGCTGTCCGGCCCGCCCCCGTGCCCCCTTCCGAGACGCGTCCCCCGGCCTCCCCGGGGGCTCCCGGGGCGGCCGCCGCCCCCGGACCGGACGCGGGACCGCACGCACCGGCACCACAGGCTTCCGAGCTACGTGTCTCCGAGCCGCGTGTCTCCGAGCAGCGTGCGGCGCAGCCCCGCGTCGCCGAGGCGCCCGCTGCCGTCGCGCCGGTCAACCGGGCCGCCGACCAGGCCACCGCCGCCACCGAGCCGGAGGCCGCCGGGACCGGCTCCGCCGTTCCCCTGACCGCTGGTCCGCTGCCGCAGGAGGCCCCGGCACCGGGCGCGCTGCCGCCGGAAGCCCCCGCCTCCCAGCCGTCCACCCCCATGCCCGCGCCCGCACCGGAAGCCGCGCCCGCGCCCGCACCGGAAGCCGCGCCCGCGCCCGCACCGGAACCCGAGGCCGCACCCGAGCCCGAGCCCGAGGCCGCGGCCTCCCTCTTCCCCGAGGACCGCAACGCCTCACCCGACGCGATCCTCATCCGCCGCACGCTGGAGGAGGTCGCCCCCGCAGCCGACCAGCTCACCTCCTACTTCTACGCGCTGCTCTTCGTCCGCCACCCCGATCTGCGCGGTCTCTTCCCCGCGGCCATGGACGCCCAGCGCGACCGGCTCCTCAAGGCGCTGCTCACCGCCGCCGAGCACATGGACACCCCGGACGTCCTGACCGGCTATCTGCGCCAGTTGGGCCGGGGGCACCGTAAGTACGGCACGCAGGCCACGCACTACCCGGCCGTGGGCGAGGCCCTGATCGGCGCGCTGACCCGCTATGCCGCCGCCATCTGGGACGAGGAGACCGAGGGCGCCTGGGTCAGGACGTACACGACCATCTCCCAGATCATGATCGACGCCGCCGCCGAGAACGAACTGCACGCCCCGGCCTGGTGGCAGGCCGAAGTGGTCTCGCACGAGCTGCGTACCGCCGACATCGCCGTCGTCACCGTCCGGCCCGACCAGCCGTATCCTTTCCTCGCCGGGCAGTACACCAGCCTGGAGACCCCGTGGTGGCCCCGGGTCTGGCGGCACTACTCCTTCGCGTCGGCGCCCCGACCCGACGGGCTGCTCTCCTTCCACGTCAAGGCCGTCCCGGCGGGCTGGGTCTCCAACGCCCTGGTCCATCACGCCGCTCCCGGCGATGTGCTCCGGCTGGGACCGCCGGCCGGTTCGATGACCGTCGACCACAGCAGCCACAACGGTCTGCTCTGCCTGGGCGGGGGCACCGGTATCGCGCCCATCAAGGCGCTCGTCGAGGATGTCGCCGAGCACGGTCACCGGCGTCCGGTCGAGGTCTTCTACGGCGCGCGCAGCGATCAGGACCTGTACGACATCGAGACGATGCTGCGGCTGGAGAGCGAGCACCCGTGGCTCTCCGTCCGCCCGGTGGTCGCCGAGGGGCCCAGCCTGGGGCTGAAGGGACAGCTTCCCGAGGCGGTGCGCGAGCACGGCCCGTGGCACGAGTACGACGCGTATCTCTCCGGTCCGCCGGGCATGATCCGCAGCGGGCTCGACGCGCTCAAGGGGTCCGGCATCCCGTCCGAGCGGATCCGGCACGACTCCCTGGAAGAGCTGGTGGCCGCCGCCAACTGAGCGCCGTGACGGAACGCCCGACCGGACGGGACGCTCAGCCGAGGTCGGGGGCGTGCATCGCGCGCACGCCTTCGATGTTGCCGTCCAGATAGTGCCGCAGCGAGAGCGGTACGAGATGGACGGCGGCGATTCCGACCCGGCTGAACGGCACCCGGACGATCTCGTACTCGCCGCAGGGTTCGTCCATCTCGGGGCCGTGCCGCAGCGAGGTGTCCATCGACTCCAGCCGGCAGACGAAGAAGTGCTGCACCTTGACACCGGTCACGCCGGCGTCGGCGATATGTTCCACGGTGTCGACGAAGCACGGCACCACGTCGATGATCTTGGCGCCCAGTTCTTCGTGGACTTCTCGGTGGAGCGCGTCCACGACGGTGGCGTCCGTCGTCTCCACGCCGCCGCCGGGGGTCAGCCAGTAGGGATCCACCCCTGGCTTGGTGCGTTTGATCAGGATCAGGTCGTCGCCGTCGAGCAGGATGGCGCGTGCGGTGCGCTTGACCACGGGCCGTTCGGTCATGGGAAGAGGTTCGCCCGTGACACCTGTTCTGAAACGCCCTCCGGCCCCGCTGTCACCAGTCCACCGCAGCACGCAGCAGCCACTCGTGCGCCCGCGCGACCGGAGGCAGGGCGAGTGTGCCGGTGCGCACGACCAGGAAATAAGTGCGCAGGGGAGGCACCGGCGGATCGAGGAGTGCGACCACCTCTCCGCGCTCCAGCGCCCCCTGGCAGAGGTAGCGGGGCAGCACGGCCAGGCCTGCGCCCGCCGCCGCGCATTCCAGTACGGCCCGCAGATCGGGGGCGATCACCGTCCCCGAGGCGGCCGGCCGGGAGTCGAAGACGGACGCCCAGTAGCGGGAGACGAGCGGCAGGGACTCATGCACCTCCACCACCGGGAGGTGCTCCAGCACCACCTGGCCCTCGCGCAGCACCGTAGGCCCGAGCCGGGCCGCCCAGCGGGGCGCCGCGACCAGCACATGCTCCTCGTCGCAGAGCGGTGTCGAGGTCAGCAGTCCGCCACGGGGCCTGGCCGTGGTGATGGCCAGGTCGTGGTGTCCGGCGGCCAGCCCCTCCAGGGTCTCCTCGGCATTGGCGAAGAACGAGATGCGCAGCGTGAGCCCCTGGGCGGTGAGCGGGGTGAGCGCGGGCAGCGCGCGCAGCGAGGTGAACTCCGGCGGTCCCGCGAGATGGAGCGTCCGTACACCGGACTCCTCGTCGAGCCCGGTCTCGGCGATCTCGATCAGCGCGTCGAGATGCGGGGCCGCCCGGTGCGCGAGTTCGTCACCGATCGTCGTGGGGGTCACGCCGCGGGCCTGGCGCAGAAAGAGCGGACGGCCGAGCTGCCGTTCGAGCGTTCTGATCTGCCCGGTCACGGCGGGCTGGGAGAGTCCGAGCAGCGCGGCGGCCCGGGTGAAGGAGCCGGCGCGGTGCACGGTGACGAAGGTGCGCAGCAGAGCCAGGTCCATGTCCCGCTCTCCCGTCCCGTCCCTCGCCCCCGCGGCCTCTTCGGACCGTCAACTATAAATAAGTCGATAGGTTGCTGTCGTTACTGTGATTGGACACTGACGCAGAGTCAACTAGCCTTGTGCACGTGGTTCTCCGCGCGTGGAACCTGGGACGGTCCGAGCCATGAGGGGGGAGGCTCGGACCGTCTGTGCGAACGTGGTCCCTCCTCGGTACCCGTTCCGGCCCCCGTCCCGACCTCTCTCCTGGTACCCGTCGCGGCCCGTCCGTATCCGGCCCGTCCGTATCCCGTGCGTCGGTGCCTTCCACGGTCCGATCGGCCCCTCCGGTGACCGGCATGTCAGCGGGCCGCCGCCCCGTCCAGGGCGCGCAGCACATCGGCGATCAGGTCCTCGGCGTCCTCGGCCCCGACGGAGAAGCGGATGAAGCCTTCCGGTACGGCGTCACCGCCCCACCGGCCGCGCCGCTCGGCCGTGGACCGTACACCTCCGAAGCTCGTCGCGTCGTCCACCAGCCGCAGCCCCGCCAGAAAGCGTTCGGCCCACTCCCGGTCGGGCAGCACGAACGAGACCACGGAGCCGAAGCGCCGCATCTGCCGCGAGGCGACGGGGTAGGATGGGTCGCCCGGGAGCCCGGGGTAGCGCAGCCCGCTCACCTCGTCGCGTTCGAGCAGTGCCTCGGCCAGCACCAGCGCGCTCGCGCACTGGCGGTCGACGCGGAGCTGGAGCGTGGCCAGCGAGCGGTGCGCCAGCCAGGCCTCCATCGGCCCCGGGATCGCCCCGACGACCTTGCGCCAGCGCCGCACTCCCGCCGCCAGTTCGGGATCGGCGCTGGTCACATGGCCGAGCAGGATGTCGCCATGGCCCGTCATGCCCTTGGTGTCACTGGCGACGGAGAAGTCCGCGCCCAGTTCCAGGGGCCGTTGGCCGAGCGGGGTGGCGAGCGTGTTGTCCACGGCCACCAGGACGCCCGCGTCATGTGCCTTCCGTACCAGCCGCCGTATGTCGCAGACATCGAGGCCGGGGTTGGACGGGCTCTCGATCCAGAGCAGCCGGGCGCCGTCGAGCGCGTCGAGCTGGGCGTCGCCGCCGGTCGGCGCCGTCCGCACCGTGACCCCGTACGCCTCAAGGCGTTCGCGCAGCAGCGGCAGGGCCTGATAGCCGTCGTCCGGCAGGACCACCGTCTCGCCGGCGCGGAGCTGTGAGAAGAGCACCGCCGAGATCGCGGCCATTCCGGAGGCGAACACGACGGTCTCGACCGGCCGCCCCGGCGCTTCCAGTTCGCCGATGGCCCGTTCGAGATGGGTCCAGGTCGGGTTCTCGTCCCGGCCGTAGGTGTACGGGCCCTTCGGTTCGCCCGGCAGATGGAAGTGAGCGGCGAAGACCGGCCCCGGCAGGGTCGGTTCGTACGCCACCGGCTCGGGCAATCCGGCCCGCACCGCTCGGGTGCCGTCCCCGATGGTCTGGCCGTCCCCGGCGCCGTTGCTGTCCCTGACGTTCGGTCCGGTCCCCGGGGCCCCGCTGTTTCCGTTCGTCACACCGTTCCCGCTCGCATCGTTCCCGCTCGCATCGTTCCCGCTCGTGCCGTTCCCGCTCATGCCGCCTCCTCGATCGTGTCCCGTACGGCGGAGAGCAGCCCTTCGCTCGCCGCTTCCACCAGTTCCAGACACTCCTCGAAGCCGGTCATGTCCCCGTAGTACGGATCGGGCACGTCCAGATCGTCGAAGGGCTCCGCGGCGGCGTCGTACGAGCGCAGCAGCCGCACCTTCGCGGCGTCGGCGGGTGTGGGGGCGAGCCTCCGCAGCTCGCGCAGATGGCCTTCGTCCAGCGCGATCACCAGGTCGAGACGCGGGAACCACGAGGCGTGGAACTGCCGTGCGGTGTGATCGTTCTCATAGCCGTGCGTGTCCAGTACGGCCACGGCGCGCGGGTCGGCGCCGTCGCCCTCGTGCCAGCCGCCGGTCCCGGCGCTGTCCACCTCGACCAGGCCGTCGAGGCCCGCCTCGGTCAGCCGGGCGCGGAAGACGGACTCGGCGATCGGCGAGCGGCAGATATTGCCGGTGCAGACGAAACAGACGCGGTACGGCGAGGCCGTGGAGCGGGCCGCGGGGCCGGTGGTGGAACCGGTGGTGGGGCCGGTGGTGGGGCCGGTGGTGGGGCCGGCCAGGGGGAGATCAGTCATTGTCGTCGGGGAGTGCCATGTGCAGCGCCCACGAAACGATCGAGATGATCAGGCCGCCGAGTACGGCGGTCCAGAAGCCCTCGACATGGAAGCTCAGGTCCAGCTTGTCCGTGAGCCAGGAGGTGAGCAGCAGCATCAGGGCGTTGATCACCAGGGTGATCAGTCCGAGCGTGAGGATGAACAGCGGCAGTGTCAGGAGCTTCACCACCGGCTTGACTATGAAGTTCACCAGTCCGAAGACCAGGGCGACGAGCACCAGTGTCACGGCCTGCCTGCCGGTGCTGTCACCGGTCAGAGTGATGTCCTTGACCAGCCAGATCGCCGCGGCCAGTGCCCCCGCGTTGGCGATCGTCTTGACTACGAAATTCTTCATGGTGTGATCGTGGCATGAAGGCATTCCGACTGGATGAGCTGGAGGCGGAGCGTGCCGCCAACGACGGGGCGTATCTGCAGTTTCTGCGGGAACGCAATATGTCCGTGGGCCTCTACGCCCTGGACGCGGGTGTGACCGACCCGCAGCAGCCGCACCGGCAGGACGAGGTCTACTTCGTCGTGAGCGGCCGGGCCTCGATCACCGTCGGAATGGAGACGACCCAGGTCGGCCGGGGCAGCGTCGTGTACGTACCGGCCGGGGTGGCCCACAAGTTCCACCACATCACGGAGGATCTGCGGGTGATGGTCGTGTTCTCCCCGCCCGAGAGCTGACCGGCTCCCCCGGGGCCGGCGCAGCGCCGGTTCAGGGCCGTATCAGGGCCCGGGTCAGGGTCGGATCAGGGGAGAGCGGGGGCCTCGCGGTCCCCGCCGCCGTTCCCGCGCCTCTAGCATCGTTGAGGCAAGGCAGATACGTGCGTCACTCGGTGAAGCGAGGTAAGGACGATGGCGGTTCGGGAGCTACTCACGGGGTTGCCCTGGTGGGTGAAGTGGATCGCGGTGCCCGTGATCGCCATCGTCGTGTTCGGCGGACTGATCATGAGCGTGGTCGCGTTTGTGATCGGACTCCTCTTCAAGGTGCTGATCTTTGTGGCCCTTGTCGGCGGACTCATCTATGTCGTACGGAAGTTCATGTCCTCCTCGTCCTCGCGCGGCGACTGGTAGGAACCGGTATGACAGGCCGTCCGTACGGCCGTTAGCCCGAGCGGGGGAAAGGCGAACCAGGAACCGTCCCGGAGCGCGGCCTGCCCCTAGAGTGACGAATCCCACCGTCCCCCGGTCCCCCTCAGGGGTGCGGCGGGCGCGCGGGGGCGGCCCCCGCGGGCGGGCCCTCGCCCGTCGGGATGCCTGGGGGTGATTTTGGCCACGGCCACGCGAACCACGGCCACGCGAACCACGGTCCCCGTTCCGAGCGGTCCGGTGCGGCGAGTGCCGCTCCTGGCCCGAGGCGTGTCGCGGAAGTCCCAGTCCCGCGCCTGTCGGCCGCCGACGGACTTTCCTCCGGACGGCGCGGCCTCCGCGGCACGATCCGCCTCCGCGGCACGATCCGCGTCCGAGGCCGGGCCTCCGTCGTGGCAGAAGAACCCAGGCGATCAACCGCCGGCGCCGCCCTGGCCGTTTCCACGCCACTTCATGAGCGGAAGCCACCGCTTCCGGCGGTCGAGCGATGACGCGGAGATACCGGATCGCCGCTCAGCCCGCTCGCCTTCTCTTTCCGTATCTGAAAACTTACTCCTTGTGATCTTCTAACGCTTACAGGACGATTGCGTCAAGAGGATCAACGGGGATCATTCCCAGCCACTTTTTCATCTACTCCGGAGTACACGATGCGCGAGTCGGTGCAGGCCGAGGTCCTGATGAGCTTCCTTGTCTCGGAGGAGCTGGCGTTCCGGATCCCGGTGGAACTCCACTACGAGATGAGGGATCCCTACGCGGTGCGCATGACATTCCATCTGCCCGGTGACGCGCCTGTCACCTGGACCTTCGGCCGTGAGCTGCTGCTCGACGGGATCAATACGCCCAGCGGCGACGGCGATGTGCATATCGCGCCGATGGAGCCCGAGGACCTCTCCGACGTCCACATCAGGCTCCAGGTCGGAGACGATCACGCCCTTTTCCGGGTCAGTGCCGCGCCTCTGGTGGCCTTCCTCGACCGTACGGACCGACTGGTCCCGCTCGGCCAGGAGCGCACGCTCGGTGACTTCGAAGGCAATCTCGAAGAGGAGCTCGGCCGGATTCTGGCCGAGGAGAACGCCGGCTGAGCCCGGCGGAACGGGGCCGTCCGGGTGATCCTTCGCGGCGAAAGCGATGTCCGGGCAGTCCGGGCAGGGACTACTTCCTGCGGCGCCGGCCCCTGCCGCCGCCCAGTTTGCGCGCCGACGCGCTCTGTACCGGCAGTGTGGGCGCCGTCTCCGGCCCCTCCGGATCCGAGGGGCCCGCCGGGCCCGACGGACCCCCGGGCCAGGGCGGGACGCTCCCCTGAGCCGGATACGGCGGTACGGGAGGCAGGGCCTCCGACGGGCCCACCGGCGGGTTTCCCGGCGCCGGCCGGTCGGCGGAGACCACCAGCGCCGCCAGCGCCGTGGTCACCGGTACCGATGCGACCAGACCGATCGAGCCCACCAGGGTCCTGACGATCTCTTCCGCCACCAGCTCACTGTTCGCGACCGTGCCCACATCCGACTGCGCGATCGAGAAGAGCAGCAGCAGCGGCAGCGCGGCGCCCGCGTAGGCGAGGACGAGCGTATTGACCACCGAGGCGATATGGTCCCGGCCGATACGGATACCCGCCCGGTAGAGGGCACGCGGCCCCATCGAGGGGTCGGCCTGGTGCAGCTCCCAGACCGCCGAGGTCTGGGTGACGGTCACATCGTCGAGGACACCCAGTGAGCCGATGATGACACCCGCCAGCAGCAGACCGCTCATATCGATCCCGGGATAGAGCCCGTGGATCAGCCCGGTGTTGTCGTCGGTGTTGCCGGTCAGGCTCGCCCAGCCGATGAAGAGTGATCCCAGGAGCCCGATCAGCAGCAGCGAGATCAGGGTGCCGAGGACCGCGACCGAGGTACGGGCCGTCAGACCGTGGCACATATAGAGCGCCAGCAGCATGATCGCACTGGCCCCGATCACCGCCACGACCAGCGGATTCGAGCCCTGAAGGATCGCGGGCAGGATGAACAGCGTCAGCACCGCGAACGAGACGGCGAGTGCGACCAGGGCCATGACACCACGTAGCCGCCCCACCACGACCACCGCCAGGGCGAAGATCCCCGCCAGCAGGGCCATGGGGAACTTACGGTTCACATCCGTCACGGAGTACTGGAGATCGCGGGGCGCGTCGGGTGCGTAGGCCACCACGACGCCTTGTTTCACGTGAAACTGCCGCGGTGCGTCAGGCTGGACGATCTCGATGAAGGTCCGGCCCTTCTCCTTGCCGCTGGTCACCTCGATCGTGGCCTTGACGCAATCACCGTTCTCCGCCTGCTCCGCCTCGCGCCCCTGGGGCTGCGAGGTGTCGCCGGTGGACGGGATCTGGGAGGCGTTGACGTCCTTGCAGTCCACCCGCTCGATCTGGACCACCTGACCCTGCTCGGTCTGCCGGTCGAAGCCGACACCGCTGCGTTCGTGGGCCGGCGCGCCACCCGGCCAGAACACGGCCAGCCCTACGACCACCGCGGTCGCGAACGGAATCAGGACCGCGGCGATGACCTTGCGAAGGTGCTGGGAGACCGGCGCGGCGGGGCCATGGCTGTGCGTGTGTCCATGCGATTCGTGGGTCTGCTGGGGTGAGGTCACCGACCGATCATCGCAAGAAGCAGAAGGCCCCCTGTTCAGCACGCCGGATATGACGCTAGCGTGGAGGCACCTTTTGCACACGCGGGAGCTCGGAGCACCGGGCTGAGAGGGCGCTGACTGTGTAGTCCCGGGGAGTATCCCCTGGACCCCCTGAGCTGCGCCGACCGCTGAACCTGTTACCGGGTAATGCCGGCGTAGGGAGTAGGTCTCATGACCGTTCAGGACGCACACACGCCTGCCTCCGATTCGGGAGATCCGATCGAGGCCCAGAGGTCCATCGGCTGGCACAAGGGATATGTCCAGGGCTCGCGCCCCGACCTCCAGGTGCCGGTCCGCCGGGTGCACCTCACCAACGGCCAGGACGTGACGCTGTACGACACGTCGGGGCCGTACACCGATCCCGCCGTCGAGACCGATGTACGCCGCGGTCTCGCGCCGCTGCGGGAGAACTGGATCATCGGGCGGGGCGACACCGAGGAGTACGCGGGCCGGCCGGTCCGCCCCGAGGACGACGGACTCAAGCACACGGCGCCGCGCGGGGGACTGCGCAACCTCGACGCGGTCTTTCCCGGCCGGCCGCGCCAGCCGCGCCGGGGCCGCGGCGGACAGGCGGTGACCCAGCTCGCGTACGCCCGGCGCGGGGACATCACTCCGGAGATGGAGTATGTCGCGATCCGCGAGAACGTGTCCCCGGAGACCGTGCGCGAGGAGATCGCCGCGGGCCGCGCCGTACTGCCCGCCAATGTCAACCACCCCGAGATCGAGCCGATGATCATCGGCAAGCGGTTCCTGGTGAAGGTCAACGCCAACATCGGCAACTCCGCGGTCACTTCCTCCATCGAGGAGGAGGTGGACAAGATGACCTGGGCGACGCGCTGGGGCGCGGACACGGTCATGGACCTCTCCACCGGCCGCAATATCCACACCACGCGTGAGTGGGTGCTGCGCAACTCCCCCGTGCCCATCGGCACCGTGCCGCTCTACCAGGCCCTCGAAAAGGTCGACGGCAAGGCCGAGGAACTGACCTGGGAGATCTACAAGGACACGGTCGTCGAGCAGGCCGAGCAGGGCGTCGACTACATGACGGTCCATGCCGGGGTACTGCTGCGGTACGTACCGCTGACGGCGCGCCGCAAGACGGGCATCGTCTCGCGCGGCGGCTCGATCATGGCGGCCTGGTGTCTCGCGCACCACAAGGAGTCGTTCCTGTACGAGAACTTCGAGGAGCTGTGCGAGATCCTCGCGGCCTACGACGTGACGTACTCCCTGGGTGACGGTCTGCGGCCGGGCTCCATCGCGGACGCCAACGACGAGGCCCAGTTCGCCGAGCTGCGCACGCTCGGGGAGCTGAACTCGACCGCCAAGCGGCTGGGCGTCCAGACGATGATCGAAGGGCCGGGACATGTCCCGATGCACAAGATCAAGGAGAACATCGACCTCCAGCAGGAGATTTGCGAGGAGGCGCCGTTCTACACGCTCGGCCCGCTGACGACCGATGTGGCTCCGGCGTACGACCACATCACCTCCGGCATCGGTGCGGCGATGATCGCGTGGTGGGGGACGGCGATGCTCTGCTACGTCACTCCCAAGGAGCACCTCGGTCTGCCGAACCGGGACGACGTCAAGACCGGTGTCATCACCTACAAGATCGCGGCCCATGCGGCGGATCTCGCCAAGGGCCACCCGGGGGCGCAGACCTGGGACGACGCCCTTTCCGACGCCCGGTTCGAGTTCCGCTGGGAGGACCAGTTCAATCTGGCCCTCGACCCGGACACGGCCCGGGAGTTCCACGACGAGACCCTCCCGGCCGAACCGGCGAAGACGGCCCACTTCTGCTCGATGTGCGGGCCCAAGTTCTGCTCGATGAAGATCAGCAGGAGCATCACGGAGCGGTTCGGCGGAGACGTGGAGGCGAGTCCGGAGGAGATCGAGGCGGGCATGCTCGAGAAGTCCAAGGAGTTCGCGGCGAGCGGCAACCGCGTGTATCTGCCGCTGGCGGACTGACCGCAGGCGCGCGGTGCGGGAGCGGTGGCGGCCCGGTCGGACCGCCACCGCTCACCCCGGCCGTCCGGAGCGCACACACCCGGTCCGTCCCGCGCCTGCCTGCGCCTGCCTGCTCCGGCCGGTCGTCGCCCGCTCACTCCGGCCGTGCTGCCTCTGTCCACCGCGGCTGTCCGGCGTGGGAGTCACTCCGGGCGGTGGTCCGGCCCGCCGAAGTCGGGGCTGGTGAAGTCCGGGCTGGTGAAGCTCGGACGATGGCCGGCCGTGGCTCCCTCGTCCGGGCTGCTGAAGTCCGGCCTGCTGTAGCCGATCTTGGGCAGATGCTTCAGCGATGCGGCCGGTCCCGAGGCCGCCGGATCCGCTCCCGGGTCGGCCAGGGCGGCGCGCAGGTAGGGCAGAATGCCCCGCTCCAGCAGGGCATGGCGCCAGGCCTCCCGCGCACGGGCCACCTCGTCCGGCAGCTCACCGCTCGTCGGCGTCTCGGCAGGAAGCTGGGTCGAACTGTTGCGCAGGGCCGTGATCAGCAGGCCCACCGCGGCGGCCATGAGGCCTATCGCGGTGACGGCGGCGAAGAACCAGCCGACGGCGAGCAGGCTGTCGGCGAACGCGGGCGGCCGGCTGAGCGCCTTGAGGAGATAGCCGACGAGCAGGAAGATCACCGCGGCCGTGCCGGCGAGGACCGGAAGCAGCACGGTGATGACAGCCGTCAGCCCCGCCCCGGCCGTCGCCGCCGTGCCCGGGTCGGGCTCCAGCACGGCGCGGACCGAGACGGAAGGGCCCGGCGAGCGGGCCTCCTCGCGGACCTTGGTGTAGTGCTCGTACTCGGCGGCGGCCGCCGCCGCGATCGGTGCTGTGGCGTACAGAGCCATGGTGCGCAACTGCTCGGAGTTGAGCCGCTCCCCGACCGCCGCGAGATCCGGACGGTCATGTGCTTTTCGCAGCACGTCATTGAGGATTCGCTCGAAATCCGCGCGATCCTCGTTCAGCAGGTGCGGAGCGCTGTTCATGTGCATCCCCCGATGCTCCGTAGGGCCGGCTCGCCCGCGTGGCGCGGGCAGTTGGCGAAAACGGAGGAGAGCCTGCTACGGATGAACCGATGGTAGAGCTCTTCCGGCGCGGGGTGACAGGGGCTTTGCGGAAATCAAACGCGCCGGGTCGATTCAGTGGTCCAGGGGAAGTCGGACAACCAGCAGTTTTCCTGCCATGGTCACACCGCCGTCCATCGCGATGGCAAGTCCGTCGGCATATACGTGCGGCCCTTCCACCACCGGTCCGCTGTCCGTCTCACCGTCCGAGGGCTCTTCGGTCCCGACTTCGCCCAGCAGATAGGGAATCGGGCTGTGGCCATGGACGATGCGTTCCCCGCCGTACTTGGCGAGCAGTTCCTGAACGGCCTGCGGGCCGCCTTCGTCGCGGAACGCGAAACGTTTGGTGAGCTTGCGGAACAGATCCCAGCATTCGTCCGCGTCATTACGGGTGAGAATCTGATGGATCGTGTCGTTGACGTCCTCGATCGTGGATCCGTAGTCCAGATAGGCCGTCGTGTCGGAGTGCACCAGCAGATGCCCCTCCTCCTCGACCACCGCGTCGAGCCGGGACATCCACTGGAGATGGACGTCCTGGAGGCGCTCCATATCGGTCCGCTGACCGCCGTTGAGCAGCCAGGCGGCCTGGAAAGTGGCCGTGCCCGCACCGGAGTTGACATGGGTGTCGCCGAACCGCTTGGCGCCGATCAGCAGCAGCTCGTGATTGCCCATCAGGGCCTTGCAGTAGCCGCCCGCCGCCGCCGCCTCCGCGGAGAGCCGCATGACGAGGTCGATGACGCCGATGCCGTCGGGACCGCGGTCGGTGAAGTCGCCGAGGAACCAGAGACGGGCGGTGCCCGCGGTCCAGTGGCCGTCGAGATCGACCAGTCCCTGTTCCCCGAGGGCGACAAGGAGTTCGTCGAGATATCCGTGGACGTCGCCCACGACATAGAGCGGGCCGGGGCCGTCGGCCCCCGACGGTTCGGCGCCGGGATCCACCCGCACCTGGACCGTGTCCCCCCGGTTGATCACCGGAAGGTCGCGCTCGGTGGGGGTGTAGCCCTCGGGCGGCTCGTCGTCGGGCACCGCGTTGCCGGGGTGCCCGGACAGGGAAGCGAGGCCGGACTGCCCGGACTGTACGGGGACCTGTGCGTACGGCGGTACGCGGAAGTCGCGCAACGTCGCCGTCCGCACCACGGGTCCCTGGCCGGCCCCCTGTGTCATCGACCCCTCCACCGCCGTCGTGCCGCCGTACACCTCTCGGGCCGTCCGGCCGGCGGGGGTGAGTCCACCGGTGGTGAGGGATGGTCCGTGGTGTCGTCCGCCCATCATAGGAATGCAGCTCGTCCTGTGTGACGCACCAGGGGTGGTGAATCCGATCGCACCTCCGGTTCAGCGGCTGTTTTCACGCCGATCGCCCGAAATGCGAAAGGTCCTGGCCTTCACCGGGCATTCCACCGGTCGCCGGGTTGCCCCGGCGGTCCCCTGGCCGCGCGCCCTGCCGTACTCCGCCCGTTCGGTGCCGCTCCGCCTCCCGCGACTGCGGTCAGTCGCCCGCGGGAGAGCGGGGCGCGCTGACCGTGGTGCGCGGAGGGCGTCGCTGGGAGGAGGTCCGGACGATCAGCTCGGTCGGTATGACCTGCTCGACCGGCCGGTCCGTCTCCAGCCCTTCGATGGCGTCGATGAGGAGCTGGACGACGGCGGTGCCGATACGGCGCGGCTTGAGCGAGAGCGTCGTGATGGGCGGTTCCGTCGAGGCGTACACGGTCGACTCGCTGCAGCAGACGAGCAGGAGGTCGTCCGGTACGCGCAGTCCGTACCGCCGTGCGGCGGCGAGCAGATCGGTGCCGTTGGGGTCGAACAGCCCGTAGACGGCGTCGGGACGGTCGGGGCGGGCCAGCAGCCGGTCGGCGGCGACGGCCCCGGCGCACGGGTCGTGCGCGGGATAGGACTCGTAGACCGGGTCCTGGCCGACCCGTTCGCACCAGTGCAGATAGGCGGTGGTGGAGAGCCGGGTGTAGGTGTCCGTGGTGGTGCCGGTGAGCAGGCCGATCCGGCGTGCGCCGGCCGCGGCGAGATGGTCGAGCAGATCGAGGACGGCCGCCTCGTGGTCGTTGTCGACCCAGGCGGTGACGGGAAGGGTGCCCGCGGGCCGGCCGTCGGAGACGACGGGAAGGCCCTGGCGGACGAGTTCGGTGACGACCGGATCGTGGTCGGAGGGATCGATGACGACGGTTCCGTCGAGGGCGACATTCGCCCAGACGTCATGGCGTGAGGTGGCGGGCAGGATGACGAGGGCGTAGCCGCGCGCGAGCGCGGCGGAGGTGGCGGCCCTGGCCATCTCGGCGAAGTAGGCGAACTCGGTGAAGGTGAAAGGTTCATCCCCGTACGTCGTGACGGTCAGGCCGATGAGGCCCGACTTGCCGGTACGGAGGGTTCGGGCGGCGGCGGACGGTCGGTAGCCGAGGCGTTCTGCGACTTCTCGGACATGGCGTCGCGTGGCGTCGGGTAACCGTCCCTTGCCGTTGAGCGCGTCCGAGACAGTCGTGATGGAGACACCGGCTGCGGCGGCCACGTCCCGGATGCCCGCCCGACCTTGCCGGCTTCCCCGGCGGGATGTGTCCGTCCGGCTCACCTGGTGTTTCCCTGCTGCTGTCATGGCGAGCCGATAGTAGGGCTCGGGCGGGCGGTGGGTCCGGTCGCACATTCACCCATGGGCAGGCACGTTTTTGCATGGTTGAAGGTGGTTGATGGCCTTGGAACGTAAGGGAGTTAACAGGTGTAGCAATGTTCTGCCATGCAACGAGCCGCATGGGCCTGGCGAGGGGCCCATGTCTCGAAGAGGTCTCAACTCACCTCTACGGGGGACGCGCGCCACGGCGCGAGCCACCGGCGCGCGCCGGATAAAGCGTGCGCCCCCGCCTCGACGGGGGTCCCGCGGCGGTCCCGCCGGTGCTCCGCGGGTGCCTCCGAGGGCGGTCCGACGGTCTCCGGACGCCGCCGCTACGCAGGAGCCGCGAATCCTCATAAGGTGAACAGCATTGAAGTCGCCGTCGAAGTCGTACGGCCCCGTGAACGGCCGAGGAGGTCCTGCGGTGAGTGAGACGAGCCCCAAGCTGCGCGCCGAGCTGGACGGCATCCCCACCTACAAGCCGGGCAGGCCGGCGGCGTCCGGCGGGGGGCCCGCCGCGTACAAGCTGTCCTCCAACGAGAACCCGTATCCGCCGCTGCCCGGCGTGATGGAGCAGGCGATCTCGGCCGCGGGGGTCTTCAACCGCTACCCGGACATGGCCTGCACCGGTCTGATGGACGAGCTGGCGGACCGCTTCGGGGTGCCCCTCGCGCATCTCGCGACCGGCACCGGTTCGGTGGGTGTGGCTCAGCAGCTCGTCCAGGCCACGTCTGGCCCCGGTGACGAGGTCATCTACGCCTGGCGCTCCTTCGAGGCGTATCCGATCATCACCCAGATCTCGGGCGCGGCCTCCATACAGGTGCCGCTGACCCCGGGCGAGGTGCACGATCTGGACGCGATGGCCGACGCGATCACCGAGCGGACCCGGCTGATCTTCGTCTGCAACCCCAACAACCCGACCGGCACGGTGGTGCGCCGCGCGGAGCTGGAACGGTTCCTCGACCGTGTTCCGGGAGATGTACTGGTGGTCCTCGACGAGGCCTACCGCGAGTTCATCCGGGACCCCCAGGTGCCTGACGGCGTGGCGATCTACCGCGAGCGCCCGAATGTGGCCGTCCTGCGGACGTTCTCCAAGGCGTACGGACTGGCGGGTCTGCGGGTCGGCTTCGCGATCGCCCATGAGCCGGTGGCCGCCGCGCTGCGGAAGACCGCCGTTCCGTTCGGTGTGAGCCAGATCGCACAGGAGGCGGCGATCGCCTCCCTGCGCGCGGAGGACGAACTGCTGGGCCGGGTCGGGGCCCTGGTCGCCGAGCGTGTCCGGGTCCACGCGGGGCTGGTCGACCAGGGCTGGAGCGTGTCCGAGACCCAGGCCAACTTCGTCTGGCTGCGGCTCGGTGAGCGCGCGCTCGACTTCGCGGCGGCCTGTGAGGCGGCCGGAGTGGTCGTACGGCCCTTCGCGGGCGAGGGGGTACGGGTCACGATCGGCGAGCACGAGGCCAATGACATCTTCCTCCAGACGGCCGAGGCGTTCCGCAAGGAGCTGTAGCCGCAGGGACCGGATCGACCGGTGCGACCAGAGGGGCGCCGGATCGACCGGTGCCATCTGAGGGGTGCCACCCGAGGGGTGGGATGGGCGCCGCGTGGTCGGCCGGGCCGGCGCGGTGGACGGGGTGAGACGTACCGGGGCGGTCTCTTCGAGGCCGCCCCGACGTGTGTCCCAGGGCCGGCCGCCACCCCGGGACCCCCCCCGTAAAGATCCGGAAGGGTGTGCGACATAATGCTTGTGAATGTGAACGCGTTCACAAGCGTGTCCCGTTTCCTGGCGATACGTCCAGGGTGAAAGGGACAAGCTGCCGCTGTGACCACGGCGATGTAAGGAGACAGACGACGTGGACCTCGCTCTGGCGCCGGAGACCCTGGCGCGATGGCAGTTCGGCATCACCACCGTCTACCACTTCCTCTTCGTCCCCCTGACGATCTCGCTCGCCGCGCTGACGGCGGGGCTGGAGACCGCGTGGGTCCGCACGGAGAACCCGAAGTACCTCAAGGCCACCAAGTTCTGGGGCAAGCTCTTTCTGATCAATATCGCGATGGGTGTCGTCACCGGCATCGTGCAGGAGTTCCAGTTCGGGATGAACTGGTCCGACTACTCGCGATTCGTCGGCGACATCTTCGGCGCACCGCTCGCCTTCGAGGCGCTGATCGCCTTCTTCTTCGAGTCGACCTTCATCGGGCTGTGGATCTTCGGCTGGGACAAACTGCCGAAGAAGATCCATCTGGCCTGTATATGGATGGTCTCGATCGGCACGGTCCTCTCCGCGTACTTCATCCTGGCGGCCAACTCCTGGATGCAGCACCCGGTCGGCTATCGGATCAACAAGGAAGCCGGACGGGCCGAACTCACCGACTTCTGGAAAGTGCTCACCCAGGACACCGCCCTCACCCAGTTCTTCCACACGCTGACGGCGGCTTTCCTGGTCGGCGGCGCCTTTATGGTCGGTATCGCGGCCTTTCATCTCCGCCGCAAGAAGCACATACCCGTGATGCGGACCTCGCTCCGTCTCGGCCTGGTCACCGTGGTGATCGCCGGAATGCTCACCGCCGTGAGCGGTGACTCGCTCGGCAAGGTCATGTTCAAGCAGCAGCCGATGAAGATGGCGGCGGCAGAGGCCCTGTGGGAGGGCGAGTCGCCCGCGCCGTTCTCGCTGTTCGCCTACGGAGACGTCGAGAAGGGCCACAACACCGTGGCCGTCGAGATCCCCGGCCTGCTGTCCTTCCTCGCCAACAACGACTTCAGCTCGCATGTCCCCGGCATCAACGACGTCAACAAGGCCGAGCAGGAGAAGTACGGCCCCGGCGACTACCGGCCCAACATCCCGGTCGCCTACTGGGGCTTCCGCTGGATGATCGGCTTCGGAATGGCGTCCTTCGCCCTCGGGCTGCTCGGTCTCTGGCTGACCCGGAAGAAGTTCCTGCTGCCACCCGCCCTGCGGACGGGCGAGGACGAGGTGCCGCATCTCGTGCTCTTCCGGAAGAAGGCGCTGAGCCCGAGGTTCGCCACGCTGTACTGGATCGTCTCCCTGTGGACCCTGCTCTTCCCGCTGATCGCCAATGCCTGGGGCTGGATCTTCACCGAGACGGGACGCCAGCCCTGGGTCGTGTACGGGGTACTGCGGACGGCCGACGCCGTCTCCCCCGGTGTCTCCCAGGGCGAGGTACTCACCTCGATGATCGTCTTCACCCTGCTGTACGCGGTGCTCGCCGTCATCGAGGTCAAGCTGATGGTCAAGTACGTCAAGGCCGGCCCGCCGGAGCTGACGGACGCCGATCTCCATCCGCCCACCAGGATCGGCGGCGACCCCACGGACGCCGACCGTCCGATGGCCTTCTCGTACTGAGGACTTGAGGAGCTATGGAACTCCACGACGTCTGGTTCGTCCTGATCGCCGTCCTCTGGACCGGCTACTTCTTCCTTGAAGGGTTCGACTTCGGTATCGGAGTCCTCACCAAGCTGCTGGCCCGTGACCGCAAGGAGCGGCGGGTCCTCATCAACACCATCGGGCCGGTCTGGGACGGCAACGAGGTCTGGCTGCTGAGCGCCGGCGGCGCGACCTTCGCCGCCTTCCCCGAGTGGTACGCCACGCTCTTCTCCGGCTTCTATCTGCCGCTGCTGCTCATCCTTGTCTGTCTGATCGTGCGCGGTGTCGCCTTCGAGTACCGGGCCAAGCGGCCGGAGGAGAACTGGCAGCGCAACTGGGAACACGCCATCTTCTGGACCTCGTTGCTCCCCGCCGTGCTGTGGGGTGTCGCGTTCGGCAATATCGTCCGGGGCGTCAAGATCGACGCGCACAAGGAGTACATCGGCGGCGTGGGGGATCTGCTCAACCCGTACGCGATTCTGGGCGGACTCGTCACCCTGACCCTCTTCACCTTCCACGGCACGGTCTTCGCCGCGCTCAAGACGGTGGGGGACATCCGGATCCGGGCCAGAAAGCTGGCGGTCGGACTCGGGGTGCTGACGGCCGTACTGGCACTCGGTTTTCTGCTCTGGACCCAGGCGGACCACGGTGACAGCACGAGTCTGGTCGCGCTGATCGTGGCCGTGGTGGCGCTGGTCGCCGCGATCGGTGCCATCGCGGTGGGGCGAGAGGGCTGGTCGTTCGCGCTCTCCGGCCTGACGATCGTGGCCGCGGTGGCGATGCTCTTCCTGACGCTGTTCCCGAATGTCATGCCGTCCTCGCTGGACCCGGCGTGGAATCTCACGGTGACCAACGCGTCCTCCACTCCGTACACCTTGAAGATCATGACTTGGTGCGCGGGTATCGCGACGCCGGTCGTGCTGCTCTACCAGGGGTGGACGTACTGGGTGTTCCGCAAGCGGATCGGAACGCACCACATAGCCGATGCGTGACCGCCGATGCGGCCGATGCGTGACCGCCGATGCGTACGAGTGCCGAGCCGCAGGAGTAGGTGTTTCACGTGAAACCAGTCGACCCGCGTCTGTTGCGGTATGCCCGTGCCACCCGCTTCTTCCTGATCGCCATGGTGGGGCTGGGGGTGGCGGGCGCGGGGCTGGTGATCGCCCAGGCGATGCTGATCGCCGAGGTGGTGGTGGGGGCGTTCCAGCGCGGGCTGGACGGTTCCGGACTGCGCACCCCTCTGCTACTGCTGGTCGCGGTCGCCGTCGGACGCGCGCTGGTGTCCTGGCTGACCGAGCTGGCGGCCCATCGGGCGAGTGCCGCGGTCAAGTCGGAACTGCGCGGACGGCTGCTGGAACGGGCGGCCGAACTCGGTCCCGGCTGGCTGAGCGAACAACGGACCGGCTCCTTGATCGCGCTCGCCACACGCGGGGTCGATGCCCTGGACGACTACTTCGCGCGCTATCTGCCGCAACTGGGGCTCGCGGTGGTCGTGCCGGCGGCCGTCCTGGCGAGGATCGTCACCGAGGACTGGGTCTCCGCGGCGGTCATCGTGGTGACCCTGCCGCTGATTCCGCTGTTCATGGCGCTCATCGGCTGGGCCACCCAGGCCAGCACGGACCGTCAGTGGCGGCTGCTGTCCCGGCTGTCGGGCCACTTCCTGGATGTGGTCGCGGGACTGCCGACGCTCAAGGTCTTCGGCCGGGCCAAGGCGCAGGCCGAGTCGATCCGCGCGATCACCTCGGAGTACCGGCGGGCGACCCTCCGCACGCTGCGGATCGCCTTCCTGTCGTCCTTCGCGCTGGAGCTGCTCTCGACGCTGTCCGTGGCGCTGGTGGCGGTCGGTATCGGGATGCGGCTCGTCCATGGCGATCTGGACCTGTACACGGGCCTGGTGGTGCTGATCCTCGCGCCGGAGGCCTATCTGCCGATCCGGCAGGTGGGCGCGCAGTACCACGCGGCGGCCGAGGGGCTGTCCGCCGCCGAGGAGATCTTCACGGTTCTGGAGACCGGGGCGCCGGCGCGCGGTACGGGGGAGATTCCCGGTGCCGGTGCCGGTGCCGGTGCCGGTGCCGGTGCGAGTGCGAGTGCCGGTGGCGGTGGCGGTGCGAGTACTGGTGCTGGTGCGCCGCGGCTGGAGCTGGACGGGGTGACCGTCCGCCATCAGGGCCGTACGGGACCCTCGCTGGACGCCGCCTCGCTGACGGTCGAGCCGGGGGAGACCGTCGCCCTGGTCGGCCCGAGCGGGGTGGGGAAGTCCACCCTGCTCCAGGTGGTGCTGGGCTTCACCGCACCGGACGAGGGCCGGATACGGGTCGACGGCCGGGATCTGTCCTCCCTCGATCCGGACCGCTGGCGGGAGCGGATCGCCTGGGTTCCGCAGCGGCCGTATCTCTTCGCGGGGACGATCGAGGAGAACGTACGGCTGGCCCGGCCGGACGCGGACGACGCGGCGGTCCATGACGCGCTGCGGGAGGCGGGCGCGTACGGGTTCGTGGCGGCGCTCCCCCAGGGCGTCCGTACCCCCCTCGGGGAGGACGGTGCCGGGCTCTCGGCCGGACAGCGGCAACGGCTCGCGCTGGCGCGGGCCTTTCTCGCCGACCGGCCGCTGTTGCTGCTGGACGAGCCCACGGCGGCGCTCGACGGCGAGACGGAGTCGGGCATCGTCGAGGCGGTGCGGCGGCTGGCCGTGGGCCGTACGGTGCTGCTCGTCGTCCACCGGCCGGCGCTGCTCGCGGTGGCCGACCGGGTGATCGCGCTGCCGGAGCGGTCGGCGAGCGGTGCCGGGACGCAGACGGAGAGGGAGACGGAGAGGGAGAGGGAGAGGGAGACGGCGGAGCGGGCGGGGGCCGTGGGGGCGGTTCCGCCGGCGGTCTCGGCCGTGCGGACGGGGGCACGCGGTCCCGGCTTCGTGCCTGCGCAGGGGGTTCCCCTCGACGGAGAATCCGATGCGGAGACCGGCGACGGCGGTCGGGCGGCCGGGGGAGAAGCCGACGAGGTGGCCCTTCGCGAGGGAGCCGAACCGGCCGTACGACAGGAAGCCGGGACCGACCCCGCCGCCGTACCGAACGGTTTCGCCGCGGTCGCGGAGGGCGCCGGACCGGCCGGGAATCCACTCGCGCGGATGCGGGCCGCCGCCGGGGCGCTGCGCGGGCGTTTCGTCCTGGCGCTGTTCCTCGGCAGTTGCGCCCTCGGGTCCGCCGTCGGGCTCATGGCGGTGTCCGGCTGGCTCATCTCGCGCGCCTCCGAACAGCCCCCCGTCCTCTATCTGATGATCGCGGTGACGGCGACCCGTGCCTTCGGTATCGGCCGGGCCGTCTTCCGGTACGCCGAGCGCCTCGTGTCGCACGACGCCGTGCTCAGGATGCTCGCCGACCTCAGGGTCTCCGTGTACCGGCGGCTGGAGCGCATCGCGCCCGCCGGGCTGCGCGAGACCCGGCGCGCGGATCTGCTCTCCCGGCTGGTCGCGGATGTGGACGAACTCCAGGACTACTGGCTGCGGTGGCTGCTTCCGGTCGGATCCGCCCTGCTGGTCGGGGCGGGGGCCGTCGGATTCACCGCGTGGCTGCTGCCGGAGGCCGGTGCCGTACTGGCCGCCGGACTGCTCGCCGCCGGGGTGGGCGTGCCCCTGCTGAGCGGCGCCCGCGCCCGCCGGGCCGAGCGGCGACTGGCCCCGGCGCGCGGAGCCCTGGCCACGAGGATCGCCGATCTGCTCCGGGGCACCGCGGAACTGACCGTCGCGGGCGCGCTGCGGAGCCGTATGCGCCAGGTGCGTGAGGCCGACGGCACGCTGACGGCCATCGCCTCACGCGGGGCGAGCGCCGACGCGCTCGGCGGTGGACTCTCCGCGCTGGCCTGTGGACTGACCGTGGCCGCGGCGGCCCTCGTGGGTGTCCAGGCGGTTCGCGAGGGCCGTCTCGACGGCGTCGAACTGGCCGTGGTCGTCCTCACCCCGCTCGCCGCGTTCGAGGCGGTCACCGGGCTGCCGCTCGCCGTGCGGTACCGGCAGCGGGCCGGGCGGAGCGCGGAGCGGGTGTGCGAGGTACTGGACACCCCCGTTCCCGTACAGGAGCCGGAGCGGCCGGCCCCCGCTCCCGTGTCACCGTTCCCGCTGGAGGTACGGGGGGTGTCCGCGCGGTACGCGGGGCAGCGGCGGGACGCGCTCAGCGGCTTCGATCTGACGCTCACCGCCGGGAAGCGGGTCGCCGTCGTCGGGCCTTCCGGGTCGGGCAAGACCACGCTCGCGCAGGTACTGCTGCGCTTTCTGGATGCCCGCGAGGGCACGGTCCGGCTCGGCGGTACGGATCTGGCCGCCCTCGACGGGGACACGGTCCGTTGTGCTGTCGGGCTGTGCGCGCAGGACGCCCATCTCTTCGACAGTTCCGTACGGGAGAACCTCAGGCTCGCCCGTACCGGGGCGACCGAGGACGAACTGCGTGAGGCCCTGGGCCGGGCCCGGCTGCTCGACTGGGTCGACGCCCTGCCCGCCGGGCTCGACACCCTGGTCGGTGAGCACGGTGCCCGGCTCTCGGGCGGTCAGCGGCAGCGGCTGGCGCTGGCCCGCGCGCTGCTCGCCGATTTCCCCGTGCTGGTCCTGGACGAGCCCGCCGAGCATCTCGACGTGGCGACGGCGGACGCGCTGACCGCCGATCTGCTGGAGGCGACGGAGGGCCGTACGACACTGCTGATCACGCACCGGCTGCGGGGGCTCGACGCGGTCGACGAGGTGATCGTGCTCGACGGGGGCCGTCCCGTACAGCGGGGGTCCTACGCCGAGCTGGCGGCCGGCGAGGGACCGCTGCGGCGGATGGTGGAGCGTGAGCGGGCCGGGGATCTGCTCATGTCCCGGTGACCGCGTCCCGGTGAGCGACGGTGACGGCCTCTCGCCGAGGGCCGATGAGGGCCGGTGACGACCTGCCGGCGAGGGACGGTGACCGCCTCTCGGCGCCGGGGTGACCGTCTCGTCGGCGACCGACGGTCACCGGCTCGTGGGCGAGCGCCGTTGTGAGCGCCATTGCGAGAGCCGGTTCTTCCGTTCGGACTTTCCCTATCAAATCGGAATTATTAGGCTCTGGGCTATGAAAGTGCCTGAGCCGTTGGATCCCCTTGACGTGGTCACCCGTGCCGCCGGCAGTCTGGAGGGACTGTCCGCCGAGAACACCGCGCGCGTGCCCCAGCTTCTGGAGGCGATGTGTTCCGTCGGGACGGGCCGGGGGCTGCACACCACCCTGAACCGGATCTGTGAGACCGCGGCCGAGCTGGCCGGGGCCCGCTTCGCCGCGATCGGGGTCCTCGACGAGACGGGGGAGAGCTTCTCCGATGTCATCACCCATGGCGCCGACGAGGACACGGCCCGGTGGATCGGCCGCGGGCCCGATGGACCGACGGGGCTGCCCGTGGCGCTGATGAGGTCGTCGGAGCCGGTCCGGTTCTTCGGTCCGGCCGCCGGTCCGGCCGTCGATGCGATCGCCGGTATGAACGCCGGTACGAACGCCGCCCCGACCGACGAACCGACCGTCCGGCCGCGCGCCGCCGGCCTCCCCCCGGGGCCCGCTCCGGCGCGCGCGTTCCTGGGTGTTCCCATCCGGGCCCAGGGCGAGGTCCTCGGCACCTTCTATCTGGCGGAGAGGCCCGGCGGGGGCGAGTTCAGCGACTACGACCTCCAGATGGTGCGCGTGCTCGCCACCGAGGCCGGGAACGCGATCGGCAACGCCCGGCTGTACGAGGCGGCCAGACAGCGTGAACGGTGGATCGAGGGCTCGGTCGCCGTCACCACCGCCCTGCTCACCAGCGGTGACGCGGAGGACGCGCTCTCCGTGGTGGCCGAACAGGTCCGCGGGCTGGCGGATTCCGTCATCGGCGTGGTGCTGCTGCGTACGGAGGACGGCGCACTGGAGGTCGTGGCCGTCTCCGACGACCATCCGACGGTCAAGCGCCATGACGTCGTCCCGGCCGCGAACCCCGTCGCCAGGACCCTTCTCGCCGGGGAGTCCATGTTCGTGGACGACCTCGCCACCGATCCGCGGGTGTCGCCGGGTCTGGCTGCGGACTTCGGTCCTGGCATGCTGCTGCCGCTGCGCGCGGACGGCAGTGTGCTCGGCGCCCTGATGATGCCCCGGGCGCGGGGCGCGCGCCGTTTCGGGGAGCGGGAACGCACCTTGGCCGACCAGTTCGCCGCCCAGGCGGCGGTGGCGCTGATGATGGCCGACGCGCAGCGCGACCGGGAGCGGCTGGCCGTCCTGGAGGACCGGGACCGGATCGCGCGCGATCTTCACGACCTGGTGATCCAGCGGCTGTTCGCCACGGGGATGACCCTGGCGAGCGCCCAGCGGGGAACGGTCGCTCCCGAGGTGCACCAGGGCATCGACAAGGCGGTCGACGAACTGGACGTGACCATTCAGGAGATCCGTACGGCTATCTTCGCGCTCCAGCAGGGGTCGGCGGAGGCACCGGCCGGGGTGCGCACCCGGGTGCTGCGGGAGATCAACATGGCGGCGGTGCCTCTGGGATTCAGGCCCACCCACAGCTTTCTCGGGCAGGTCGACGCCGCCGTCGGAGAACTGGCCGGGAGGAATCTCATCGCCGCACTGCGTGAGGCGCTCTCCAACGCCTTCCGGCACGCGCGGGCCACCAGTATCGCGGTGGTAGTCGATGCCACCGCCCGGCTTCCCGACGGCCGCGCGGCGGTGCGGCTCTCGGTCGCCGACGACGGTGTGGGCATACCGGACGGGGGACGGCGCAGCGGGCTGCGCAACCTCGCGCGACGGGCCGAGTCGCTGGGCGGATCGAGCTGGTGCGTGCCCGGGATCGGCGAGAGCGGGGGCGGGACGACGGTGATCTGGGAGGCGCCGCTGTGACGAGGCGGCCGGGGCGCCTCCGGCCGCCGTTCGTGCCGCGGGTGCCGTCGGCGCTGGCGTGCTGCCGACGCCGCTGGTCGTCGGCGCCACTGGGACCGGTGGGGCGTCGGCGCGTCGAGCTAGAGCCGCGCCAGGATCTGCTCGATGACGACCGCGACGCCGTCCTCGTTATTGGTGACCGTACGTCCCGAGGCGGCGGCCAGCACGTCCGGATGGGCGTTGCCCATCGCGTACGAGGTCCCGGCCCAGGTCAGCATCTCCAGATCGTTGGGCATGTCCCCGAAGGCGACGACCTCGTCGGACGAGACACCGCGCTCGGCGCAGCAGAGGGCCAGCGTGCTGGCCTTGCTCACCCCCAGGCCGCTGACCTCCAGCAGCGCGGTCGGGCTCGAACGGGTGATGGTGGCGCGGTCTCCGGCCGCCGTACGGGCCAGCGTGAGGAATCCGTCGGGCGTCAGCTCCGGGTGCTGGGCGAGCAGCTTGACCACGGGGCCCGAGAAGTTCTCGTACTCCTCCTGAAGGAGCTTCTCCGCGGTGGCGACGGTCGCGCCCGGGTCCTCCAGGAAGGGCGGATACGTCGGTTCGTAGTTGATGCCGTTCGTCATCTCGACCGCGAAGGCCGTCCCCGGGGCCGCGGCGCGCAGGGTCTGTACGACGTACAGCGCGGTCTCCCGGTCCAGCGGGCGGACCTTCAGCAGCTCTCCACCGGCGTGCAGATCGACCACGGCGGCGCCGTTGGCGCAGATGGCCATGCCGTGACCGTGCACATGCTCGCTGACGACATCCATCCAGCGGGCGGGTCGTCCGGTGACGAAGAAGACCTCGATGCCCGCCTCCTCGGCGCCCTTGAGCGCGGCGATCGTGCGGTCCGAGACGGACTTGTCGTCACGCAGCAGGGTGCCGTCGAGATCGGTGGCGATCAGCCGGGGCCGGGCGGGAAGCGGGGAGTCAGTAGGCGAGGTCACCGCGCCATTCTCCCGTACGACGGTGCACGGGCGTGTGGAGGGGCGCACATCTGAGAGTCGGCGCCGGGGCGGTCGCAGGGCGGTCGCGGGGGCCGTACGCGGCGGGTCCGCGCTGCTCGTGGGCAGGACCGTCTGCCGTGGCGGGGGTGGTACGGCGGGCCGCCCGGCACGCGCAGGCGTCGGCACCGTCGCGACGCACAGGCGTCGGCACCGTCGTGCCGGGAAGACGGGCGGCATGGGAGAGATCAGGGTCGGCACGTGCTCGTGGACGGACAAGGCGCTGATGTCCAGCGGTTGGTATCCGGCGGGCCACCGCGACGCGGAGGGCAGGCTGCGGCACTACGCCTCGCAGTTCTCGGTGGTGGAAGTGGACGCCACCTACTACGGCCTGCCCAGCGCCCGCAACAGCCTCCTGTGGGCGGAACGCACCCCCGGAGACTTCCGCTTCAACGTGAAGGCGTTCTCCCTGCTCACCGGGCATCCGACGCGGCCGAGCGCGCTGCCGGCCGAACTGCGCCCGGCCCTGGCCCGGCAGCCTGGCCGGGCCGGCACCGATCCCGGTCTGCTCGACGAGGTGTGGGAGCGGTTCAGCGGAGCCCTTGAATCACTGCGCCGGGCCGATCGGCTGGGAACACTGGTGTTCCAGTTCCCGCGGCGGCTCGCGCCGGGGAGGCCGGCGGCGGCGTTCCTGCGCCAGTGCCGTGAACGTGCCGCAGGGTGGCCGATGGCCGTGGAGTTCCGCCATCCCGGGTGGTGGCGTGAAGATCAGATCGCTGCGACAACGGCGCTGTTGACGGAGTTGGACGCGGCTGCCGTGGCCGTCGACATGGTGCAGACACTTCCCGCCTCCGTGCCTCCGGTCGCGCGGGTCACCACCCCCCGGCTCGCGGTGGTGCGCTTTCACGGCCGCAGCAGCGCCTGGGGGACGGGCACCAAGGAGGAGAGGTTCCGTCACTCCTACACGCCTGAGGAACTGTCCGAGTGGACGCCGCGCATCCGCACGCTGGCCGGGCAGGCGCGCGAGGTCCATGTCCTGTTCAACAACTGCTGCGCCGACGCGGCCGTCCGCGCCGCGCAGTCGATGCGTCACCTGCTCGGTCTCCACGCACCGGCCGTGGGCTGCGGGTGACCGGGGCCGTATCGTCGTCCTCATGCGTCTGAGCACCGTGATTCTGCCGATCTACCGCTGGGCCGCCGAGGGGCGGGAGGTGTGGCGGCGGGCCGACGAGCTGGGGTTCCACGCCGCGTACACCTACGACCACCTGTCGTGGCGCGTGCCGTTCCGGGACGGCCCGTGGTTCGGGGCGGTGCCCACCCTCACCGCCGCTGCCGCCGTCACCGAGCGGATGCGGCTGGGGACTCTGGTCACCTCGCCGAACTTCAGGCATCCGGTGACGCTCGCCAAGGACCTGCTCACGCTGGACGATGTCTCGGACGGGCGGATCACTCTGGGGATCGGCGCGGGCGGTACGGGCTTCGACGCCACGGTGCTGGGGCAGGAGGCGTGGACGCCGAGGGAGCGGGCCGACCGGTTCGCCGAGTTCGTGCCGCTGCTCGACCGGCTGCTGACCGAGGATTCCGTGACCGGTGACGGGACGTTCTACTCCGCGGTCGAGGCGCGGGGCATCCCCGGGTGTGTGCAGCGGCCCCGGCTGCCCTTCGCGGTGGCGGCCACCGGGCCGCGGGGGCTGAGGCTCGCCGCCAGGTACGGCCAGGCCTGGGTGACGACGGGTGATCCGAAGCTGTTCGAGACGGGTACGCCGGAACAGTCGCGGCAAGCGATTCGCGGGCAGATCGAGCGGCTCGGCAAGGCCTGCGCGGAGATCGGGCGTGAGGTGTCCGAGCTGGAGAAGATCCTGCTGACCGGTTTCACGCCGGACCGGGACGGGCCGATGACATCACTCGACGCGTTCGTGGACTTCGCGGGCCGGCATGCCGAACTGGGGATCACCGAGATCGCGGTGCACGCCCCCATCCCGGACTCGGACTTCGCCGCCGATCAGCGGGTCTTCGAGCGGATCGCGACCGAGGCGCCGGCGCAGCTCCGCCCGTAGCGCGCGGCGCGGATGGGCCGTGCGGCGGGGACGGGCCGTGCGGCGGGGACGGGCCGTGCGCGCGGCGGGCCGTCCTGCGCGGCGGGGCCGGGGCGTCAGCCGGGGAAGCACGGATTCAGCCGGGGAAGCGCAGATACGGCGGTGGTACGGAGCCGGTGAGCCAGACGCCGTTGGCGCTGACATGGAAGACCAGTCCGTCGCGGTGCATCTCTCCCGCGTCCACCGACAGCACGACGGGCCGGCCACGGCGGGCGCCGACCCCGGTCGCGGTGGCGCGGTCGGGCGACAGATGCACATGGTGGCGGAACATCGGGCGCAGCCCCTCGGAACGGATCGCGTCGAGATGGCGGGCGACCGTCCCGTGATAGAGGTACGCGGGCGGCTCCACGGGGGGCAGTTCCAGATCGACCGTGACGGTGTGGCCCTGGTTGGCGCGGATCCGGTCGCCGTCGACCGTGAAGCGCCGCTTGTCGTTGACGGCCACGACATGGTCGAGTTCGGCGCGGGTGATGCGGAAGCCGTGCTCGGCGGCGGCGCGGATCAGTTCGTCGACCGCCACCCAGCCATTCGCGTCCAGGGCGATACCGATCCGCTCGGGCTGATGGCGCAGATGCTTGGAGAGATACTTCGACACCTTCACGGTGCGTCGTTCGTCGGGTAGTCCGTCCATGTGACCAGCGTGACGATGGCCCCGGGGTGCCGCCACTCATTTCCATGTAGTCGTGATTCACAGGTTTGATCCACAGCCAACTCGGGTTATCCACAGGGGATTTGCCGATCCTGTGGACAATGGGCGTGCCGTTTAGCCTATTTGATCAATTTGACTGCTTTGTCTGTGAGTTGAGGTGAGAGCGTCCAAAACCCTTGCCCGAAGCTTCCGTTCCCTGGCCACCGCGACGCGGCAGCCCCGGTCCTGTCCGGGACGGGCGGGCGTCCCGGACACGCTCATCGCCCCTGCTCCCGCGCCGCCCGGCCCATCGCGCCCGCCGCCGCACGGGCGGCGGGTGAGGTCGCCAGGTACTCGACGGCCGTGTGCGGTGAGCCCTCCCGCGAGGGGTGGTACGACCGGCGGAAGTAGCGCGGTATCGCCGCGCCCAGCTCACGCCAGGAGGGAAGCAGTCCCTTGTCGATCGCCTGGTGGTGCTCGCGCAGCGAGTAGCGCCGCCGACCGGTGAGCCGGGGGTCGTGCCGGAGCAGATAGGAGGCGCCCGAGACCCACAGCCACAGCAGGACGGGCGCGGTGAGACACATGGTTCCGACCCGGCGGGCGTAGCGAAGGGGCTCCGGGCCGCCGCAGTGCTCGTACAGGTCGAAGGCCACGGCGCGGTGCTCGACCTCCTCCGCGCCGTGCCAGCGCAGCAGGTCGAGCATGACCTCGTCGGACCCGGCCCGGTCGAGCGCCTCCGCACGCAGCACCCAGTCGCCGAGGACCGCTGTGAACTGCTCGATCGCGGCGACGAACGCCAGCCGGTAGAGCAGCCATCTGCCGGCCGGGAAGGGGATGCCCCACGGCGGCTTTTCGCCGAGGAGCCGGTCGAAGAGGAAGTCGACGCGCCGGGTGTACGCCTCGGTGCTGAGCCGCTGCTCGGCCAGGTGGTCCAGTACAGAGGAGTGCTGCACGCTGTGCGTGGCCTCCTGCCCCATGAACCCCTTGACGTCCTTGAGCAGTTCCGGGTCGGTCACCAGCGGCAGGGCCTCCTTGAAGACCTTGACGAACCACCGCTCGCCCGCGGGCAGCAGCAGATGCAGCACATTGATGACATGGGTGGCCGTGGGCTCGTCCGGTATCCAGTGGAGAGGGGTCTCGCACCAGTCGAACGAGACCCGGCGCGGAACGATGACAGGGCGACCGTCCGTCCGCCCGGCCTCCCCATCCTTCCCGGTCCACTCGTCCACCGCGTGTTCCCCCTGCTCCGCCCGCTTCTCGGCGCTCACAGCGGCGGCTCCACACGGGCGATCGCGCGCAGCGCCCCGGGCACGAGGCGGGACAGCAGGCGCGCACCACGGGCCTCCGGGGTGACCGGCACGACCGCCTGGTTGCGTACGACAGCACGCAGTACGGCGTCGGCGACCTTCTCCGGCGGGTAGTTCCGCAGCCCGTACAGTCGCGCGGTCTTCTTTCTGCGCCGCTCCTCCTCTTCCGCGGAGACACCGGTGAAGCGCGCGGTGGAGGTGATGCCCGTGTTGACGAAACCGGGGCAGATCGCGGAGACCCCGATGCCCTGCCCGGCCAGCTCGGCCCGGAGGCATTCGCTGAGCATCAGCACCGCCGCCTTGGACGTGCTGTACGCGGGCAGCGCCTTCGAGGGCTGATAGGCCGCCGCGGAGGCGGTGTTGACGATATGGCCGCCCTGGCCGCGCTCGGCCATCTGCTTGCCGAAGACGCGGCAGCCGTGGATGACACCCCACAGATTCACGTCCAGGACCTTCTTCCAGTCCTCGACGGTGGTGTCGAGGAAGGGGCCCGACAGCCCGATTCCGGCGTTGTTGACCAGGACATCGACGATGCCGTACTCCGTGGCGACCTTCCGCGCCAGCTTCTCCATGGCCTGCCCGTCGCCGACGTCCGCCAGCTCCGCCCAGGCCTCAGGGGCTCCGGTCAGCCGGGCCAGCTCGGCGGTCCTGGCCGCCCCTTCCGCGTCGAGGTCGACCGCCACGACCCGTGCGCCCGCCTCGGCGAACGCGAAGGCGGTGGCCCGGCCGATACCACTGGCCGCACCCGTGACCAGGACGAGCCGGCCACCGAAGCGGTGGGCGTACGGTCCGCTGCGCGCCGCTCCTGTACCGGCACCAGGACGCGCACCGGCGCCCGCTCCCGTACCCGCGTCCGTACCGGCATCCGCTCCCGTATCGGCGTCGGTACCGGCGCCCGCTCCCGTACCCGGGTCCTCACCGGGGCCGATGCTTCCGCTTGTCCTGGGCGCGTCTGCCCCGTGCTCCCCCGTCTCCCCGGCCACCCCGGCCGTCCCGTTCTCGTGCGTCCGGACGAACTCAGCGATCCAGGAGGCCACCCGGTCCGGTCTGGTGCGGGGCACCCAGTGCTTGGCGGGCAGCGTGCGCCGTACCAACCCCGGGGCCCACCGCTCCAGATCGTCGTACAGCCGTTCCGAGAGAAAGGCGTCGCCGGTCGGGGTGATGAGCTGGACAGGCGCGTGCGCGTACGCGTCGGTACGCGGCTTGCTCAGCCGGGCCCGGACATTGTCCCGGTAGAGCCAGGCGCCGTGTGCCGCGTCCCGCGGCAGAGAGGGCGTCGGATAACCCAGGCCCGGGAGCTTCTCGGCCCGGCGGAGGATCCTCGGCCACTGCCTGCCGAGAGGACCGCGCCAGGCCAGCTCGGGCAGCACGGGCGTGTGCAGCACGTAGACGTACCAGGACCTGGCGCCCTGGCCGAGGAGCTGACCCACCCCGCGCGGAGTGGGCCGTGCCGCCCGCCGCTTGATCCAGTGCCCCATATGGTCCAGGGAAGGCCCCGAGATGGAGGTGAAGGAGGCGATCCGGCCCTCGGTCCGCGCCACCGTCACGAATTCCCAGGCCTGGACGGAGCCCCAGTCATGGCCGACGAGATGGACCGGCCGGTCCGGGCTCACCGCGTCCGCGACCGCCAGGAAGTCGTCCGTCAGCTTCTCCAGTGTGAAGCCGCCGCGCAGGGGTGCCGGCGCTGTCGACCCGCCGTGTCCCCGTACGTCGTAGAGCACCACATGGAAGCGTTTCGCGAGCCGCCCCGCGACCTCCGACCAGACCTCTTTGCTGTCCGGGTAGCCGTGCACCAGCAGCACGGTCGGCTGCCCCGGATCGCCCAGCTCGGCGACGGACAGATCGACCCCGCCCGACCGCACCCGGCGCTCCCGCGCACCCTCCAGGCCCGGTACCGCGCTGCTGCCCTTGCCGCTGCTGCTGCCGCCGCTGTCACTGTTGCCGCTGCCGCTCTCGGCGGCGCCCGAATCCGCCCCCGTACCCGGCTCCTCGCCGCTCGCCTCCGACCCCGCGCCCGTACTCATACGGCCTCCGCCCAGCGCCGCACATGCGGCAGATCGTCATCCAGCCAGAACGCGCTCTGCTCCGGATCCCGGGAGTCGGTGACCACCAGGATCTCCTCGAACTTCGCGCCCGTACCCCGGAGTCCGAGGTGGGGTTCGACCGCCCACAGACCCGGCGCGGGCGGGTGGTCGGAGAATCCGTACGGACTCCACAGCGGCGACCAGCCCTCCCGGTGCCCCCGGAGCGCGTCGCCCACGAGCCCCTTGAGGGACTGGGTGCCGAACCCGAGGACATGCGGGGACCAGCGACGCTCCTTCACCCGGTCGACCTTGTGGGCGATGACACCGAAGGGGTACGCCCGATGCCGGTTGGCATAGCCCTGCCGGACCATCAGCCGGTTCACGTCCTCGTAGATCTCCCGCAGCGTGCGCCGCTCGCGCACCTCCCGGAGGATCAGCTCGCGGTGTACGCGCAGATCGGCGAGCAGCCGGTCGTGCAGGGGATGGGCACCGAGACAGCCCGAGTAGCCGACATCCGCCGTGAATCCCCGGTGGATCGGTGCGAGGTCGAGGATGAACGGCATCCCCTCCTCCAGCCGGCGATGCGTGGGAAAGAACTGGAGCGGTATCCGGAAGCCGCTGAACGCCGTACGGTCCCCGAACCACGCGAACGGCAGGTGGAACCAGTCGCGCACCCCGCGAGCGCGCAGCCACGCGCGCTGCATCCGCGCCGCCTCGCGCTCCGTCACCCCTGGCACGAGCCGCGCGGCGACGGCCTCCGCGCACGCGTACGCCAGGCGCTGGACCTCCCTGAACCCCCGCAGCTCCGCCGTCCGTCGGTCCGTCACCGCATCGCCTCCCACCCGCCCCGTGTGCGGTACGTGTTCGTCATGTGACGCTGGAGTATGTCTCCTCGCTGAATGTGACAATGCCGCCGACTGCGGCGTCAAGGTCCCGGGCATACCTGTGGATAACCGGCCGGTTGGCTCCTGCCCTTACGGCTCCCTTACGGGTTCCGTACATCTGGAGGGGGACACGGATACAGCCGCCAGGTCTGACGCCCCCTGTTGCCTTCGCCACTACGGTCGAAACGTGACTGTGATCGCGACAGAAGGCCTGAGTAAGCGGTTCCCCCGGGTGACCGCGCTTGACCGGCTCTCCTTGGACATCGGACCGGGTGTGACCGGTCTGGTGGGCGCCAACGGGGCCGGCAAGTCCACCATGATCAAGATCCTGCTGGGTCTTTCCCCCGCCACGGAAGGCCGGGCCACGGTGCTCGGGCTCGATGTCGCCACCAGCGGCGGCGCCATCCGCGAGCGCGTCGGATACATGCCCGAGCACGACTGCCTGCCGCCGGACGTCTCGGCCACCGAGTTCGTCGTCCATATGGCGCGCATGTCCGGACTGCCCCCGACCGCGGCCCGCGAGCGCACCGCGGACACGCTGCGCCATGTCGGCCTCTACGAGGAGCGGTACCGCCCCATCGGCGGCTACTCGACCGGTATGAAGCAGCGCGTCAAGCTCGCTCAGGCACTGGTCCACGACCCCCAACTGGTCCTTCTGGACGAGCCGACCAACGGCCTCGACCCGGTCGGCCGCGACGAGATGCTCGGACTGATCCGCCGTGTCTACACGGACTTCGGCATCTCCGTCCTGGTCACGTCGCACCTCCTGGGCGAGCTCGAACGCACCTGCGACCATGTCGTCGTCATCGACGGCGGTACGCTGCTGCGCTCCAGCTCCACCAGCGACTTCACGCAGATCACCACGACCCTCGCGGTCGAGGTCACGGACACGGACGCGCACCCCGACGGCACGCGCGCCCTGCGCGAGTCGCTCACCGCCGCCGGGCTGACACTCCACGCGGGCATGGAGGAGGGGCTTCCCGGCGCCGGCCACATCCTGCTGATCGAGGCCAAGGGCGAGGAGACCTACGACGTCGTCCGCGACACCGTCGCAGAACTCGGCCTGGGGCTCGTACGGATGGAACAGCGGCGCCATCACATAGCGGAGGTCTTCCGCCCCCAGCGGGCCGCGGACGGCGGGACCGTGCCCCAGCAGCCCGGACCCGACGCGGAACAGCGGTCCGGACCCGACGCGGAACAGCAGCCCGGACCCCACGCGGAACAGCGGTCCGGACCCGACGCGGGACACCGGGCCGGGCACGAGGCCGGACACCGGGCCGGGCATGAGTCCGGACACACGACGGAGGACACCAGGGTGAAGGGAGGCGTCGACGATGAGCGCTGAGACCGAGACCGGCACGGCGGCCGGAGCCGTCGCGGGAGCCCCGACCGGCTCCGGGACGGGAGCCGGCGCGGGGACGACCCGGATCCACAACATCGGATACCGCAACTACGAGGGACCGCGCCTCGGCCGCGCCTACGCGCGCCGTTCGCTCTACTCGCAGTCGCTGCGCGGCGCGTACGGACTCGGCCGCTCGGCCAAGTCCAAGGTCCTGCCGATGATCCTCTTCGCGGTGATGTGCCTGCCCGCGGCCATCATCGTCGCGGTCGCCGTGGCGACGAATCTCAAGACCCTGCCCCTGGACTACACGCGCTACGCGATCTTCACCCAGGCCGTCATCGGTCTCTATCTGGCCTCCCAGGCCCCCCAGTCCGTCTCCAGGGACCTGCGTTTCAAGACCGTGCCGCTCTACTTCTCCCGCCCGATCGAGCGTGTGGACTACGTCCTCGCGAAGTACGGAGCGATGGCTTCGGCCCTCTTCATCCTGACCGGCGCCCCCCTCGTCATCCTCTACGCCGGCTCGCTGCTGGCCAAGATGGACTTCGCGGACCAGACCGAGGGGTTCGGCCAGGGGCTGGTATCGGTGGCGCTGCTCTCCCTGCTCTTCGGCGGGCTCGGCCTGGTGCTCGCGGCCCTGACGCCGCGCCGGGGCTTCGGGGTCGCCGCCGTGATCGCCACCCTGACCATCTCGTACGGCGCGGTCTCCACCCTCCAGGCGATCGCCTGGGGTTCGGACGCGATCGGAGCCGTCAAGTGGCTCGGCCTCTTCTCGCCGGTCACGCTCATCGACGGCGTACAGACCGCCTTCCTGGGCGCCACCTCGGCCTTCCCCGGCGAGGCAGGGCCCTCGGCCGGTGTGGGCGTGGTCTATCTGCTGGTCGTCCTCGCGCTCGTGCTCGGCTCCTACGCCGTTCTCATGCGCCGTTACCGGAAGGTCGGGCTGTGACCACCATCGACATCGAGCACACCTCGCGCTGGTTCGGCAACGTGGTGGCCGTCAACGACGTCACCATGACGATCGGCCCCGGTGTCACCGGCCTGCTCGGCCCCAACGGCGCGGGCAAGTCCACCCTGATCAATATGATGGCGGGCTTCCTCGCCCCCTCCACGGGCAGCGTCACCCTCGACGGGCAGCCGATCTGGCGCAACGAGTCCGTCTACCGACAGATCGGCATCGTGCCGGAGCGCGAGGGGATGTACGACTTCCTCACCGGCCTCGACTTCGTGGTGGCCAACGCCGAACTGCACGGACTGGGCCGCAAGGAGGCCCGCGCGGCGCTCGCCACGGTCGAGATGGAGTACGCGCAGGACCGCAAGATCGCGACGTACAGCAAGGGCATGCGGCAGCGGGTGAAGATGGCCTCCGCGCTGGTCCACGACCCGTCCGTGCTGCTTCTGGACGAGCCGTTCAACGGTATGGACCCGCGTCAGCGGATGCAGCTCATGGATCTCCTGCGGCGTATGGGCGCCACGGGCCGCACGGTCCTCTTCTCCTCCCATATCTTGGAGGAGGTCGAGCAGCTCGCCTCGCACATCGAGGTGATCGTGGCCGGGCGCCATGCCGCTTCCGGGGACTTCCGCAAGATCCGCCGTCTCATGACCGACCGGCCGCACCGCTACCTCGTACGGTCCAGTGACGACCGCGCGCTCGCCGCGGCCCTGATCGCCGACCCGTCGACCGCCGGTATCGAGGTGGACCTCGCCGAAGGCGCACTGCGTATCCAGGCGGTCGACTTCGGCCGGTTCACCGAGCTGCTGCCGCGGGTCGCACGTGAACACTCCATCAGGCTGCTCACGGTCTCGCCCTCGGACGAGTCCCTCGAGTCGGTCTTCTCCTATCTCGTAGCGGCCTGAGCGGCCTGAAAGGAGCTGTGACGTCATGTACAACCCCACAGTCGCCCGGCTCACCTACCGGGCCCTGCTCGGCAGGCGCCGGGCCGCGATCCTCTTCGTCCTGCCCGCGCTGCTGATCGTGATCGCGGCGGCGGTCCGTGCCCTCAATGGCGCGGACGACCAGGTCGCGGTGGACGTGCTGGGCGGTTTCGCGCTCGCCACGATGGTGCCGCTGATCGGTGTCATCGCGGGGACCGGCTCGATCGGACCCGAGATCGACGACGGGTCGATCGTCTATCTGCTCTCCAAGCCGGTGAAGCGGTCGTCGATCATATTCACCAAACTGATCGTGGCGATCGCCGTGACCATGGCGTTCTCCGCCCTGCCCACCTTCGTCGCCGGATACATCCTCAACGGCAACGGCCAGCAGATCGCGGTGGCGTACACGGTCGCGGCGCTCGTCGCGTCCATCGCGTACAGCGCGCTCTTCCTGCTGCTGGGCACGGTCAGCCGCCACGCGGTGGTCATCGGACTTGTCTACGCCCTGGTCTGGGAGACCCTCTTCGGCAGCCTGGTGGCGGGCGCGCGGACGCTCAGCGTCCAGCAGTGGGCGCTGGCGCTCGCCCAGAAGATCGGCGGCGGGGGCACGATCACCTCGGACGTCGGTCTGCCGCTGGCGGTGGGCCTGTTGGCGGGGGTCTCGGTGGTGGCGACCTGGTACGCGGGCCAGAAGCTCAGGACGCTGAAGCTCGCGGGCGAGGAGTAGGCGGGCGCGAGCGGTAACGCGAGGAGCCGTCAGACTGAGGAACAGGCGAGTCACGCGGCAGCCCCCCAGCCCGCCGGGCAGGGGGGCTGCCGCGTAACTGTACGTTTATCGGCTCGTTGTTCACGGCGCGTGGAGGCAACTGGAGTGCGTGACGTCGAGCGTTCGTGAATCTGGGGATTGCCGGTGCCGGACAGAAGCCGGACCGGTCATTGAGTGAGTAGCCACCGTGAGCCGACCTCCACCCCTGATGCCCGGGGAGAGGGCCGGCCATCATCGGTTCACGAGTGGAAGGCATGAACATGCCACAAGAAGGAGCCCTGCTCGAGTCGCGCACGCTGCGTTTCGAGCACGTAGGGCGCGTCGATGCCCTCGACAAGATCAAGTCTCTCGCCATGCTCCCGGACGGAGTTCACGTTCGCACCGAGGACGTGGCTCGGTACTTCGAAGTATCCACAGGCGTCGTCAGGCAGATGACCGCTCGGCATCGGGCGGAGCTGGCCGAGAACGGGATGCGCGTGCTGCGAGGCTCTGACCTGCGGCGTTTTCATAGTGACATGGTGTCACTATGGGGCGCCGAAGCGGGGGAAAGTTATCCACAGGCTGCTACCCAGCTCACCCTCTACACCCGCCGCGCCGTGCTCAACATCGCGATGCTGCTGCGCGACAGCGACATCGCGCGGTGCGTCCGTACGTATCTCCTCGACGCCGAGGACGATCTGCGCAGGGGGTACGTGGACCTCGACCGGCGCGTGACCGATGTCGAGGCGTGCCTCGGCGGGGTCGGAGTCGCGCTCCAGGAGCTGGGGCCGGTCCTGAACCGGATGTCGTACCGGCTCGACAGTCTGGACCGGCGGCTCGAAGCCACCAACCGGGTGGTGGGGGCCATCAGCAACCGGCTGAGCGAGATGTCCGCGGACATCAACCGTGTGGACGCCAGGGTGGACGAAGTCGTCCATCAGCTCAGGGATCTGCGCCGGGGCCGTAAGCGTCGCTGATCCCTTCCCCTGGTCCGCGTCCGCCAAAGGCACTTCTGTTGGCGGGCGTGGGCCGGGCCACCGATATTCGGTGGCGGTGCGTCGCGACTCGGGGCAGAGTGGTCCTGTCGGATCACACCTCAAGACCGGGAGCGGAACACGGCGACGACCGGTATTCCGAGTCCGTCGAGTTCCCAGCAGGGCAGCACCGCGCGGGCACCGAAGTAGCCATCACTGCTCCGTGTGCCGCCGGTGCGCTGCCCAGGGGCGGCCGCTTCGAGCGCGCATCCGCGCGGGCCGCCCCTCCCGGAGGATTGACCGAGTGATGTGTTCGCTCCCTGGGAGGATGTGTCCATTCCCCGGGAGCCCCGGACCCGGCCCAGATCCTGTCCGACCAGTCCCAACCAGACCAGACCAGACAGGGCAGGCAGGGCCCTAGCCGAGCAGCAGCTTCTCCAGCACCACCGCGATGCCGTCGTCGTCGTTCGACGCCGTGATCTCGTCGGCCACGGCCTTCAGTTCCTCGTGCGCGTTCGCCATCGCCACACCGTGCCGCGCCCACGCGAACATCGGGATGTCGTTGGGCATGTCCCCGAACGCGATCGTGTCCGCCGCCGTGACTCCGAGACGTCGCGCCGCCAGCGAGAGCCCGGTGGCCTTGTTCAGGCCGAGCGGCAGGATCTCCACCACGCCGGCGCCCGCCATCACCACATCCACCAGACCGCCGACGGTCGCCCGCGCGATCCGCGTCAACGCGTCGTCGTCCAGCTCCGGGTGCTGGACGTACACCTTGTTGAGCGGCGCGGCCCACAGCTCCGCCGGGTCGTCGATGAAGACCGAGGGAAGCTCGCCGTCGAGCACCCGGTAGCCGGGGCCGATCAGGACCTCGCCGTCCAGACCGTCCCGGCTCGCGGCCAGCGCCAGCGGGCCGGTCTCCGCCTCGATCTTGGACAGGGCCAGCCCGGCCAACTGCCGGTCCAGCGTGACCGAGGTCAGCAGCCTGTGCTCACCCGCGTGGTAGAGCTGGGCGCCCTGGCCGCACACCGCGAGGCCCTCGTATCCCAGGTCGTCCAGGATGTGCCGCGTCCACGGCACCCCGCGTCCGGTGACCACGATGTGTGCCGCCCCCGCCGCCGCGACCGCGGCGAGCGCCTCGCGAGTGCGTACGGAGACCGTGGCGTCGTCGCGCAGCAGTGTGCCGTCGAGGTCGGTCGCGACAAGCTTGTACGGGAACGACACCGCCGGCGGATCCGTCTGCGGATCCGCGGACAGAGCCGGATCCGCGGACAGAGGCGGGGACGAAGCCGGCGTCGAGGGTGACGGCGGTACGGACGAGGGCGGCGCCGAGGACGACGCCGCGTCGGGGCCGGTGCTCACTTGGCGATCGGCTCCAGCACCTCACGGCCGCCCAGATACGGACGCAGCACCTCGGGCACCCACACCGAACCGTCGGCCTGCTGGTGGTTCTCCAGGATCGCCACGATCGTGCGCGGTACGGCGCAGAGCGTGCCGTTCAGCGTGGCCAGCGGCTTGATCTGCTTGCCGTCCCGCATGCGGATGGAGAGCCTGCGGGCCTGGAAACCGTCGCAGTTCGACGCCGAGGTCAGCTCGCGGTACTTGCCCTGCGTCGGGATCCACGCCTCGCAGTCGAACTTGCGCGAGGCGGAGGCCCCCAGATCGCCGGACGCCACATCGATCACCTGGAAGGGGAGCCCCAGGGCGGTCAGCCACTGCTTCTCCCACTCCAGCAGGCGCCGGTGCTCGGACTCCGCGTCCGCCGGGTCGATGTACGAGAACATCTCGACCTTGTCGAACTGGTGGACCCGGAAAATGCCCCGGGTGTCCTTGCCGTACGTGCCGGCCTCGCGCCGGAAGCACGGGGAGAAGCCCGCGTACCGCAGGGGCAGCTTGTCGGCCTCGACGATCTCGTCCATGTGGTACGCGGCGAGCGGGACCTCCGACGTACCGACCAGGTAGTAGTCGTCCTTCTCCAGGTGGTACACGTTCTCCGCGGCCTGGCCCAGGAAGCCCGTGCCCTCCATGGCGCGCGGGCGGACCAGCGCCGGTGTCAGCATGGGGATGAATCCGGCCTCCGTGGCCTGCGCGATCGACGCGTTGACCAGGGCCAGTTCCAGCAGCGCGCCGATGCCCGTCAGATAGTAGAACCGCGAGCCGGACACCTTGGCGCCCCGCTCGACATCGATGGCGCCCAGCGACTCGCCCAGCTCCAGATGGTCCCTGGGCTCGAAGCCCTCCGCCGCGAAGTCCCGGATCGTGCCGTGCGTCTCCAGGACGACGAAGTCCTCCTCGCCACCCACCGGGACGTCGGGGTGCACCACATTGCCGAGCTGGAGGAGCAGGCGCTTGGCCTCCTCGTCCGCTTCGTGCTGCTCGGCGTCGGCCGCCCTGACGTCGGCCTTGAGCTGCTCCGCCTTCTTGAGCAGCTCGGCCTTCTCCTCGGCGGACGCCTTGGGGATCAGCTTGCCGAGCGACTTCTGCTCGGAGCGCAGCTCGTCGAAGCGGACGCCGGACGACCTGCGCCGCTCGTCGGCGGAGAGCAGGGCGTCGACAAGGTTGACGTCCTCTCCACGGGCGCGCTGGGAGGCGCGAACACGGTCGGGGTCCTCACGGAGCAGACGAAGGTCAATCACCCCACCAGGCTACCGGTGCGCGCCGACACCGCCCCACCCGATATCGACAGGCGTGCCTCTTTGCCCTAATTGTGGCAATTGAGAAACATGTCAGCAAATTCCATACCTGCGTCCTGGTGTTCGTCGTGTTCATCGTGTTCGTTGCGTTCGGCGCTGTTCGTCGTGTTGGTCAATAAAGGAACCGCGATTCGCCGGAACGAAGCGTTCGGTGGTCGTCCGCTTGACCCACCCCCCTTGTGCGCGAGGGGACTTGGGGGCGGGACTGCCGAGCGTTGTCCACAGTGATACACAGGGTCACGCAAGTTATCCACAGGCTGTGTGAGTGATCTGTGGATTGCGGAAATGAGCCTTCCGCAGGCCGAGGATGGGCCGGGGAATTCCCTCGTAAACCCGCTTCACACACTCATTCGGGTGGGAATTGCTCGCTCCAACGAGTTGATCGCAGGGGTTGGGGTGACGTGGACCGGTGGGGAGCCTGTGGATGGGCGTCGGCGATCGGAGCGATTTGTCGACCCGAGCGGTCACGGTTGTCGACTTGTCCCCAGGTCGAGAAGCGAGCCTGTGGATAACTCTGCGCCATGTCCACAGGCACACGGGCGGTGCGACCACACGGAGATGGCACGGGTCCTACGGGGCGGCGATCGACCGCCCGGGGCCGGCGGTCGGCCGTCAGGCGCGGCCGTCCTGGCTGCGCGCCAGCCACTCCGCCGCCTCGATGAACTCCGTGTCCGAGGTTCCAGGCCGCAGTGTCGACACATCGCCCGGAGACACTCCCGCACGCGGGTACGAACCGAGGAAGCGCACCTTGGGACAGATCCGCTTCAGCCCCATCAGGGCCTCGCCCACCCGCCGGTCCGAGATATGGCCCTCGGCGTCCACCGCGAAGCAGTAGTTGCCGATCCCCGCGCCGGTCGGCCGCGACTGGATCAGCATCAGGTTGACCCCGCGTACGGCGAACTCCTGGAGCAGTTCGAGCAGCGCGCCCGGGTGGTCGTCGCCCAGCCAGATGACCACCGAGGTCTTGTCCGCACCCGTCGGCGCGGAGGGACGCGCGGGCCGGCCGACCAGGACGAAGCGCGTCTCCGCGTTCTCCGCGTCGTGGATCTCGGTGACCAGCGGTTCGAGACCGTAGGTGGCCGCCGCGAACTCGCCCGCGAAGGCCGCGTCGAACCGGCCCTCCTGCACCAGCCGCGCCCCGTCCGCGTTCGAGGCCGCCGACTCCCACAGCGCGTCCGGGAGATGGGTGCGCAGCCAGTTGCGCACCTGAGGCTGGGCGACCGGATGACCGGTCACCGTCTTCACGTCGGAGAGCGCGGTGCCGGGCCGTACGAGCAGGGCGAACGTGATCGGCAGCAGCACCTCGCGGTAGATCATCAGGGGCGCGCCGGAGGCCAGCTCGTCGAGCGTGGCGGTGACGCCGCCCTCCACCGAGTTCTCGATCGGTACGAGTGCCGCGGCGGCGTCGCCGTTCCGTACGGCGTCGAGCGCCGTCGGTACGGACACCATGGGGACGAGTTCCCGCGTGGCGGCTTCCGGGAGGGTACGGAGGGCCGCCTCCGTGAAGGTGCCCTCGGGGCCCAGATACGTGTAGCGCGTGGCCGACATACGGTCACCCTAATGGCCCGTCGCGGTTCATGACTCCTGAGCGCGTACCGGAGGCCCGGGGCGGGGGTCCGGGTCAGCGGCCGGGGCAGGAGCCGTGGCCAAAGCCTCGCCCCAGTGAGGGCGCGACGCTCAGAATGCTCAGGATTCCAGGAGCCGCTGACCCACGTACTCTCCTCGCCCCGCGCCCCCGGGCACCGCGAACAGCCCACTCGCCTCGTGGCGGATGAACGCCGACAGCGCGTCCCCCCGGTCGAGCTTGCGCTGCACCGGTACGAACCCCTTGAGCGGATCGGCCTGCCAGCAGACGAAGAGCAGCCCCGCGTCAGGCGTCCCGTCCGCCCCGATCCCGTCGTGGAAGGAGAAGGGCCGCCGCAGCATCGCGGCCCCGCCGTTCGCCTCGGGGGCCGAGATCCGGGCGTGCGCGTTGGCCGGTATGACGGGCCTGCCGTCGGCACCCAGCCGGTCGAGGTCGGGCTCCGTCGTCTCCGTACCGCCCGTGAGCGGGGCGCCGTCGGACTTACGACGGCCGATGACCTGCTCCTGCTTGCCGAGCGGGAGCTTCTCCCAGTCGTCGAGGAGCATACGGATCCGGCGTACGACGGCGTACGAGCCACCCGCCATCCAGGCCGGGGTGCCGGCCGCCGGGGCCGCCGGGACGAAGATCCGCCGGTCGAAGTCCGGCTCGGACGGCTTCGGGTTGCCCGTGCCGTCGAGCTGGCCCATCAGATTGCGGCTGGTCATCGGGTGCGGAGTGGCACCGGGCGAACGGTTGAAGCCGTTCATCTGCCAGCGCACCCGCGCCGCCGCGCCCGCGTCCTTCTGGAGCGTACGCAGGGCGTGGAAGGCGACCAGGGCGTCGTCGGAGCCGATCTGGATCCAGAGATCGCCGTTGCTGCGCCGGGGATCGAGATGGTCGGAGGAGAAGGCGGGCAGCGGGTCCAGGGCCGTGGGGCGCTGGGCGGCCAGCCCCGTACGGTCGAAGAAACCGCGGCCGAAACCGAAGGTCACGGTGAGTGAGGAGGGCCCGGCGTCCAGGGCGACACCGGTGTCGCCGTCGGCGTCCCGGCCACCGGCCGGTTCACCGGCCATCAGCGCGCGCGCCGACTCCGACCAGCGGCGCAGCAGCGCGGCGGCCTCCTTCCGGCCGGCTCCCGGGGCCAGGTCGAAGGCGATCAGATGGCCCCGGGCGTGCATCGGGGTGGTGATACCCGGCTGGTGCGCGCCATGGAAGGGGACGGACCCGGTGCCGAGCGTGGTGAGCGCGGCCGCCGGCTCGGCGCGGCTCGTCGCGTACGCACCGGCCCCGCCCACCGCTCCGAGCGCCAGTCCGCCGGCTCCGGCGGCGCTCGCGGTGCCGATCAGCCGCCGCCGGGAGATACCGGCGGGTGGAGCGCCCTCCGTTCCGGGCCGGTCGCCGTCCCGTGCGGGCCGGTCGCCGTCCCTGCTCTTGGCGGTGTCCCGGCTGGTGGCCGTGCCCGGGGCCGACGCGGTGTCCCGCGACGTCGTGGCGTTGCCGGCGTCCGGGGCACCCGGGGAGTCGGAGGCGTTCGAGGAGCCGGAGGCGTCCGGGGCGGCCGGGGAGTCCAGGGCGGCTTTTCGCTTGTTTCGGTCCTGTCGGGTCTCGCTCACGATGGGTCAGCCGATCTTCACGTTCTTGTCGACGGTTGTCTGGTCGATGTCGGAGGTCCGTACGGTCACCCGGAGCCGCCAGTCGCCCGGCATCGGGATCTGTACGGCGCCCTCGCTCCAGTGTCCGGGAGCGACACGGTCGGGCACGATCGGCAGGGGGCCGATCCGCTCCGCCGTGAGGGTGAAGTCGGCCTTCACCTCAGGCACGTCCAGCGGCTTGCCGTCGGGGCGGTCGACATAGATGTGCATGACATTGGCACCGGAGCGACCGGGGCCGAGGGTCAGCCTGATGGTGCCCCGGCCGTTCTGGCCGCCGGTGTCGAAGGGCATGCGGACGCTGACGGGACCCGCGTTCGCGGGGGCGTCCGCCGCGGTCCCCCCGGTCCGGTTCGCCTCCAGCTCGGCGGTACGGCCCGGCTCGGTGGACGTCAGCACGGTCGTGACGGCGAGGAGTACCACGGCGATTCCGGCCTCGGCGAGTACCGAGCGGCGCAGTCCGGTCCGTACGGGGTCGGCGTCCCGGACGCGCTTCTGGCGTGCGGTCGCCAGCGCGGCTCTTTGCCGGGCGAGCTGGGTAGCTCTCTGACTGTCACCCACCAGGGTCGTCGCGGTGACGGATTCGGATCCGGTCCTCCCCCCGGCTCCGGATTCCGCCGCCGCGCCGGCCTCGCCCTCTGTCTTGTGCTCGGCGTCCGCCGCGACCCCTGCCGCCGCTCTTGTCTCCGCGTCCGTCTCGACCTCCGCGCCCGTCTCGACCTCCGTTTCCGCCCCGGCCTCCGTCACGGCCCCGACCGCGTCCGTCTCCCCGACCACCGTCGTCTCTTCCGCCAGTCGTCCCGTCCACCGCCGTGAGAACCAGGCGATGCCGACCAGCACCGCCACGAGCCCGACCTTGACCAACAGGAGCTGTCCGTATGCCGTTTCCCAGAGCGCCGACCACGATCCGACCTGACGCCAGGACTGGTAGATCCCGGTCGCGGCGATCACCACCACGCTGAGAAAGGCGGTGCGGGAGAAGCGCCGTACGGCGGCGCTGTCGATGAAGGGCGCCCGGTAGAGGGCGACGAGCAGTGCCGTCAGCCCGCCCAGCCAGACCGCCACCGCCAGCAGATGGAGCACGTCCACCGGCATGGCGAGACCGGTCTGTATACCGGTCGAGGCGTGTTCGGACAGCGCCCAGGTCGCGGCGATCCCGGCCGCGACGACGGTGCCGCCCGCGGTGAGCCCGAAGGTGAGGTCCTTCCTCTCCTTGCTCTCCTCCTCGTTGCGGGGCGACTCCCTCCTGGCGTACGCGCCGAAGAGGACGGCGACGAAGAGGGCCGCCGCGCCGAGGAGCAGCAGCCGGGAGACGAGCGCCGCACCGGTCTTGGTGGCGAGGACGTCCTGAAGTCCGTCGAGATCGAAGGCGTCGCCCAGCTCGCCGGAGCCGGTGTACGGATTGCGCAGGAGCAGCAGCACGAGCGTGGCGGCGGTCAGGGTCAGCCAGCCCTGCACGACGAGCCGTTGCAGCGGCCTCACGGACGCGCCGCGCTGCCAGCAGCCGAGTACGAAGGCGGCGCCGCCGACGAGCAGGATGAACCCGGCGTACGACACATAGCGCGCCGCGTCGTACAGGGCGCCGACCAGTCCGCCGCCCGCCTCCTCTGTGGGCACGGTGGCGGTGGTCCGGGAGGGCGCGCCGATGGAGAAGGTGAAGGCGCCGGAGACGGGATGGCTGTCGGCCGAGACGGCCTGCCAGGCGACGGTGTAGGTGCCGTCGGTCAGTCCTGGGCGCAGGTCGACGGCGTACCGTACGGTGCCCGCGTCGCTGAGATCGCGGATCTTGGCCACATCGACGCGCTTGCTGGTGGGATCGAGTACACGGATCGAGTTGTCGCCCATGGCGATCTGTTCGGAGAAGGTGAGGGTGATGTCCTGGGGAGCAGAGGCGACCACCGCCCCGTCCTCGGGGTTGCTGCCGGTCAGCGCGGCATGCGCCGACGCCGTGCCGGAGAGCACGGTGAAGACGGTGCCGAGCAGCACCGTGGTGACGAGCAGCAGTCGTACCAGGGGTGCTCGTCCCAGGGGTGCTCGTCCGAGGCGTGGGGCCGCGGGCCCGGGGCGTGGGGCGGTGGCTGTCATGGCGTCTCAGTCCCTCACTGCTGGGCGGGGTTGTAGGTGGTCTCCTTCACGGGAAGCTCGACCTCGATGGGGTCGGCCTTCTCGAAGTGCAGTTCGATGCTGACGTTCTCCCCCTGCTGGGGACGGTGCTTGAGATCCATGAACATGAGGTGGCTGCCGCCCCGTTCGAGATCCAGTCGGCCGTCGGCCGGGATGTCGAAGGACGTCACCTCCATCATTTTCTGGTTCTCGGTCTTGTGGATGGTGATGTCGTCGGAGATGTCGCCGGTGACGGAGGTGAGCTTGTCGGCGGTGTCGCCGCTGTTGGTGATGGTGAGGAAGCCCGCCCCGAGATCGCTGACAGGCCGCGGCATATAGCCACCTGTGACGGACAGTTCGGGCTGCCCGGACGAACGGTCGCCGTCACCGGAGGAACAGCCGGTCAGCGCCAGTGCCAGTGCCAGCGTCAGTGCCAGCGCGGCCATGAGACCGGTCGCGGGTGCGAGCGGAGTGCGGCGGTTCACCGGACCGTTCACGGGGTCTGGGCCGTTCACCGGACCGGGCACAGGGGCTGAGCCGTTCACCGGATCGTTCACGGGTGCCGAGCCGTTCACGGGGTCTCGCCCTTGATCAGCTTCGGCAGATCCTTGGCGTAGTCGTCTGCGGAGGTGTCCTCGCCGTAGAGGACATAGCCGGCGTCGGTCTTCGGCGAGAAGGCGATGACCTGCGCGCCGTGCATGGAGACCACGCTGCCGTCCTTCTCCTTCTGTGCCGGGTCGATTCCGATGCCCAGTTGACGGGCGCCCGCCTGGATCGTGGGGAAGTCCCCGGTGAGCCCGACGAACGACGCGTCGCCCGCGCTCGGCAGCCATGCGGCGAGCTCGGCGGAGGTGTCACGCTCGGGGTCGGTGGTGACGAAGACGACCTGGAGCTTGTCCTGGTCGGCCTTGGGGAGCGACTTCCTGGCGATGGCGATGTTGCTCATCGTCAGCGGGCAGACGTCCGGACAGTTGGTGTAGCCGAAGTAGATCAGCGTCGGCTTGCCCTTGGTCCGTTCGCGGAAGTCGTAGTCCTGCCCCTTGGTGTCCTTGAGGACGAGGTTCGGCTTCTCGAAGGGCTGGTCGAGCACGGTCGCCGCTCGGGTCTTCTCCTGGACGGAGACATCGGCGATCGGCTTCGCGGGGTCGTCGCCGCTGCCGCAGGCGGTCAGGGCGAGGGCCGCGGCCACCGCGAGAGCGGCGGCGGAGGTCAGGGTCTTCTTGCGCATGGAGAGATTTCCTGGTCGTGGAGTACGGGCGCCGGGCACGCAGGGCCGGGGAGTTCCCGGCCCCGCGTCCCTCCGGGCGCCTCGGTGCGGGGAGCCTGGTGAATCGGGTGACGCGCCACGGGGCGCGTCGTGCGGCACGTCGTGCGGCACATCGTCATGTCCTACGCCGCGTGTCCGCTGTATGGAGGCGTCCCCGTACAGCGGTACGGCCCGGACGGCGCCTCAGACGCGTGTCGGGGCGGCGCGTCGGACGGTGCGTCAGGCGGCGGTACGACGCCGGCCGGCCAGGATGCCGAAGGCCACCCCGGCGACACCGACGACGATGCCGACGATGCCGAGGACACGCGCGGTGGTGTCACTGCTGTCGGCGGAGGCGGTCTCGGTCCTGGCGTCCCCGGCCGCGCTCGCGGCCTTCGTGTCGTCGTGGCCCGAGGCCGCCTCGGCGGTGGCCTTGTCGGCTGTTCCCCCGTGCTCGTCGCCCGTGGCCGCGGTGAGCTTCAGGACGGGCGCGGGGCTCTCGGGCTCCTCCGCGCCCTCCTTGGGCTCCTCGATCCAGCGGACGATCTCCTTGTTGTCGTACGTCTGGATGGTCTTGAACACCAGCTCGTCCGCGTCCTCGGGAAGCTGTCCGACGGAGAGGGGGAACTGCTGGAACTGTCCGGGGCCGATCTTGCCGCCGTCCGCGGTCCAGGTGACCTTGGAGACCGCCTCGGTGATCGTGTTGCCGTGCAGCTCCAGCGGCTTGGCGAGCTTGCTCTTGGTGACATCGACCTTCCAGCCGGGCACGGGCTGCGGCATCACGGACGCCAGCGGGTGATCGGTGGGGAAGTTCACCTCGACCTTGGTGGTGGAGGCGTTGTCACGCTCGTTGGGGACCTTGAAGTTGATCGTGGCGTAACCGCCCTTGGCGGCCTCACCCTGCGGCTGGACGCTGACATGCGCGGAAGCGGGGCCCGCCAGCAGCAGAAGGGCGGCCGCGGCGACACCGCCGGCCACGGAGAGACGAGTGAGGTTCCTGACCGCGGATCCGGATCCGGATCCGGAGGGGTAGGCCGAGGGGGAAGAGGAGGTGGGGAACGGGGAAGCGGAGAACATCGGGAACACGGAACACTCCACGGTGTGGGGAGAAGAGGTGATCGGGCGGAGGAGCCGTGGCGCGCGGTGGCCACGGCGGAGCGACATCACTCGGTCCGGTACGTCCGATACATCCGGCATGTACGGTCCCGCGGCCGTCCGTGCGGATACGCGCGTACGAAGGTGTCCGTACGGACGCGTAACAGCATGAGGACGGTGAGGACCTCGCGCCGTGGGGATCTCTCGTCGGGAGGACGTGAGGAGCCAGGGAGGACGTGCGGAGGTGAGAGGTGCGTCGCGTCAGGCTGCGAGAGCGAAGGCGGCGGGAGGGCCGCGCCTGATCACCGTGTGCTGGAGTGTCTCCCCGGCGGGCACCGGAAGAGCGGGGTACGAGATACGCGGCGTGCGCGCCTCCGGAGCGCGCGCCCCGGACAGCCCTGCGCACAGGGCCCGTACGAGCGCGAGAGCCACACGCAGGGCGCGCAGCGACGCGCTCTCCGTGACCTCGCTGATGCCGTGCGCCGAGAGCCGTGTGAGCCGCAGCAGTGCCAGATCGCCGCGGCGCAGCAGCCAGCCGGTCGCGAGGGCGGCCAGCAGATGCCCGAGCACCATCGGCAGCGACGGAAGCAGCCCGTCGACGGAGGCCGGTGCCGGTACGGAGGCCGAAGCCGGGTCCGCGTGCGCGCCCGTGGCGCCGACCGCGGCCAGCAGATGCTGATGGACCCCCGCCATCGCCCCGGCGCCCGAGCCCGCCCCGGAGCCATGCCCCGAGCCCGCCCCAACGCCCATGTTCATGCCCGAACCGGCCGGATTGAGCCCCGCGTTGGCCACGATCCGCTGTGCGTCGACAGCGCTCAGTGAGGCCGGACCCGCTCCGCAGACCAGTTTCGCGGCCAGTCTGATCAGCGCGTCATCGGGCACCGCCGGCACCGTGAGATGCCGCTGACCGATGCCGAACAGGCTGTGCAGCCCGAGTTGTCCGGCCGTCAGGGCCAGCACGATGGACGGTGTCGAGCGCGCGCGTCCTGCCAGTGGAGCGGCGACGGCGAAGACGGCCAGGAAACCGAGAAGAAGGGTCCACCACGGGACGGGGGCGCAGGCGGCCAGCACATGCCCGGTCGCCGACAGCACGACGCAGACCGCGGTGAACACCGCGGCCCTCAGCAGCCGCGGAGCGGCTCCGGCACGTGCGAGACGGGCAGACATGGCCGGGCCATCATCGCACTGCGGCTCCGGACCCCGAAGGGCAGGTCCGGAAGGTCATCCTCTGCCCCATACACCGCCATGCGCCGCGCTCGCGTCGGCCGAATGAGGGCTATCACGTCAACCGCGCGCTTACGACCCCCCAAGGGGGGCAATACGTATCGGTATGTCGAGCCGCAGCCAGAAAGGCTGGAGCAATGAGCATCTGGTGGTCTCTCCACTTGCGGCGCGAAGCCGCGAGCGTTCCGCTCGCCCGTCGCCTTCTGCTCGGCGCCATGGAGACCGCGGGGGTCGATCCGGACATCTCCTTCGACCTGTCGGTCGCGCTCAGCGAAGCCTGTGCGAACGCCGTGGAGCACGGCGGTACGGGTGAGGGCGCCGGGGACGGATATTCCGGCGGGCCTCCCGGGGCGTACCGGGTGACCGCGTATCTGGACGGCGAGCGATGTCGTATCGAAGTGGCCGATTCGGGCCCGGGGTTCTCCACTCGGCGCGTGGTGCGCCGCCACACGCCTCAGGCCGCCCCCACCGCCGAGAGCGGCAGGGGCCTGGGCCTGATCGAACAGCTCGCCGATCATGTGCATTTCCGTAATAAACCGGGGCACGGAGCGGTGGTCAGCTTCGACAAGATCCTCAAATGGCGGGAGGACGCCCTGCTCAGGGCGGTCTGAGCCCGAGCGGCGCGCCCTCCTCCGGTCCGACACCCTGGCCCGTCAGGCCTGCTTGAGGCCCGCCATCCAGGCCTCCACCTCGTCGGACCGGCGCGGCAGCCCCGCCGACAGATTCCGGTTCCCGTCCTCCGTGACGAGGATGTCGTCCTCGATCCGGACACCGATACCGCGGTACTCCTCGGGAACGGTCAGATCATCGGCCTGGAAGTAGAGACCCGGCTCGACGGTGAGGCACATCCCCGGCTCCAGGGTCCCGTCCACGTACACCTCCCGGCGGGCGGCGGCGCAGTCGTGCACATCCAGACCGAGCATGTGACCCGTGCCGTGCAGCGTCCAGCGGCGCTGGAGACCCAGCTCCAGGACCTTCTCGACCGGCCCTTCGAGCAGACCCCACTCGACGAGCCTCTCGGCGAGGACGCGCTGCGCGGCCTCGTGGAAGTCGCGGTACTTCGCACCGGGCTTCACGGCCGCGATACCGGCTTCCTGGGACTCGTACACCGCGTCGTAGATCTTCCGCTGAAGCTCGGTGTAGCGGCCGTTGATCGGCAGCGTGCGCGTGACATCGGCGGTGTAGAGGGTGTTGGTCTCCACGCCGGCGTCGAGCAGCAGCAGATCGCCGGAGCGTACGGCGCCGTCGTTGCGCACCCAGTGCAGGGTGGTGGCGTGCGGTCCCGCCGCGCAGATCGAGCCGTAGCCGATGTCGTTGCCCTCGACGCGGGCGCGCAGGAAGAATGTTCCCTCGATATAGCGCTCGCTGGTCGCCTCGGCCTTGTCGAGGATCTTCACGACGTCCTCGAAGCCACGCACGGTGGAGTCGACGGCCTTCTGGAGCTCGCCGATCTCGAAGTCGTCCTTCACGGCGCGCGCCTCGGAGAGATAAACGCGCAGCTCCTCGTCGCGCTCCGCGGTCACCTTGTCGGCCAGCGCGGCCTCGATGGAGGCGTCATGCCCCCGGACGTTGCGGACCGGCCCCGTGGCCTCCTTGAGGGCGGCGGCCACCTGGCGCACGTCCTTGGCGGGGATGCCCAGCAACTGCCCGGCCTCGGTGAGGGAGTGCCGGCGGCCGACCCACAGCTCGCCCTGGCCGTCGAGCCAGAACTCGCCGTTCTCACGGTTGGAGCGCGGCAGCAGATAGACCGTCGCGTCGTGCCCGCCGTCCTTCGGCTCCAGTACGAGAACCCCGTCGTGGGTCTGGTCGCCGGTGAGGTACGTGTACTCCGTCGAGGCGCGGAAGGCGTACTCGGTGTCGTTGGAGCGGGTCTTGAGGTTGCCCGCGGGGATCACCAGGCGCTCGCCGGGGAAGCGCGCGGAGAGCGCGGCGCGGCGTGCTGCGGTGTGGGACGCCTGTGCGATCGGCTCCAGGCCGTGCAGCTCGGTGTCGGCCCAGCCGGTCTTCATGATGTCTGCGAGCTCGTCGGACACGCCCGGGTTCAAACCGTTCTTCCTCGTCTTGATCGGCTCTTCCTCGGTCTCCGGGGTCTCCGGTTCCGGGGTCTCCTGGGGGAGCTCGTCAGCCACGTCTTCTCCTTCTACGGCTCTGGATCCAGACCATCCTTTCCATCGTATGTGGGAGGGGAAGGGGGCAGCCGTTCCTGTGAGGAATGCATCAGGAACGGCTGCGATGCGCTGTGATCGGTCGTGATCCGCTGTGATCCATCGTGATCGCCCCGATGGCGGCAAGTGGCCATGAAATTATATAAATAAGACTCGGTCAGTCGAACCGAGCGGCGAGCAGCACCACGTCCTCGGTGCCGCCGGACACCCGCCCGCCTTCGGCGTTCCTGACCTCGGCGCCGCGTCCCGGCAGCACGGTCCGCAGCACATGGTCGGCGACCGCTCCCGGATCGTTCCGTGCCGACGGCGGGACGCTCGCCGCCGCCGCGTGCAGGCGCGCGTAGGCCCGGTCCATGGGGTCACCGGTACGCCGCAGCAGCCCGTCCGTGTAGAGCAGCACCGTTTCGCCTGGCGCGGGCCACACCTCCACGCTGGGCGCCTCCCAGCACGCGAGCATCCCGAGCGGCGCGGAGAGGGACGTCTCGACGAACTCCGTACGCCGGTCCCCGACGATCAGCGGCGGCGCGTGCCCGGCTCCCGCCAGCAGGATCCTGCCCTGGGCCGGTTCGGCGTACGCGAAGAGGGCGGTGGCCGTGTGCGCGGGTTCGGTCAGCCTCAGCAGCAGTTCCAGATCGGAGAGTACGGCGACGGGGTCCTCGCCCTCCAGCACCGCGTACGCCCGAAGCGAGGCGCGCAGCCGTCCCATCGCGGCCACCGCGCCGGGCCCGGAGCCGCCGGCCGAGCCGACGGCGAGGCCGAGGGCTCCCTCGGGCAGCGGGAGCGCGTCGTACCAGTCACCGCCCCCGTACGGTCCTGTGCGGTGGCGCGCGGCGAGCTGGACGCCGGGGATCCGTGGGAGCCGTCCGGGCAGCAGTCCCTCGGCGACGGCGGCCACGCGGGTACGGGCCCGCTCCAGCTCCACCAGCCGGGAGAGGTGCGCGCTCGCGTACCGCGCGTAGAGACCGACGAGGTGGCGCTGGCGCTCCACCGGTTCGGCGGGTTCGTCGTACAACCAGACGACGGCCCCGAGCCGGCCGGACACGGTGCCGGACAGGGCATCGGAAACGCCCCCGGACGTACCGCCGAAAGCACTGCCGAAAGCACCGCCGGAAACACCGGTGGGGCCCCTGCTGGGGACGCCGGCGGGAACGGCGGCGGGAACGCCCGTGGGGACGCCCCCCGTTCCCGCGCCGACGACCAGCGGTACCGCGTAGCTGGCGCCGTAGCCGAGCCGCAGCGCGACCTCGCGCTGGCGCGGGTCCGGTTCCGCGTTCCGGAAGAGATCGGGAACGGCCACCGGTTCGGTCCGTGCGACGGGGCCGTCCAGGAGCCCGCCGTACAGGCAGGCGCGGCGCGGCACGGTCTCCAGATGGCCGAGATCGGCGTGGGTGAGACCGAGGCCGAGCGTGGTGGAGGGACCCAGCCCGTCGGCCGGTTCGAGGACGACCAGCCCCCGACGGGCGCCGACGAGGGCGGCTCCGGCGCGCAGCAGCTCCTTGAGCGCGCTGTCCAGTGAGCGGGTTCCGGCCAGCCGTTCGGTGAGTTCGTGCAGGGTGGTCAGATCGGAGACCCAGCCAGCCAGCCGGTCCCGGATCAGTGCGCCGGGCGCGGCGGGAAGGTCGCTCAGAGGCGCGTCAGTGTGCGCGGGTGCCGGAACCGTGGAATCCATTCCAGCCACTTTCGGCATGTTCGGGGCGCTCATGGCAGTCGGCTTTCCGACGGGTGCGTTTCCCTCAATAGCATCGCAAACCCCTAGGTCATTGCGCGCGGCTACCCACCTGTCCACATGTACACGCATAACTAAGGCAATGTCCAGCATTGTCCTGGCGGGAAGGCCGGTGTCCTGAGACGTTCAAGTTGGCAAAAAAATGACCCCCCTGACCAGGTTTTGCGATCGACTGAGGGCGCTCAACAGGGGGTCCTCCAGGGATGAGTTCGAGTTCGGCCCGGGTGGAGCGTCATTCCGAACGTGATGGGTACGTAAACGGTGACGGACAGGGGCAGTTGGGACCGCCCCGGAACCTGGCGGCAGGACCGGGCGTCTTAACCGCCACAGGTCACACCACATCCCGCGGAGTGGCGAGAAAAGTACAGCGGGACAGAGCGGGACAGTAGGCGCCATGCGCACGCCACCCCTCGCCACATGCTCAACGAAGACAGTCCGTGCTCGGCCCAGGAATGGCGTGACGCGCCGCAGGCCGGGAGGGTCTGTCCGTGCCTCAGGTACGGGGCGGCCATGCGTCGAAAGTGCGCGCGGTGAATACGCACAGTGATACGCACGGTGAAGTGATGCACACACATGGTGTCAGTGTCATGTGGACCTCGGCGTTCAACGGAAAGGAACGAGCGCTCATGCGCGAGATCCTCGGAAGGCGACGCAGGCTCCGGCTCCGGCGCAAGGGGGGGCCTGCCCAACTCGACGCGGCGCTCACCTGCGCCACCGCGTGGAGATGGCCCGTACTCCCGGGCGCCGGCCTCACGGCGGCCGGCGGACGCGGGACACGCGGACATGGCTGCGCCTGCCCCGACCTCGATTGCGCCGTACCCGGCGCACACCCCTTCGATCCCGGTCTGCTCGCGGCGACCACCGACGAGCGCATGGTGCGCTGGTGGTGGGAGAACCGACCCACGGCCCCGATCGTGCTGGCCACCGGCGGCAGCGCGCCCTGCGCGGTGAGTCTGCCGGCCGTCGCGGGCGCTCGGGCGCTGGTGGAACTGAACCGGATGGACATCCGGCTGGGACCGGTCGTCGCGACCCCCACACGGTGGTCGCTGCTGGTGGCCCCGTACACCCTCGAACAGCTCGGCGAGCTGCTCTACGCCAAGGCTTGGGTGCCCAGTTCGCTGCGGTTCCACGGTGAGGGCGGCTATCTGGTGCTGCCGCCGTCCGAGGCGGCCGGCGGGCAGGTCCGCTGGGAGCGGGCGCCCCTGGCGGGCTCGGCGGCGCCCTGGCTGCCGGATGTGGAGGCGGTCGTGGACGCGCTCGTCGAGGCGAGCACGAGCGCTCCGGACGGCGGCAGCAGGCTCGCGTACTGACGGCGGGCTCGCGCACTGACGGCGGGCTCGCGCACTGACGGCGGTCGACGCGTCCCGTTCCGGGGCGCGTCGCGCCGTACGGCCGGGCGTCGCGCCGTGCGGTCGGCATCGCGCTGTACGGTCGGCGCTGAGCCTCGGCCAGGCGCCGGGCATCGCACCGTACGGGCGGGCGCTGAGCCCCGGCCAGGCGCCGGGCCGCCCCCCCAGGGCGATCGGGGGCCGCCGCGACCGCATCCGAGGTGCGCGTTCAGGGCCGCACCCGAGGCGGTGCTTTGACGGCCCGCCCGATATGAAGCGTCTCGATATATGAAGTGTCTCGATCGGCCCCTTCGCCGCTCCCGCGCTGGCCCGTACGGGTGTGAGCCGCGCCGAGTTGTACGGGAAATGGGCGCGCATCGCCTCCGATCGGCCCGGTCCGTGGATATCTTCGGCCCACCGTCCGCACATCCCCGGCAGTGGCAGGTGGGCCCAGCATGAATCTCCGCATGATCGGGCTCGCGGCTGCCGCCGTGTTCACCGTACTGCTGCCGTTGGCCGCGGCCGAGTGGTCCGGCCCGACGGACCCGAGGGACCGGCACGCGGACGCCAAGCCGGACGCGGGTGTTCGCTCTCTGTCCGGAATTGACGGGTCCGCGGCGCGGGGCTCTGGGACGGACGGGCCCGCGGTGACAGGAGGTACGACGGGCGGGGACACGAAGAAGCCCGCGGCCGAGCGATGTGGGCCTGAAGTCGCCTCTCCGGAAGGGATCGAGGCACGGACATGTGTTCTCACCGAGGGCACCGACACCTGGGCCCGTACCGCGTACCGCAACACGTCCGGCGATGAACTGCGTGCCGCACTGAACTTGATGGGCCCCCGCGGCCGCACCGTACAGACACACTGCGTGGTCGGGGCTTCCGAGGAGCTCGCGACCTGCCAGACGCCCCGGGAGCCGTCCCGGGGAGCGATTGCGGAGTACACGGCGATCGTGGAGTTCGCGGCCCCGCCGACGACGCGCTCCGGCGGCGACGACGAGGCGATCGGGCCGCTGCTGCTGAGGTCGGGGAGCAACTCGTAGGATCCGGCGGGCCGTTGACATACCGGCCGGTCCCAGGAAAGCGGACGCCCGGTCGCTGGCGACGGGGGATGCACCAGCGACCGGGCTTCTAGAACGGTAACAAGAGATCGGCAGTTAGCAAATTCGATCCGGTGTATTCGGACAATGAATTACCTGCCGGTACGGGTCGGTGTGGCGGAGCGTGTGACGGGCATCACCGGGTTTCTGCCGGCCCTTCCCCGCCGAGGACACGGTCAGTGACCGGCCCCCGATCCATCGGCGCCTTCGGCCCCGTCGTCGCCCTCGGCCCGCCTCAGGTCCTCGGCCCGCCTCAGGCCCTCGGTCCCTCGCGACCGGCTCCCGTCCCCGCCCCCGAACCGGCCCTCGGCCCCGCCGACGGCGTCAGCCGCCGCCGACGCCGTCAGCCGCTGCCGTCAACCACCGCCCACGCCGTCAGCGCGCCACCGATCCCGCCGCTTTCCTCAGCTCAGCGTCACCTGGCGATTGGTGAGTCCGCCGCGCGCCCGGCGCTCGTCCCCCGTCAGCGGCGTGTCGACGGCCAGGGCCGCCGTCAGCCGCTCGGCGAACTCCGCCGCGGGCTTCTCGCACTCCTCCGCGCCCATCGCGCTCGGCAGGTCCCACACCGGCACCGTCAGCCCGTGTGCCCGGAAGGACCCGACGAGCCGGGTTCCCTCGCCGAGGCTCGACGTGCCCGCGGCGTGCAGCCGGGCCAGCGCGTCGAGCAACTGCTCCTCGGGGTAGGGCATGACCCAGCGCAGGTGGTTCTTCTCCGGCGTCTCGCACCAGTACGCGGCGTCCGTGCCCGAGAGCAGTACGGTCGGGATCGCGGCGGCGTTGGCACGCTCCAGGGAGGCGCTCACCTCGGCCGAGGCGTTCTCCGCGTCCGGGACCCAGAACTCGAACCCGGCGTGGACGACCGGCGTGAACCCGGCCTCGGGGTCGAGCAGATCCTGGAGCCGCGGACCGTCGGCGGACGCCCGCTGCGCGGCCACGGGATTGCCGGGCTCCGCCGTCAGCGCTCGCTGGAGCGTGTCGGCGAGATCACGGCTCAGGTCGCCGGACGAGGTGTCGTTCTGGAGCGCGAGGAGCACGGAACCGTCGTCGCGGCGCAGCGCCGGCCAGGCCATCGGCAGGACGGTCGCGAGCGTCACGGACGGTACGTCGTCGGGCAGGCCGTCCCTGAGGGTCAGTTCGGCGGTCGCGGCGGGCACCAGCTCGCGCAGCGCGACCCAGTCGCACTCGCCCGCCAGGCCCTCGAAGGGGCGCTGGACCAGCTCGGTCACGGCGTGCGCGGCGGCCCGGCCGTGGCAGGCCTTGTAGCGACGGCCCGAACCGCACGGGCAGGGCTCGCGGGCCCCGACCACCGGAATCGGTCCGTCGTTGAGCTGCGCCTTGGCGGCCTTCGTCTGGGGGCGCTTCTTGGCCATGGTGTGGCTTTCTCCCGTAGCGGCGGTGCGGTGTCGGCGCGAGCCTAGCCGTACGGGCAGTGCCGGGGGCGTGATGCGACGCCCGGAGGGTCGGCCCGGCCGCCCGGCCGTACGTACGCTCCCGCCTCGCGACGTCGGCGGACGGCGGCACACGGCCGCTCGCGTCGGCGCGACGTCGGCCCCGCGCCGTCCCGTCAGCGCGCGTCGTCGAAGGGGTCCACGAAGGCGAGTCCGTCCAGGCCGTCCAGGTCCTGAAGGCCGGCGAGACCGTCCAGCTCGTCGATTCCGTCGATCCCGTCGAATCCGGTGAGACCGTCGAGACCGCCCGGCCCGCCGAGACCGTCCGGCGCGCCGAGACCGTCCAGGCTGTGGAGCCCCGCGCCGGTGCCGGTGCGCTTCGCTCCGGGGCCCGTGCCGGAGCCCCGGCCCGGGTGGACGCCCGTATCCGGGCCTGTGACGCGCGTAGCGAGATCATTTCGGCGGCGTACAGCAGCGACGATCACCCACACGGTGACCTCGCCGGACGCGTTGTCCCGTACGCCCCACTCCTGGGCGAGCGCCGAGATGATGTTGAGCCCTCGGCCGCCGCGGGCCGTGACCGAGGGAGTCGCGGGAACCGGCCGCGTCGGGCCACCGCCGTCCGTCACCTCGACGACAAGCCGTCCTGCCTTGTCGACACGCCACTCGGCACGGATATTGCCGTCACCGATCTGCTTCTGTCCCAGCGGTCTGCCGTGCCGACACGCGTTGCTGACCAGCTCGGAAAGGATCAGTACGGCATCGTCGACGACCGCGTCCGACACCCCGCTGCGGCTCAGCTGCTGCCGCATCCGGTGTCGCGCTTCCCCCACGCCCGCAGGGCCATGGGGAACGGCCATGCACGACGACGTGGGCACTTCTTGTGCCACCACAAACGCCACCCCCGAGACCTCCTTTGCCCCACGCCACGGTGTGGATGCCCCAATGGCCTGGACCGGAAACCGGCCAGGCGAGAGCCTTTGACGCACTCGTAACGCTCGAATGCGCATCGAACGCGCCGGTGCACTCCCTGTCACTCTTCATCGCGGTGGAGTCGGGTGGATTTGTCAGGCAATGCGCGAGGCGATGCGTACGGCGATGTCAGGAAAGGCGGCCGAGCTGTGACAAGACTTGTTTGGGGCGATTGGTAATGATCGCTTCGACACCGAGGCGCACACAGAGATCGACGTCTTCCGGCTCATTCACCGTCCATACATGGACACGGTGGCCGGCCCTGTGCAGCCGTGCGATGTAGCCGGGGTGGTTGCGGACGATCCGCATCCCGGGGCCCGCGATCCGGGCGCCGGCCGGCAGCCGCCCGTCACGCAGCCGGGGGGAGACGAACTGCATCAGATAGACGGTCGGCAGCGCCGGCGCGGCATACGCGATCCGGTGCAGCGAGCGCGCGGAGAAGCTCATGATCCTTACGGCGGATTCGCCCGGTGCCGGATCATTCAGACCGAAGCGTCCCAGCAGCTCCAGCAGCCGCTCCTCCACCTGTCCGGCCCAGCGGGTGGGATGTTTGGTCTCGATGGCCAGCTCGATGGGGCGTCCGGCGTCCGCGATCAGTTCGAGCAGCCGTTCCAGGGTCAGTACGGAGGTGAACTCGCGGTCGCCCCAGTCCGGGCTCTCCTCGCTGTCCTTCCAGGAGCCGAAGTCGAGCGCCGCGAGATCGGCCAGCTCCAGGGCGGAAACGGCGCCGCGTCCGTTGGAGGTGCGGTTCACGCGACGGTCGTGGACACAGACGAGATGCCCGTCGGCGGTGAGCCGCACATCGCACTCCAGTGCGTCGGCGCCGTCCTCGATGGCCTTCGTGTAAGCGGCCAGGGTGTGCTCCGGGGCGTCCTCCGAGGCTCCACGGTGGGCGACGACCTGGATGCTGTGCTGTCGTGCTTGGGTCACCGCGTCATGGTGTCATCGTGAGGGGACGGGCAGGGTAGGCGGGTGAACGGAAAGCGTTCTCCGGGCGGTCTCCAGCCGGTCGGATCAAGATGCGATCGTTTTGTCCGGAATAAAGGATGGCGGACAGACGCACAGGTCCTGCTTACAGTGGTCTGACGTGCCGTGGGAAAAGCTGACCGCAGATACTTGCGCAACAACGGAAACCTGCACGGCGGAACTCTGCGGAACTCTTGCCGAAGACTGATGTGGAACCGAGGAGAAAGAGCTGTGAGCACTGAGAACGAGGGCACTGCGGTCCCCGGCGGCCCGTCCGTACCTCCCGTGCCGGACGCCGCTCCCCAGGGCACTCCCGCGTCCGGTCCGCGCGAGGACGGGCAGGAGCCGACGGCGCAGATGAACCCGCAGACAGGCTCGCAGGCGGGCTCGTACGCGGACGCACGGCACGCGCACGCACAGCAGCCTGACGCACACCGCCCCGACGCCCAGCATCCGGACGCCCAGCATCCGGAGGCACAGCACCCGCAGGCGCAGTACCCGGAGGCGCAGGGGGGCCACCCGGACGGGACGCCGGGCGGGACACCGGGAGCCGGGCCCGCGGCCGCCCCGACGGGCGCTCCCGAGCCGGTGCACGCGGCGGACGCCGGATGGCCCCCGCCCCCGCCGGTGCTTCCCGCCTACGCCTCCTACGGAGGCGGTGGCGACGACACCTCCGGAGGCGCCGGCGACGGCTCGCAGTGGGGTGCGCCGGTGCCCGGCCACGAGCCCCGGCCGCCGCGCAGGCGCCAGGGCGGGCTGATCACCGCCGTGCTCGCGGCGGCGCTGGTCGCGGGCGGCATCGGCGGCGGCGTCGGCTACTGGGCGGCGGAGAGCAACGACGACGGCGGGGTCGGTTCGACGACGGTCGCCGCGGCGGACGCTCCGAAGGACATCAAGCGCGAGTCCGGCACGGTCGCGGCAGTGGCCGCGCAGTCGCTGCCGAGCGTCGTGACCATCGAGGCGCAGGGCGGCAATGGCGAGGGCGGTACGGGCACCGGCTTCGTCTACGACAAGGAGGGCCACATCCTCACCAACAACCATGTGGTGGCCTCCGCGGCGAACGGCGGTGACCTGACCGCGACGTTCTCCAACGGCGACAAGTACGACGCCGAGGTCGTCGGCCGGGCCGAGGGCTACGACGTGGCGGTGGTGAAGCTGAAGAAGGCGCCCAGCGGTCTGACGCCGCTTCCGCTCGCCAATTCGGACCAGGTCGCGGTCGGCGACTCGACCATCGCGATCGGCGCCCCGTTCGGTCTCTCCAACACCGTCACCACGGGCATCATCAGCGCCAAGAACCGGCCGGTCGCCTCGGGTGACGGAGCCGGCGGCAGCAACTCGTACATGAGCGCCCTCCAGACCGACGCCTCCATCAACCCGGGTAACTCCGGTGGCCCGCTGCTGGACTCCCGTGGCGCGGTCATCGGCATCAACTCGGCGATCCAGTCGGCGGGCAGCGGCGGTCTGGGCCAGTCCCAGGCGGGCTCCATCGGCCTCGGCTTCGCCATCCCGATCAACCAGGCGAAGAACGTCGCGGAACAGCTCATCGAGACGGGCCAGCCGGTCTACCCGCTGATCGGCGCCACGGTCACGATGACCGAGGGCGGCGACGGCGCCACCATCTCCCCGCAGGGCGAGGGCGGCACCCCGGCCATCACCCCGAACGGCCCGGCCGCGAAGGCCGGCCTCAAGGCGGGCGACATCATCACCAAGTTCAACGACACCCCGATCGACAGCGGCCCCACCCTGATCGGCCAGATCTGGACCCACAAGCCCGGCGACAAGGTCACCCTCACTTACATCCGTGACGGCAAGGAGGCCACGGCCCAGGTCATCCTGGGCGAGCGCAAGGGCGAGAGCTGACCGCCGGGGCTGTTCCCGGCCACGCAAAGCGCTGACGAGGCGAGGGCGCCGGACCAAGTCCGGCGCCCTCGCCTATGAGAAGGGTCAGCACCCCACCGCGAATGGCCATACAGGCGCCGTTGTACGGAGGAGCCCACGCGACGGCGCACGTCGTCGGCCCAGGAGCAGCCGCTCAACAACGGTCCCCCGCCACCCGCGCCGGGCTTGATCCGACGGTGACGGGGAAACAGATGCCCCCACCGCGACCACCGTCAGCCACGCCACGAGCGGCCCGCTCGCGGCGACCGGGGCGAGGCGGTCGACCACGCCCTGCGCGCAGGGCACCAACTCAGCACCCTGCTGCCGACGGCCACGACGTAGGAGCAACCAGAGGCCCCCACCCCCGCCCCCGCCCGGTAGGCTGTAGGCGCTCCGCCCCTGGTGGACGGGGCGCAGGTGGGTTGCCCGAGCGGCCTAAGGGAACGGTCTTGAAAACCGTCGTGGCAGCGATGTCACCGTGGGTTCAAATCCCACACCCACCGCCAGGTGAAACGGCCCCTGACCAGGGAACTGGTCAGGGCCGCTGTGCTGCCCGGGCTCCGCTCGGCACCATGGTTCCCCGTGGTTTCCCGCAGGATCGGGCACGGGTGGGGCACGGGCACCTTCTGATCCGTAGGCCCTGGTGGACCGGGCCCATGGCGGTCATGCCAGTCGTGCCATGGCCACCTGAGCACATGACCGGTCCAGCTCGGTTGCTGTACTTCGCCGCTGTACGGCAGGCCCGGGGTGGGCTGGTTGAATCGGCGGCATGCAGCCTGCGGACTCGGCGCACGTGTGCCTCGCTGTACCCCACCGCCCATAAGACGATGTCTCATGTGGTGAGTTTGGCGAGTTTCTTGTAGCAGGTCAGGGCGGCGGCGAGGCCGAGGAAGGCGAGGAAGTGGCTGCCTTTGCGCTCGTACCGGACGGTGAGACGGCGGTAGCCGAACAGCCAGGAGATGGATCTCTCGACCTTCCAGCGGTGGCGTCCGAGTCGTTCGGAGGATTCGATGCCCGGGCGGGCGATGCGGGCGATGATGCCGCGTTCGCGCAGCCAGGACAGGGTGTCGGCGGAGTAGTACGCCTTGTCGGCACGGAGCTTGCCGGGGCGCCGGCGGCGCGGTCCGCGCCGGGATCGTACGGCCGGTATCGCCTTCACGAGTGGCTTGAGGGCCAGGCTGTCGTGCGTGTTCGCCCCGGAGGTGCCGACCACCAGGGGGATGCCCTGGGCCTCGGACAGCACGTGCAGCTTGCTGCCGGATTTGCCGCGGTCGACCGGGTTCGGGCTGGTTCAGTGAACCCCCCTTTTCGCCCGTACCGAGGCGGCATCGACGATCACCGACGTCCAGTCCGGCTCGCCACGCGCGCCGAGCTCGTCCAGAACCGCCCGGTGCAGCCGACGCCACAGACCCGCCTTCGTCCAGGCGGTGAACCGGCGGTGCGCGGTGGCCGGCGAGACACCGAAAGTCGACGGCAGATGCCTCCACGCGCATCCGCTGGTCAGCACGTACACCATGGCGGTGAACACCGCTCGCTCGTCCAGCGGCGACGTGCCACCACCCTGGCGACGCGACGTGAACGACGGCAGCAACGGCGCGACCAGATCCCATAACCCGTCAGGAACCAGCCGCTGCGACAGATCAGCACCCACGAAGAACAATGATGCCGCAGCTCACGACACAGCCACGTGAGACATCGTCTTAGCCTCGCTGCCAGTGCCTTCGACCGGGGCAACCAGCGCTGGCGGATCGGGTAGGCAACTTACTGCGGGTCTGTTAAAGATCCCGGTTGCGATTTCCCGTTCGGCAGGAAATCGCAAATACGTTCCCATTGCGTCATGCGGCCTCTAGGTGCATCCTGAAAGGCTTTGTTGTGCGCGGGAAAGCGCAAGCAGGGTAGTTGAAGGTATTTGATCAGCAGGCGGATCGGTAATCGCCAAGGATCTGATCGAGTACCTGCGACTAGCATTCCGATCACCGCCCAGCGTCGGCGCGGTGACGCTGGGCAGGTGTACGTACCGGGAGGGGAACAAATGAGCGATCCAGAGATCGGCGCAATGTCCGCGATTGCTGGCGCCCTTCATGATCTTGAAGAGGACGCCCAGGGCAGAGTGCTGCGCTGGGCTGCTGAGCGCTATGGCGTTGTGCTCAGCAGTCCAGCTGCTAGAAACGGATTCAAGGGTGCGAGTGAGGGGGGAGAGGAAGCCGACGAAGTCAGCGACGAGGAGATCTCTGCCGAGGCCCCCAAGTTCGAGCACTTCGCCGAGCTGTTCCATGCCGCAGCTCCCAAGACCGACGTCGACAGGGCTCTCGTAGCGGGATACTGGTTCCAGGTAATTCAGGGTGACCCCGCCTTCCAGTCGGCTGACTTGAACAAAGAGTTGAAGAACCTCGGGCACGCCCTAAAGAATGTCACGGAGTCTCTCAAGGGCAATCAAGAGAAGAAGCCTGCGCGAGTCATTCAGCTGCGAAAGGCGGGGAATTCTCGCCAGGCGCGCAAGCTGTACAAGCTGACGCATGAAGGGTTGGTTTACGTCCAAGGAATGATTGCGAGCTGAGTCTCAACGTGACACCCGGCGAAGCCCTTGCGGCTCTACCCGACGGACTGCGGGACGACATCGTTCACGCCTTCAATCGAATTGTAAGCAACTATCGAGAGCATCGGTGGGAGCCTGCGGAGCTGAATGGCGGAAAGCTCTGCGAAGGAATCTATACCGCCATCACGGGGTATGTTGACGATCAGTATGCAGATCGTTCATCCAAACCCCGTGACATGGTCCGCGCTTGTCGTGAGCTTGAACAGAAACCTTCCTCTGTGCCGCGGTCGATCAAGGTCCAGATTCCTCGCATGCTACTGGCGCTCTATGAGATTCGAAACAATCGCGGTGTTGGCCATGCTGGTGGGGACATCGACCCGAATCTGATGGATGCAACAGCAGTCCTTTATATGAGCAAGTGGCTCATGGCTGAACTTGTGAGAGTTTTCCACAGCCTCACCATCGAACAGGCAACCTCGCTGGTTGAGAACCTGGTCGAGCGCGAAGTTCCTCAAGTTTGGACTGAGGGAAACAGGAAAAGGGTCCTAAGTCCTGGGTTGACCTGGAAGCAGAAGATGCTTCTTCTGCTCCTAAGTGAAAATGGCCCGGTGCGGGAAAGTGATCTAGTTAAATGGCTGGAGCACCCCAATGTGGCGCGCTTTAGGCGGGACATTCTTCGCCCGGCCCACAAGGAAAGCCTGATTGATTACGAAGAGGAGGGGCTTACAATTCGTCTACTTCCTCCAGGTGTACTCCAAGCAGAGGATCTATTCAGGCCCGTATAACGGTAGAGGCGCGTACCGAACAAGGTCGGTGTAGCGGCTTTGGGGTGGCGCTGCTTTGGCGCGAGTGATCATGGCCCCGTAAGCTTCCGGCGCGTCGGGCAGTCTGTGGAACTGCCCGGTAAAGCACGACGTTGGGGCCATGATCTTCGAGGCTCGCGCCAAAGTGACTCCGTAAAGCCGTGGAGCCGACCGCCCAAGCCACGACGTACCCCTTCTCTGGCATCAGGCGGCGGATTGCTGTGAGCGCGGCACGGGCGCCGGCCGGGCTGGAGCGGGGCGAAGACAGGAGCGCAGGCCCGGTCGGGGGCCGGGCCGCGCACGGTGAGCGGAGCGAGCCGCCTTGAACCAGTAAAGAAGGTTGTAACTCAGTCGAAGATCAATAGCGATAGTGGGTCCGTTCGAAGACGGCTCAAGCCGCTCTGGCGGCAAGCGTGTTAGTGGCGACATCGGGATGCACGTGACGGCAGGTGCCATCGGTGTTCAGGCTGGCCTGGCCGACCGTAAACCGCCGGTTCGCCCGTGGAGCGTGGAAAGGGTCTGGGCTCGCCTGCGCCGGGTGATCCTGGATGAACTGGGCACCAGGGGCGAGCTCGACTGGTCGCGCTTCGTGATCGATTCAGTGAGTCCGCCTCCTCAAAGGGGAGTCCTGACCGGACCGAATCCGACTGATCGTGGCAAGAACGGATCGAAGATTCACCTTCACCGACCGGTCCGGTCTACCGGTCGCGGTCGCCATCTCCGCAGCCAATACCCACGACAGCCTTGCTCTGCAGCCCCTCGTCGCATCGATCCCGCCGGTTCGCAGCTGGCGCGGGCCCCGCCGCAGACGGCCGGACAAACTCCATGGGGACAAGGGGCCTACGACTACCCCCGCTGCGGCGTCGGCTCCGCTATCGAGGTATTACACCTTGCCTCGCCGGGTGCGGGGTGGAGAATTCCCAGCCTCTGGGCCCGCCACCGCTGGGTGATTGAACGCCCCATGGCCTGGCTCGCCGGATGCCGCCGACCCCACCGCCGCTACGAGCACAAGCCCGAACACTTCCTCTGCATGAGGCCGCATACGGGCAAGACCTATACTTTCGGGTGAGCCGGAAGGGCGGGGGCTCCGCAGCGAATTCCGCTTCGGAATTCCAGAACGCCAAACTCTGGATTCCGCTGCTGCCTAACTGCGGACCCAAAGGGAGAGGTAATGGAATACTAGTTGACAGGTGCTTGGCTGAATTTCTGTGGCGCTGGTGGATATTGATGGCAAGCATGGTGCCCAGCAGCCCGCGGACGAGTCTTGCCGTCCCGTGCGGCCGCAACAGAGACTGGGAAGTCACCTCGGACAAACGAAGATTTTTTCGTCGGCGAACTGACGGGAGGCTCCCGAACAATCGAGGCTAGACCGAAGCAGGCCACCAGCCAAACCTGCTCCGTCGACCTCCTGCGTCTAGGCACCCCCCACTCGTTCAGCTGCTTTCTCTGCAAGCTGTTCCAGGTTGACAATCGGGGCGCGCCGCAATTCGTCACGTAGAAGCGTACCTGGTAGCTGCTTCTGTGTGCCGGCTGTCCCGCTTACCCGGAAACTCCATTTCCCATCCCTTAGATCAAGAATGGCCAAGCCGCGTTTTAGGCGGACGTCAGCATATTCGCTTAGGTCAAGAATGTATACTTCGTATTTGATTCCAGGCCGGTGTTGATCTGAGAGTGTCGACTGAATCAAATGGGCGAATCGCAAGTCGACAAGCTGCCCCAGCAGCTCATAGAATTGGTGAGACTTCTGCATAACGTCGACTTTGAAATATGTATAACCCGTGCCACGTACTTCTTCAGCGAGAGTGTTCAGGGCGGCAGTTAGGCTGACCGCACTGTCGGAGGAAACGTCTTGCTCTAGATCCCTCTTTTTACTCCTGGCAGCCCGGCCAGCAGCATCTGCGACATCTTCTCTGCCAATTTCTCGGGCTTTTGGCCGGGAGCGTGCAGCCACGATCGAGGAAGCGAAGAGATTAAGGTAGTCACGCGGTACACCACCTGAGGCGAGAACCAGCCTGCCTAGTGCAGCGTTTTGTGCGATGCTGGAGGGCTTAGCAAGTCCTGCAGTGGTTGTATAATTAGACAGCACCGATTCAAGGAATCGCTGTGTGGACCCAGGATCTTCGAGCGTAACATCGAGATCGATTTTCGAAGCATCGTGCGGGACTTCGATACCAATTCTCGATGAGGGCTCAAATGGCCTGGTGAGTCGCTCAATACTGGCAACCTTGATCCATCCATCGCAATCACGCAGCATGCCTGCGACGCAGTCCAGCAGGTGAGGTTGTGCGGCTTGTGGAAATAGGTAGAAGTCGTCGATGTACAGATAGAAGCGAACAAGGCCTTCCCGGAGAACAGCACGTAGGGATCGATTCAACTCAGCAACCATCTCGCCGAGAACCGAGTCGGAAATGGGTCCTTCCGTTCGCAAGTGCCCTAGTCGAACGTTGCTTTCTTTGAGTCGTGTATAAGACTCCCCCTGTGATGATCCAGCGTGTTGGATCAAGGAGTTGAGGGAGACCTCAGCAATTGCGATAAATGCGCTGGCGACATCCAACCTTCGCAGTGTATGGGCGTTAGTCCAAGCAGTAACGTGCCCGTCTCTTTCAGCAATTCGCTTCGCTTCGAGAAGAAGAGCTGTTTTCCCCACCCCTCGTCGCCCATAGACAAGGTGGTGCCTTGAGGCGCCAATGGCCGCTAGGCTGGCCCTAGGGTCTTCCATATACTTGAGGCTAGGGAGGGCGTCCGATGTGCGAGACCTTGCCTCGAGCAATTGGATGAGTTGGTCCATTTTTGGTCCCAAGAGGGGACTCTTGGATTGTTCCTCGCTAATCTTTTTTTCTTCGACCCGGTGGGGTCTGAAAGTGACGACCAGGGACCCGTTTGCGGCGTCCGATACATCATTCAATGCCTGCTCGATAGAACCCGCGAGACTCTGGGCAGTTACCAGAGATTCTTCATTAACCCATACGACGAACCACCTTTCCCCAGGGAATGACCTTTCATCGACTCGAACGATATTGATATCCGCCTCTTCGAGGGCGCTGGAGATCAAGGATTCATAGTTGACACTTGACATCAGATGTACCCATTCGTTGAGGCAAATGACTCACTGGCTTGCAGAAAGTTCGCGGCGGTTACAGCGAGCGTCCGCGCATCACTCTCCCACTCGGTTTCGTTGAGCGGGTAGGCGTCATAATCTGCTTGGTTGCGCAATAGGCGAGCATCTGTCAATTCGCTCTCACGTGTCGGCGAATTCAAGAGAGTTGGAGGAAGGTTTCTGGGGAGAATGTTATGCCGCTCATAGTCGTCGCCGCGATTCTCGGCAAAGACAATCGCCCGGGCAGCGTGATACATGGCATAATAATGGCGACTAATCGCCGATCTGTATTGCGCGCTAAAGAGGAGGTGGTCCCCTGCTCTCAAGTGTTCACCTGCAAGCAGTAATCGGTCTACTACGACCTGTTGCATAACCTGGGCGATCGGGAATGGATATCTCCCTCCCCCTGCTGGAATGGCGGAAATCACAGCACTCTTGCTGGTTGAGATGTGAAGCAAGACTAGGTCGGCAGGCGTGACTACTGGCATGGAGCTGCTGCTCCCCCTCTTGGCGGTGAACATCGCAGGCTATCGCAAACGCGGCGGCCAGCCCAACATCGCACCCCGTTGCCCTAGTAGGGCTTGGTCATGTGCCTTCCGTGATGGCGTGTCTTCTTGATCGGTCGTGTCGTTGATCGGGTGTGCTGGGTGAGGAGTTGGCTGCGGT